>CAYWRQ010000080.1:0-12516 GCA_964460915.1 uncultured Oscillospiraceae bacterium
GGCTCCGGGCGAAGAAACGTATTGTTCCATTGATGGAAAATATCTTGGAAAATGGGGAGAACCTATGAAAAATATGGCGAATACCAATTGATTCCATGGATGAGATTTAGAAAGGAGCTGCGTGATGTCCACCATCCCTCTGATCATCGTCGGCGGCGGCGCGTCCGGCATGGCTGCGGCGATTACATCGGCGGCCGTCCTTCCGCCGGGGAGCGTAACCCTCCTGGAGCGGGGCGCCAGAGTCGGGAGAAAGCTTCTCGCCACCGGCAACGGGCGCTGCAACCTGACCAACCGCTTTGCAGGGGAAGACCGCTACCATGGCGGCGATCCGTCCTTTGTGCGGGCCGCTTTTCAGCGCTACCCGGTCAAGAGCAACCTCGATTTTTTCTATAAAATGGGGCTGATGGCCGTGGAGGAGGAGGACGGGAAGATGTACCCCCGTTCGCTGCAGGCGGCAGCGGTTTTAGATATTCTGCGGCTGGAGATGGAGCGGCTGGGAGTTGATGTCCGGACGGAGACCGAGGTGCGGGGCGTGCGGCAGAAGGGGAGCGGGTTTGCGCTCGACGTTTTTACGGGGCAGGAGCAGCAAGTTCTCCTCGCCCGTAAGGTAATTCTCGCCTGCGGGGGAGAAGCGTCCGCAGGCCTGGGCGGGAGCGACTGGGGGTACCGGCTCCTAAAGCAGCTGGGGCACTCGGTAACCGAGCGGCTCCCCGGTATCGTCCAGCTTCGCACCGATGTGTCCGCCACAAAGGGCCTTTCCGGCAGCAAGTTTGACGCCTGTCTGACCCTGTCGGACGGTACGCGCCCAGTGCGGCGGGAAAAGGGTGAGCTGCTCTTTACCGATTACGGGGTTTCGGGGCCTCCGGTCTTGCAGCTCTCAGCTGCGGCGGCGCGGCTGCTGCAAGCGGGCAAAAGGGCGCGGCTCCTGATCGACTTCGCGTCCGACCTTTTGGAGGAACGGATTGCCGTCGTGCTGGCGGGGCGGAAAAAGGCGCGGCGGGATAAACGGCTGGAGGACTTTATGACCGGCTTTGTCCCGAAGCGGCTGGGGCAGTGCCTGCTGAAAACGGCGGGGGTGCAGCCCCTTTCGCGCCCGGCGTCCTCCCTGACCGAAAAGGAATTGGCGGATACAGCGGGGCTGATGAAGGGCTTTCCGCTCCCCGTGACCGGGACAAACGGGATGAAGAACGCCCAGGTGACGCTGGGCGGTGCCGTAACGTCCGGCTTTGATCCGGCTGCGATGGAGTCCAGACGCGTCCCGGGCATCTATGTCACCGGGGAACTGTACGATATCGACGGGGACTGCGGCGGGTTTAACCTGCAATGGGCCTGGTCCTCGGGACGGCTGGCCGGAGCGTCGGCGGCTGCGGCACTGAATCATAAATAGGCATACAAAAAAGGCACGGCGGATCGAAATCTACCGTGCCTTTTTCTGTTGTTCTGCAGGGGAACAGGCTTTTTTTGCGCTTACAGCTCGTACAGCGCCCTAAATTTTTCCTCCAGGTAATCGCAGAGGAACTTCGCCGACAGCGGTTCCCCGGTCATTTCCCGGATCAGCTGGTCGTCGGTGTAGACGCAGCCGTGGCGGTACCAGTGCTCAGTCATCCATTCCCGGATCGGTGCCAGGTTCCCTTCCCGGAGAAGGGCGTCAAACTGCGGCAGGTCCTTCCGCATTGCATGGGCGATCTGGGCGTTATAGAGGTTGCCGAGGGTATAGGACTGGAAATAGCCGAACATCCCGGCCGGCCAGTGCATATCCTGCACCCAGCCTTCCTCGGGCTTTTCGGGCGTGATGCCCAGGTACTCTTTCATCATCTGGCTCCAGGCGTCGGACAGATCATCGACCGACAGGGAACCGTCAAACAGCATCTTTTCCAGCTCAAACCGCAGCATAATGTGCAGGTTATAGGTCAGCTCATCGGCATAAATCCGCACGGTTCCCGGCTTTGCGCAATTGATCGCCCGGTAAAAGTCCATCGGCCCGACGTCACCAAGCTTATCGGGAAAAGCGTCTTTATAGATCGGCGCCGCATATTCCCAGAAAGGAAGGCTGCGGCCGACGATATTCTCCCAGAAGCGGGAGCTGCCCTCATGGAGCGCGCCGTGGCTGCCGCTGCCGACGAGGAGGTCGAGATATTCCTCCGACACGTTCATCTCGTACAGCCCGTGGCCGCCCTCGTGCATGGCGGAGTTCAGCGCCTGCAGCAGGTCGTCCTCGTGGATATGGTTGGTAAAGCGGACGTCGTACCGGTTGATGCCGTAAGTGCAGGGATGCTCGCCCTTGCCCATGATCCCGTACCGGGCGGAATACCCCATCTTTTCAAGGATTTTCCAGCAAAGCTCGATCTGTTTCCCGGCATCGTACCCTCTCCTGACAAAGGAGCGGTCGGGCTGAACCCCTTTTTCGCCGATTGCGAGCACCAGCGGGACGGTGCGCCTTTTGATTTCGCCGAACAGCTCGCTGAGCTTCTGAACGGTCATTCCGGCATCGGTGCCGTCGATAATCGGGTCGAGGGGATGGGCGGGCGCGGGGAGATGGGCCGCCTCCCGCTTGGCCTGGGCAATTTCCTTTTCCAGGTCGATGATCCGGCGGATGTTCCCAGTCAGCTCGGTATATTCACCGCTGTATTTGCACTGGATCCACATCTGCTCGGTCGAGCTGTTTAAGGCGGCGCTTTCGTTGAGCAGCGATTCGGGCACGCCGGTCACCGAATTTATCCGGCGCTTGTACAGCCGCAGTTCTCCTTTGAATACGTCGGGCAGCTTCTGATACTGCTCCGGCTGGGAAAAGTAAGCCACCAGTTCCTGTGTTTCCGGGGAGAGAAGGGTCTTACGGGATTCCGCCCGTACAAAGGCCAGCAGCTCACCGCGCCGCTTTGCCGCCCCTTTGGCAGCGGTTGCGGTCATATCATAGCCTGCGATCCCGCCCAGCTCCCCGAATTTTTTCAGCCGGGCGGATGTATTTTTCAGCTGTTCCAGCTTCTTTTCAAAGTTTTCCATGCTTTCATCCTTCTTTCTGCTTTATGTCAGTTTCATTGTAACATATCCAGAGGGATCTGTCAAAAATGCAGGAATGAAGTGCCGGCCGGGGAAAACCCGGTTTGCCGGTATGATCAGAATAAAAGGGAAGATCTATTACTTTTTTTGATCTTGATCGCGTAGCTGCCGGATCCGGACGCCGAGAAAATAGACTGCGTGCAGGAAGGCAAAAATCGCGGCCCCCAGCAGTACCCCGCTGGCAAACTCCCAGTCGGTAAAGGTATTTGCCCGTGCGCTGACAAACTGGCCCAGCCCGGAGCAGACGCCGCCGGCGAGCAGATAGAGGTATCCTTTTCGTAACATTGGGTTTATTTCCTTCATTTGTGATTCCTCCCGTTTTGGCTGAATACTGCGGCTACGGCGAGCGCAATGCCAAGGACAACCCAGGGCAGCGCCGCCGAAACAAAATCCTGAAACATAAATCTACCTCCTATTCATGGATATCCCGTTCTCTTGAAAGCCGGCGGATCATTTTGGTTACCCGGACAATGCCCGCGGTAATGAGTCCTCCGATGATCAGGGAAAGGATCCCCAGTCCAAAATTTACGGAGCTGTCTGCTGTAAAGGATAAGAAAACGTTGTTCAGCCCGGCCATCAGATTTAGGACCCCGAGCGGGACCATCAGCGCATTGATCCGCCTTAAGTGCTGGATTTTGGAATCGAGGTCGGAAAAGAGATCAAACGCTCCCTCCTCCGCCTTCTTCCGGAAGATCACCCAGCGGTAATAGGTGCAGACCACTTCCACACCGGTTTCCTCCATAAACTGGATATAGGCCTGGCTCTCCGGGCGGGAGGGGAGCTGGTCGAGCAGTTCCTGGCGGTAGATATATTCCCCCGGCGTGCCCGGCTCAAAAAAATAGTGAAACGGCAGGATTTGGACCAGGTTCAATCCGCGCGCCGCCATCTCATTGTACCAGTCCTCCTCCTTGTCAAAATCCCATACCCACCATAGCTTACGAATCCGTTTGATCATAAAGCTTCATCCTTTCCGCTGCTCCTGCAGCCAGGCCGCAGTCAGCAGCTGTCCGTTTCGCAGCAGCTCCGCCAGCCGTTCCATCTCGTGGAGAACGGCGATCCGTCCCTCATCTGTAATCTGATATTCTTTTTTGCGGCTGTTTTTCTCGCCCGGCAGCGCCCGGATCCACCCTTTTTCCAGCAGGGTATTCAGTGCTCCGTACAGCGTTCCCGCCGCTAACCGAACCCGTCCGCCGCTTAATCGCTCGGTATTCTGCATGATACCGTACCCGTGCATCGGCTGATCCAGCGACAAGAGGATATAATAGACCGCCTCGGTCAACGCAATGGATTCCATCTCATCCCTCCACATACTCGTCTTCCGTTATATCGGCTCCCGATATATCTATTATAACGGCGGCCGATATATTTGTCAAGGGGAATGAATAAAAAATCTGCGCAAATCGCTGCATAGTGGTTGACAGGCCGGTATCATTGTGCTATCCTGTATTTAGTTGAGCGCACAACTTTTTGAAAGGAATTGAGGATGAGGAATGGATGTAAGCAGACGTGAGATGACAAAAATCGCTCGGAATGCCGCCCATTTTGTCCAGTCGCAGGCCAAAGGGATGGGGCTTGGCTCCAGCGAGTATGAGGTGCTGCATTGTATTCGCAAGCATCCCGGCATCTGCGCGGATGAAATCTGCCGCCAGCTGTATCGGGAAAAGAGCGCTGTGGCCCATCTGGTGGCGGGGCTGGAACGGAAGGGGTTTGTGACCCGGCAGGCCCATCCGGAGGATAACCGGCGGCGGCAGATTTTCGCCACGGAAAAGGCGGATAACCTGAAAAATACACAGGCGGCGCTGGAAGCGTTCTATTACGCCTGGCTGCTGGAAGAGATCCCGCAGGAAAAGCTGGAGGTATTCCTGGATGTGCTCGACACGATTTATCATAAGTCAAAGTCCGAGCGGAAAGCTTCCTATGAAACGCTGTCTGCCTTGGTGCAGAAAAAAGAATAAGGAAAGGGGAATTTGAAATGTGGATGATTTATGCGCTTTTATCTTCTGTCTTCGCGGCGCTGACCTCGATTCTGGCAAAGGTCGGGATCCAGGGGGTGAATTCGACGCTGGCCACTGCCATCCGGACGGTCGTCATCCTGGTCATGGCCTGGGGGATGGTGTTTATCACCGGTACCCAGAGCGGCATTAAGGATATTACGCAGAAAAGCTGGCTTTTTTTGGCCCTATCGGGGGTTGCGACCGGCGCCTCCTGGCTGTGCTATTATAAGGCGCTGGAAATGGGGGAGGTCTCCAAGGTCGCGCCGATCGATAAGCTGAGTATTGTCTTTACGCTGATCCTTGCCTTTGTTTTCCTCCACGAAACCGCGTCCGCTAAGTCCATTATCGGCGGGATCCTGATCGCGGCGGGGACACTGGTCATGGTACTATAAATTCCACTTGCAAGATAGGCTGTGCTGTGCTACAATAGAGGAAAAAGAATGACGTTTTGAGTCGATTTTTCCCGAACGGAACGCAGAAAGGGTTAAGCAGCATTATGAATCTTCTTTCAATTTTGGATCAGATCGTAAAAGGATTGGCGGAATACGCCATTATCCTCTTTGAGATCGTCGGTATCGTGATTATTACGTTGGCCGGTGTGCAGGGCGTCTACAATTTTGTCCGCCGCGACCCGCTGACCCGGCTGAAGCTGGCGAAGGGGATGGCGATGGGGCTGGAATTTAAGCTGGGCAGCGAGATTCTGCGTACGGTCGTCGTCCGCGACCTGTCCGAAATCATGATTGTCGGCGCGATTATCCTGCTGCGGGCGGCACTTACCTTCCTGATTCACTGGGAGATCAAGAACGAGGAGGAAGAAGCCCAGACCCTTGAGGCGGGGACATCTCACGAGGAGAAAAAGAAGTCATAAGGAAAACCTGCGGAATGAAGCCGGATAGGCCCCCATCGTGCAGACACGCGAAATTACGAAAATTTCGAGACTGCGCTATGGGGCATTTTTATGCCGAAAACCGAAAAAAGGCGAATCCCCCGTACCAGTTTAGGCACGGGGGATTCTGAAATAAAGGAGAAAGAGAAAAGAAAATGTCAAATATTATTTGGCGGCCTTTGAAGCCTTTCTCTTGGCTTCAAAATGCTCAACGTATTCGGCGATTACATCTACCGATTGATCGATGCCGATCTTGCCGCTGTTGACGCACAGATCATAATTATCCACAACGCCCCATTTGCTGTGGGCATAAAAGCTGTAGTAGTTGCCGCGCTTTTTGTCATTGCGCTGAATTTCCTTTTGCGCGTTGGAATAATTGATCTTATATACATTGGTTGCGCGGTCAATCCGATCCGCCATGTTCGAACGGATAAACACATTGACGACGTTATCAAATTCTTTTAAGATATAATCTGCGCAGCGTCCGACAATGACACAGCCGCCCTTAGAAGCTACTTCTTTGATAATCTTGGTCTGTACTAAAAAGACTTTATCGTTCAGAGGGAGATCCGCCATGCCCGTTACGCCATGCATAATACCAGGGCTGACAGAGAGGGTATACAATAAACTGCTGGAAGCTCTTTCATCTACCTTTTCAAAAATTTCCTTACTGAAACCGCTTTCTTCCACGGCGAGTTCAATGAGTTCCTTATCATAGAAAGGAACGCCAAGCTTTTCGGCCAATTTTTTACCAATCAAACGGCCTCCGCTGCCAAACTGACGGCTAATTGTGATTACAGTGCTCGTTGCCATATAAATTCCTCCCATCTAAAAATGAGAACGAACCCGTCCCCATTTTGAGGCCTTGTACCATTTCATGTACCATCCAATACAAATTTAGCTGTATACTGATTTGGTACAATTTTATTATGCACCATTTTCCAGCATTTGTCAATAAGAAAATATGAACATTAACAGAAAAAGCAAAAAAACATATATAATCTTGTTTAAATTACATAAATTTTTATGACAAAAAAGATGGCGTAAACAGGCCAAAAGAGAGTGTTTGCCGTCAAAAGACGGGGAGCGGTTCTGTAAGCAGAAATATGTATTACTTTCCGAACTCCTCGGCCATCTTTTTCCATGCGGCACAGACCGCATCGCATTTCCGGTCAAACTCCGGATCCGCCGTTTTGCGTTCCGGATGCTCCGAGATCCCCTTTAGATAGAGACGGACCCCTTCCCGGAAGGAAATCTCCGGCGAAAAATCCGGCGCGAGGGTTTTCAGCTTTGTGTTGTCAAAGATTACGCTTGCTTCCTTGTCGCCGCGGATGCCGCCGCCCATGCCGATCCGGACGAGTATATCCGTCGGAATATGGACGATATCCGGCTTTCGTCCCAGCTCCTCTCCCAGGATTTTGTACATCTGGTTCCAGGTCAGCACCTCGTCCGAGGTGATCTGGAAGATTTCTCCCAGTGCTTTTGGATTGCCGACCAGTGCGGAAAAGCCGCGCGCAAAGTCATCGCAGTAGGTACTCACCCAGGTAGAAGTCCCATCCCCGTGGACAATGACCGGTTTTCCGTCCAAAATCCGCTGACAGATGCCCCAATAGCTTTTCCCCTTGACCGACAGCGGCAGTTTTTCCCCTCCGTAGGTCTGGGTCGGGCGCACGATCGTAACCGGGTACCCGTTTTTGGCTGCGGACAAAAAGACCTCCTCGGCGCTCCGCTTGTTTTGCCCGTAAGGGCTTTCCGCATTGCCGACCGGGCTTTCTTCGGTAAATACAACCGTGTCCGCGCGGTCATTCACGCAGACGGTGCTGATGAATATAAATTGTTTTACGTTTGAAAATACCCGCAGGTTCATTTCCGCCTGCTCCGGGGTGAAGATCAGCAGGTTGATGACGATATCAAACTGCCGATCCCGCTGGAGGGCCGACAGCAGCTGTTCATCATTGCCGTCGCCGTAACAGACCCGGACGGGGTAAGCCGTCGTCCGTCCCGGCCGCAGAAGCATGGTCAGCTCAGTGTCGGGATTTTGCAGCAGCCGCCGGGTGATGGCGCCCCCGATTGTCCCGTTGCCGCCTAAAATAAGGATGTTCATAGCTGTCCTTCCTTTTCGTTTTCTTTTATTATAACGCGGCAGCGGGAGAATAGCAAGGGGAGGAATTAACCGCGGAAGGGGGAGAGGTCAGAGCGGATAAAATAGCCTTGCGGGTGGCTGCATACCGGGCAGCTCTGCGGGGCAGATTCCCCTTCGTGGATATAGCCGCAGTTCAGGCAGAGCCAGCCCTGTACGCCGCCGGAAAAGAGCTTAGACTGGCTGAGCAGGTCGGAAAAGCGCCGGAACCGGTCGGAATGGGTCTGTTCAATCGACGCCAGCCGGGTAAAGAAATCCGCCTGGCGGAGGAACCCTTCCTCCTTTGCGATTTTGGCAAATTGCGGATACACGATTTTGGCCTCTTCCTCCTCGTTATGGGCGGCGGATTGCAGCAGCGTCACCAAATCGGTCGAGGTTTCGACCGGGTATCCGCCCTCGATCTGGACATTTTGTCCGCTTAGCTCCGCCATCATATTCCAAAGGATCGCCGCGTGTTCCTTTTCCTGGTTGGCGGTAAAGGTAAACAGCTGGCTCAAAAGGTGCTGTCTGCTCTCGGAGGCGGTATGGGCCGCGATGGTGTAACGGTTTCTTGCCTGGCTTTCGCCGGCAAAGGCCCGCATCAAATTGCGGGCAGTCTCGGATTGTTCAAAACGGATCTGGTTCATTGCGATCTTCCTTTCCTAATGGGATGCTCTTAGTATCACCCGGAAAAAATGAAATATGCAGGCGCATATTCTGTCCCTTCCGGCACATACTGAATCTGTCGCCGATGGGCGGCAAAAAAATAAGAAAGGACCGATTTGAAATGGATACTCCGAATCGCTCTATCAAATGCACCGTAGAAAGCTGCCGCAATCACTGCATGAACGAGGACTACTGCAGCCTGTCCTGCATCACGGTCGGCACCCACGAATGTCATCCGACCCAGGATGCCTGCACCGACTGTATGTCTTTTATTAAGAAATAAGACCTGTATCCTTTGACAATCGTATAGCTGCATAATAAAAGGACGCCCTTTTGGACGTCCTTTTTGCTGTCCCCGTTTATTTGCGGGGGCGTCTTTGATTATTGGAGGTGCGGTTTCCGGATGAGCGGGAAGGGGACTTGCGTGAAGCAGACTGACCGGAGCCGGATCTGGTGGATGGGCCGCGGTAGTTGGACGATTTGCGGATCGTATTGCTGCGGGAAGCGGCCCGGGTGCGGCCTGCGGAGGAGCCTGTCCGGCTTCTTGCGGCCCGGCGTTTGCGGCGGCGGTTGATGTTGATCTGCCGCATGATAAAGAGCCACGCCACAAAACCGGCAATGAGCAGCAGCAGCGTCAGCCAGAATCCGGGCGAGGTAAAGAAGTGGGCGACTCCGCGGCAAAAGGCCAACCAAGGGCTTTTCTCCAGGCTTTCCGCTGCGACCAGGTTGACCGTCGCGATCGTTTCATCGGCCATCCGGATCGTCAGGGTCCCAAGGATCTGTCCCTTTTGAACCGGCGCATCCACCGTGTCCTGTGTGAACTGCGGGATCATCTGCAGGGAGGTGGTGTCGATGGATTTGAGCATCAGCCGGCTGACCTCCGTTTCGGGGACCGCGTTGACCCGGTCTTTGGCGGAGCAGAGATCCACCTTGACCTGCCCCTTCACATCGGTGGTTTTGACGATGGTTTGCACCGCCCAGTCGTTAAAGGCCCAGTCGTAGAAATTCAGCGCGTCGGTAAAGCTGAGATTTTGCGGGATGGTATCGCCGTTTTCGTAGTAAATCGGCGCACCCATTGTAATCAGCATATAGTTATAGGCGTCCTTAGACGCATAGGAAACCAGGTTCCGTCCGCTTTCATCGGTGGTGCCCGTTTTAATGCCATAGATATAGGGACTGTAGTAGCTGCTGGAAGGGTTCATTATCGAGCAGGTATGGTTAATGACCCGCTCGTTATTTTTATTGGTCGAGGGCATTGTATATGAATAGGTTGTTGAGATTTCCGTAAAAATGTCATATTGCATCGCATAGGCCGTGATCAGATACATATCCCGGGCGGTGGTGTACTGGTTTGGGTCGTGCAGGCCGGTGGAGTTGGTGAAGTTGGTGCTGGTGCAGCCGATTTCCTTCGCTTTCTGGTTCATCATCGCCACAAAGCCTTCCTCGCTGCCGCCGACTGTTTCGGCGATGATCCCGGCCGCGTCACAGCCGGAAGGGAGCATCAGCCCGTAGAGAAGATCCTTTATTCGCACTTCCTCACCAGGATACAGCCCGGCATTGGAAGCGTTCAACCCCCACAGCCGATCAAATACCGTATAGGAAGAAGTGACTGTCGCGTTCAGGTCGCTGCAATTTTCGATTGCCAGCAGGCAGGTCATAATCTTGACCAGAGAAGCCGGATACATCGGGGTATCGGCATTTTTCTGATAGATGACAATGCCGGAATCGGTGTTGACCAGGTAGACCGCCGTTGAATTCACGGTAAAGCCGGTCGATATTTCCGTCTGGGACGTGTTTTCCGGCGCGGCGAGGTCCGGACTGCCGGCGGGCTGGGAAAGGTCCGCGCTGTCGGAGGTATCCCCGGAAGGATCGCCGCTTTCCGCGCTTTCCCCGGAAGCTTCGGAGCTGCCGGACGAACTGCCGTCCGCTTGGGCGGAAACCGGCATCGGAAGGGCGGCGCAGCAAAGGGTGAGAGAGAGCATAAGGGCGGCGAGTTTATATATCAAAAGATGTTTGTGTTTCATAACCGTGTTCCTTTCTGAACATTCCCGGCTGCATAGGTAGGGGTGGGTGAGGTCTTGGCGCAGCCATATACATTATTATAACACAAAAACCATAACTTGATAAGGGGAAAACGACATTTTTTCTGTATAAATCGCAGAAAAATCCCTGCCTGTTTTTCAGGCAGGGAAAGGAGTTAAAATTTAGTTGACCGGCTTTGGAATCGAAATTTCTTCACGGCCGGAAAAAACGCCGTCCGTATTTTCGGAACAGAGGATAGATACGGTATACTGCTCTCCACTCCCCAAAATCAGGAGCATGAGACAGCTGCCGTCTTCCGCTGCCCAGTAATCGCTGAGCCTTGCCCGATTCAGGCCATCCAGGTACTCGGTAAACTCCTGCTGCGTCATCTGGCCATTACCGTATGCGCCGTAAAGCTGCTGTACGATCTTTTCCAAATCGTCCGGGTTAGAGAGGGAGCATTGGTAGGTACCGTGCGTAAACTCCATTCCGCCGTTAAAGAAAAGGCTCTGCTGCCACTCGATATTGTCAAGCTTTACGGTCTGTTCCGGCTGGAAAAAAGGAGAGTCGCCGGTCGAATACTCCCATTCCTCTAACTTGTCGAGGTCGGTGCCGTAATATGCAATCGCATCCTCCCAGCCGGTGCCGTAGGGAATGTTTTCGTTGAAAACAAAGCTGCCGTTTATCTCGAGACTCTGTAATGATTTTGATGTGCTTTCATTTTGCGCTTTATCACAACCCCATAGAGAAAAGAGAGATATCAGTACATAAAGCAAAAAAACAATTTTATTTTGTAATTTTTTCATGATAGTTTCCTTTTACGGGTAGCTTGATGGCTTGTAATCACATGGACACACCTTATAATTCCCATAAGAACATGATTGATGTTTTTCGTAACAATCATGGTTTCCATAACGTTCATCAATATGATAGCAGATTATACACATTCTTTGAGAAGAACAACGATAGTAGGTAGCATAACACTGTTTTGTGCCGAATAAATAATTATGGTATCCTTGGTCATATATAAAGAAATCACCATTACATACGACAGCTAAAGAAAAATTTCCACAAGCAGTACACGTTCCACCGGCCAGATCTATATCAAATTGATCGTCCATAGAATCTGATGCTGCTATAATATGTTCGTCAGAATAATGATCGGATTCAGCCCAAACAGTACTGCAAGTAAATGTTAGAATTAAGCAAATCGATAAAATAGCGGAAAGAACCTTTTTTATTTTACCACCTCCATAAGAGAAAAAAGAACGAATCATGTAATAGCTATTACAATTATATTATACAATGATTTGCGAGCGTTGTAAATATTTTTTTATATTATTATATATATCTTTTATTTATGTTTTTGAGTGAATAAAAACCCCCCTCCGGTAATCCAGAGGGGGCTTTGCTATTCAGGGGTTACATTGAAAAGGAATTATTCAGCGTTTGCCAGTCTGACCTTCAGGTTGAAGAGCTGTTTCTTCATCTCAGCAGGCAGCTTGTCGCCGAACTTCGCATAGAACGCTTCGATACCGGTAACAGGACGGTAAACGTCTTCTTCCCAAGCCAGTACGTCAACGCTTAAGAGGTCCTTGATGGTGTCGATGGTGACATCCTTCAGGCCTTCGATGTTGATGTCTTCGGGTTTGGGCTCGTAGCCGATCGGGGTCTTGACAGCGTCAACAGAGCCGTCGCAGCGGGCAAGGATCCACATCAGAACGCGCATATTGTCGCCGAAGCCCGGCCACATAAAGTTGCCGTCCTTATCG
>CAYWRQ010000081.1:0-12184 GCA_964460915.1 uncultured Oscillospiraceae bacterium
CATCGGTGCCATACAGCCACTTGCCAGCGTCGTTCTTGCTCCAGCCCATGATGATTTCGCTATAGTTGATAGCGTCATCAATACCTTCGATAGCATTGTCAAGATCAGAAATGACAAACTGATCTTTATCTCCAACAAGGCCAGTAGAAACCTTATTAACGGTAGTACTTGTAGCAACACCGTTATACTGGTCTACAATCTTCTGAGCAACAGCGATCGCCTTGTTCAGAGCGGTAACCTGAGCAGCATTGTAATCAGAACTGTTCTTGATTGCAGTCAGAGCATCTTCACCGTCAGCGATAGCACTCTGCAATTCTTTGATCATGTTCTTGGTAACAGTAATCTGAGTGCCCTGATAGGTCAGAGCTTCGCCAGCTACGCCAACGATATAACGTGCAACTCTAGTCTGCAATTTGCCTTCCGCAACATCCGCAAATTCATTTGCCTGCGTATACTTAGCATAGTATCCTGCGTTGTAGTCGGTTTCGATCTTGCCGTCGTACTCTTCAACCATCTCTTCCAGAGCGGAAGTCTCAGTAGAAGTAGGAGTAACGGTAGCTTCCAGAGCAGCTACTGCTTCATTCAAAGCTTCGTCGATTGCATCGATAGAGCCCTGTTTGGTGTTGTCAGCCTTCATGTTAGCTGCCAGCTGGTAAACGTTCCAGAACCACTGATATTCGTCAGTAGCAGTACCAGTGTAATCAGCAGCTGCCTGGTTACCATTGTAAACTGCAACAGTATTTCCAGCTTCAACATAGTCAGCCTGAGGATACAGAGAGTAGTAACCAGGAGCCAGTTTAGCGGTGAAATACCAATCATTGACCTTGGTGGTTGCAGCAACTGCCACATAGTAATCGTAGGTCTTATAATCTACGTTTGTAGTAACAGTAGAAGGAGCGGTGGTGTAAGTTGTGCCAGGAGTACCAATGTTGAAGTACAGACTCTCCATAGTAGCAGACAGTTCAGTCTTGTCAACACTACCAGCGGCTCTGTAACTGCTGTTCAGATCGGTAAGCAGTTCATACATGCCGACTTCTGCTTCTTTGATCATGTTAACAGTAGTAGCTTCTTCGTAAGCGTCAGCAAGATCTTCAACTCTGTTGATATACTTCTTGTAATCAGCAGATTTCTTGAAGTCGTCAGCTTCAGCAGCATTCAGAATTTCAAGGAGGAAATCGCCCCATTCACCAGTAGCAACTTCTTCTTTGTTGACATAGTCGTTGAAGTATTTGTTGTACTGCTGCATCAGGTAAACCATCTCAGAGGTGTTGGCATTGTAGTAACCTCTGACATCGCCGCTGGTGCCATATCTGCCAGCATTCTTAGCGCTCAGGTCATAGATATCGTTGAGCAGCTGATCCAGGTTGTACAGGTCTACAGGGTCATAACCAACCAGAGCACCCGTATTGGGGTTGTATACCGGATCGTTTGCATAGATATCCGTGTAGTTTGCAAGGAATTCTTCACGGGTCTCACGATAACCGTTGTCATGGTTGATTGCCAGTTCGTCCAGGAAATCTACCCAGTCAGCGATTACATCAGCACGAACGCCATAAGTGGTGTTGCCTGCGCCTCTTTCAGCGGTATAAGTACCAGTACCCAATGCCTTAGATGCATCAATTGTGTTGCTCCAGTTGTTTGCAATATTGCTAGCGGTGGTAGCAAAGTTGTTGTTGTAAACATAGTCATAAGCAAAGATAGTAGGAACATAAACGCTCTCAGTTACCAGCGTACCAGTTGCAGTATCTCTATAAGTAACAACATCGCTCAGGGAAATTTCGCCATCAGTAGTAGTAGCACTATTGAAAGTCCAGTTGTAGTAAGGAGTAGTATAATCGTCGTTTACAATAACAGAGCCAATTGTAGCAGCACCAGTAACACTCACCATGTGCTCTACAATGTATGCGGAAATATACTGGCTCTTAGTAGGAATACCGGTGAGGGAATCCTTCGCTGGATGATCTGCGCTTGACCAGTTAGCACTCCAATAATATTTGAAAGTGGCATTACCGTTATCTACCATTGCATCGAAAACATCTTTCAGAGAGGTAAAAGTAACCCCGCTATAAACGTACGTTGGCGTGGTATTTCCGGCATCTCCACCAGCAATTACCTTTGTAATGCCTGCGGTCGTCAACTGAGCGTCAGTCAGGTCCGCTCCATCGGTAGCTGCAGCACTCTCATTAAAGTACTTGTCAACACATGGAACATAATAAAGACCTTTGTAGTTCTCAACGATCTCTCTACCAGCCAGATATTCGTTCAAAGCAGTCGATTCATAGGCATTATTATCAGGTACACCAATAGTTACGATATTATTTTTATCGCTCTCATCCGTGTAGTAATCAATGATGTTACTTGTAGTGCCATCAGCAGCAGCAGTAACCTCGATCTTAGTTGCTACAGGAGAATACTGAACGTATTCATCATTTTCATACCAAACATGGGTAGAAGCATCGTCCGTTACAAGCCAGTTGCCATTAGCGTCTTGAACATAACCCGCATTAGCGCTCATAGCCGCACCGAACACAGAAAAAGCGGTAGTTCCGGCGAGAGCCAGAGCGAGAATTCTCTTTTTCATTTCGAATTTCATCCTCCATAAATAGATTTGTCGTCCTTTTACCGGTTCCCGAATGGAATCGGATTTTGGACTTGACCTTGTGACATCCGTCAATCCGTAGTTGTTGGGGTAGCCACATCTTTTCGTGTGCCTCAAGGCTATGGTTAGATTATAGCAAAAAAAAATCCCGCCGTAAAGCCCTTTTAGGCAATTTCGGCGGTTTTTTGTTTTGAGGGGGGTATAAAAAACTTTTCTTGGAAATTATTTACAAATCGTAATTTTTGATGCAACAGATGGGCTTTTTCCCGACACTTATTAATTTTGGGGCCTTTTTCCTTTTGCCCATTTTCACTCCGTCGCGCCCTTTGATACGTCTATCATAGCACATATTGGGGCATTTTGCAAGAGGGTTTCGCATATTTTGTGTGAAACCTGGGTGAATATTATATAGAAGAAACTTTTTGACCCGGCCCTGTTGGCAATTTGTACAAATGCGAGCTGTATTTTTTTGTGATCAGTTCGGATTTTTTTAATCAACTGGTTTGCTGCTGCACAAAAAGCCGCGTTTTTCCCTTGTTTCTTCCCTTGACAGCGGCAATTTGCCGACAAAAAACGACAAAATATGACAATATTCACCATAAAATCTAAACTTTATCCGAAATATTGTCCAAAAGCCGGGCCGAGCTGCGTTTTGCTTCGGTTGTCGAATGGGCATAAACGTTCATCGTCGTGGTCACGTTGGAATGGCCGAGAAGCTCCTGAACGTCCTTCGGTGACGCACCATTTTTCAGCAGATTGGTCGTGTAGGTATGGCGCAGCATATGAAAATGAAAATTCTCCATCCCCGGGATCCGTGCCGCCCTTTTTTTACAGGTTTTTTCCACCAGGTCGGGCGAAGTAAACGACCCGTCCGCCTTCACGCAGACAAAATCCAGCGGCAGGAACTCCTCCGGCAGTTCCTCGTCCTGCGGCAGCTGTTCCAGGACATAATGGCGGCGGCCTTTATCGGTCGCGATATGGTAGCAGCAGCGAACCCGCCGGACGGTATTTTCGGCGCGCTGGCGGGCTGTACGCAGCAGGGACGCGAGTGTGTCCCCAAACGCGACCGTGCGGATTTTGGCCCGTTTGGTCGTCGACAGCTCGATGCGGTGGGTCGCGCCGTTGTAGCGGATGCTCCGCCGCACGGTCACGCACTGCTCTTTTAGGTCGATGTCCTGCCATGTCAACGCGCAGACTTCCCCCAGCCGCATCCCGGTGTAGTACGAAATCTGCACGGGCAAGAGCGCCGGGTGCCCCTGCAGCCCCTCGCACAGCGCCAGAAACTCCCCGTGGGTCACCGTCTCCATCCGCTCCTCCTCCGACTCGAACAGCACGGTTTCCGGCGGCTTCTCCCGGCGGATCACATACTGCATCGGATTATGCACCAGCAGTTTCCCCGGGAAGACCGCGAACCGGAAAGCGCCCTGCAGCACCGCCTGGTACACCCGCACATACCCTGTGCTCAGCATCCGCGTCTCCTCACTCCCGAAGCATAGGGCGTCGATGTACTGCTGAAGGGCGTCGGAGGTGATGCTGCGGAGCTTCCGGCGGCCGATGGGGTGCTGCTTGATGCGGTTGACGACGCCTTGGTAGAGCATCAGGGTGCCGTTGCTTTTGCTGCTGACTTTCAGCTCCTCCATCCAGATGTCCAGCAGTTCCCCCAGGGTAATCCGGTCCGCCCGGAACCGTAAATTCCCTTCGGCATAGTCCATCATTGCCCGACGGAGCATCGTCTCCGTTTCCAGCCGGTTTTCCCCGCCCGCAAACTCCCGCTGGATCGGGCGGCCGTTTTCGTCCTTCATATAAAAACGGTAGTACCAGTGCCCGCCGCGTTGCCGGATAGAACCCCGCCCGCGCCGCATCGGGCGGCCATCGGATGCGGCTGCAAGAAGGCTGGCATAATTCTCCCGCATCTCCCGGTCACGGAGATGCAGCAGACATTCCGCCATCGCCCGCAGCCCCGCTACCGGTTCCCGCATCTCCCGCTGAAAAATCTGGTCAGCCACATCGCCTGCCCGGAGTTGATAATGGGAGAGAGGGCCGCTGAGATTTTCGTCTATCTGAATATCTGCGATGTCCCGTATTGCTTTTGCATAATGAGCCGCCAGAACGGAAAAATGATCAATAAAGCACCCCAGTATCCCGACCATCAGAGTCTGCTGTTCTTCGCTTAGCTCAGACTTTTTCAGGCTTTGCAGGAAATATCCGGTTCGCTGGCTCAGCTGGCGCTGGTATCCCGCCGAGACGCCCCGCCGCGCACCCGGCTGCTGAAGCTCATGTCCTAGCAGCCAATCCGTGTCGGTGTCCAGCTGATCCGCCAGGGAAATCAGCAGATAGCTTTTCCGCGGGTTTACCCCTTCTGTCTCATACCGGCGGATGGTCGACGGGTTGACGCCCAGCCGCCCCGCCAGCTGCCGCATGGATAACCCCAGCTCCTGCCGCCTTTGCCGTACCCTGTCGCCAATCTCCTGCGCCTGTGCCCTATCTGCATTTTGCTTTTCCATTCCGGACATCTCCTTTTTCCCTTCACTATAGCACAGCTGTTTCCACCGCTTAATAGTTGAGCAGTGAAAACCAGCTTATTGTAAAAAACGCCTACATAAAAACAGGCCCTATTATTCCCAAAGAAATATAAAGCCTGTCTATTTCACATATCTTTATCTATTTTTTCCAGCGCCCACAGCTTTTCAACCGCTTCGACGACAGCCGCCTCGGTATCATCTTTTTCGCGGCGGTTGTGAACGGTCGCGTCGGCATACTTCCGATAGAGGTCATACCGCTGTTCCCGCAGACGATAGATCTTCCGCTGATCGTCCGCCACCAGCGGCCGGTCGGACAGATCCTCGCCCAAAATTTCTTCCGGTGCCCGGTCCATAAAGATCACCAGGCCGTTTTCTTTTAGGGCGGTCATGTTCTCCTCCCGCAGGACGACGCCGCCGCCGGTCGAGATAATCGTGCCGGAAAGCGCGCCACATTCCTTGGCGACGGCGGTTTCCATATCCCGGAACGCTTTCTCGCCGTCTGATGCGAAGATATCGCTGATGCTGCGGCCTTCCTTTTTGACAATTTCCGCGTCCATATCCACCAGCGGCATCCCGTAACGGGCCGCGAGCCGCTTGCCGAAAGCCGTCTTCCCGCTCCCGGAAAGCCCGATTAATACAATATTTTTCATAGTCAAATTTCCCTTCTTAATTAGAGCGGAGTGTGGAGAGTGAAGAATGGAGTTATGGTATGCGGCGGATCGCCGCATAATTGAATAACTGACTCCCCGTTAGGAAGAACCATAAAACCACCACTTTCATTCTCGCTCCGCAGTGTAAAATGATCAGAGCCAAGTGGAGCAGTTCGTATAAGTTATTGGATACTGTTCGAGCGTGAACGAAACTATTTAATCGTGCCGCGACCCGCGGCACACCTTCACTCCACTCTCCACTCTTCACTCTCTACACTCAAAATGCTCTCCACACTCAATTTTCAAACTTCTTATAATATCCCAGCACCCGCAGGGTCTGCGCAAAATCCGAGACCTCCTGCAAAATCTCCCGGATGCGGGCGTCAATCGTGTCCGCCGAGAAATCGATAAAGAAAAGGTATTCCCAGTTCTTGTGGGCGACAGGCCGGGATTCGATCTTTAAGAGGTTGATCTTCTCCCTGGCAAAGATCGACAGCAGCCGGCAGAGGGAACCGGGGACGTGCGGAAGGGTCACCATCAGCGAAACCTTATTGTTATCGGGGGAATGATGGACCTCCGGCGCCAGGACAACAAACCGGGTCTGGTTGATATCCTTAAAGTTGGTCTTTTCATGAAGGATCGTCAGGCCGTACAGCTCAGCCGCCCGGGCCGCCGCAATCGCCGCCACATCCTTTCGTTCCGATTCCGCTACCAGCTTGGCCGCATACGCCGTGTTATACACCTCTGTCTGTTTCCAGGGATAGCGGGAGAGATATTCCCGCGACTGGGAGAGGCCCTGCTGATGGGAAAAAACCTCGGTAATATCGGCAATAGCCGTCCCCGGCTTTGCCATCAGGCACTGCCCGACCTCAATCGACTGCTCCCCGACGATATAAAAGCCGTATTCAGTAATCAGGTCAAAGTTTGTGAGGATCGAGCCGGTCGAGCTGTTTTCAATCGGCAGGACAGCCCGGTCGGCTTTCCCATCCGCAACTGCCTGGAAGGCCGCTGCAAAGGAGCCGGTCGGCACCAGCTCGCAGGTATCCTGCCAATTCCCGCTCTCGCCCTGGCCTGCATAATACCGCACAGCGGCTTCTTCCGCAAAACATCCCGGCACACCGGAATAAGCTACACGCAGTTTCATAGTCTCTGTCCCTTTCTTTACGTTTCAAAAATGGAATTTGTGAAGTAGCGACGCAGATCATATACGATTGAATAATTTTCCCAGCATCTTTGATTCCTGCACATCTTATATAATCCAATTCATTCGAGCGTGAACCAAGCTGAATAATCGTTATACCCTTTTTCGGGAGCAAAACGATTCAATCGCGCGGCGACCCGCCGCGCACCATAATTATTCATTATTCATTATTCATCATTCATTATTCATCATCTATCAGGTTTCTGCGTTCATCATTGCTTCCATCACCGAAAGCGCCGCCGCCGCTTCGACAACGACCGTCGCCCGGGAGAGGATACAGGGGTCATGACGTCCCTGAATCGTCAGCGGCTCGTCGGTTTTTGTCTCCATGTTGATGGTCTGCTGTTCCCGGCTGATGGAGGGGGTAGGCTTGACGGCAACCTGGAACACAACCGGCATCCCGTTGCTGATACCGCCAAGGATCCCGCCGTTATGGTTGGTCGTCGTCACGACTCTGCCGTCTTCCATCCGCATCGGGTCATTGACCTCATGTCCATAGGCCGACCCAAACCCAAAGCCCAAGCCAAATTCCAGGCCCTTGACCGCCGGGACCGCGAAGATGTTTTTCGCGATAATCCCTTCCAGGCTCTCCCGGTCAGGGGAACCGATGCCCACCGGCATACCGGTCACGGCGATCTGGATAATGCCGCCGACCGAGGTCAGGTTCATCCGGGCATCTTGGATAACCGCCTGCATCCGCTCTCCCGCCTCCTCCGAGACGGTGGGCAGCGTCCGGGCCGCGATTGTATCAAACTCCTCCGGATCGGGGTTCACCATATCAAAAGGTTCGTCGCGGACCTCTCCGATCTGCAGGATATGCCCGCCGACACGGATTCCCTTTTCCTTCAGCCAGAGCTTTGCGACTGCGCCCGCGAACACCATCGGTGCGGTAAGCCGTCCGGAGAAATGCCCGCCGCCGCGATAGTCATTAAAGCCGCCGTAGCGCACCTTTCCGGTATAATCTGCATGGGAAGGGCGGGCGAGGTCTTTGGTGCGGGTATAGTCCCCGGAACGGGTATTCTCGTTGCGGATCATGGCGCAGAGAGGGGTTCCGGTGGTTTTGCCCTCAAAAACCCCGCTGATGATTTCAGGGATGTCTGCTTCGATGCGGGAGGTGGACAGGCCGCCCTTTTTCGCCTGGCGGCGTCTCATCTCCGACAGGATAAACTCCATATCCATCGGGATACCAGAGGGCAGGTTCTCGATTACGACCCCGATTCCCGGGCCATGGGATTCGCCAAAAATCGTATATTTCAGCCGCATAGTATATTTTCCTTTCTGTGAGGGAAGGCAGGTTCCCCGCCCGTTATCATCTCATCTCCGCAAAGGTACCCGTCATCCGGCCGACAAAGCTCCATTGCCGCGTCATATAGGCGCGCAGCTGCTCTGTCCGCTCCCAATAATCCGCGCGTACGGCATCCGCATCGTCAAAATGCGCCGCAACCGCACACCCGGCCGCATAGCCGCTTTCCAGCCCGGCGGAAATTCCTTCTCCCATCGGGTTTAGGAATCCGGCGGTTTCTCCCGCCAACAGGATGCGGTTTCTTCCTAAATTCACCGGGCAGCCCGGAGGGATACGCGGCATCAGCCATTTATCCGCCTTCACCTGCCTGCCCAGCTTTACGTGATGTTCCTTTTCCATATAGGATAAAAACCGCTCATAGTACGCTGGCAGTTTCCGGGTATCCCGAACGGATACGCCCAACACCAGCAGATTGCCCTTTACGTTAAACCAAGCATCGTATTCCGACAGCTCCGGCTGCAAATACGCATAAAAATAATGGGGATCGAGGTCAATACTGCCCTCATGAAAGGTCTGATAGGTCATAATATATTCCGGGGCCGTTGTAAACAATTTCCTTTTCAGCGCTCCGACTACCCCTTCGCAGTCGATGACATACGCCGCTTCTTCGGTATAGCGGCGTTTTCCGTCCCACAGGGTAACGGCTGCCGATCCGGCCTTCTCCTCGATTGAAACCGCCGTCACCGCGTCCCGGACTTCCGCGCCGCTCTCCGCCGCCTTCTCCGCCAGCCAGCAGTCAAACGAACTGCGCCAGACATTCTTCCCGTCCTGCTCAAACCGGTACTCTTTCCCTTTGTCGTCGGTAAAGACCATCCCTTTATTTTCGGCCGGCAGGCACATGACCGATTCCGGGACACGCTCGCCAAAATACCGCTCCACCAAATCCATGCTTTTACGTATCAGCATACCGGAACAGGATTTATACCGCGGCAGCGCAAATTTCTCTGCGAGCAGTACCCGGTACCCTCTGCTGGTCAGTGCCTTGGCCGCCGCGCAGCCCGCCGGACCTGCTCCGATTACAAGTACATCCGCCATTTTTCAGATACCTTTCCGCACGTTCTTTCCGCCGAGGCCCGCAAAATCTTCCCAGAAAGCCGGGTACGATTTCCGGACACATTCCGTTCCGAGAAGGGTCACGTCGTTTTGACAGTTTGCAGCCGCCACAGCCGCGCTCATGGCGATCCGGTGGTCATTGCAGCAATCGACAATTCCGCCTCCGGGGAGGTTCTTCTGCCCCTGCACCGTGATAAAGTCAGGCCCTTCTTCAACCTCTGCGCCCAGTGCCTTCAGCATCCGGCAGGTCGTCGCAATCCGGTCGCTTTCCTTTATGCGCAGCCGCCCGGCATTCCCAAACCGAGTCTTTTGTCCGTCCCGGAAGGCAGCCGCTGCCGCCAGCGCCGGGATGAGGTCGGGGATCCCCGAAGCGTCGACTTCAACCGTCCCGGGCTGCCGGAAACGGTCCAAAATCTCTTTCGCCGCTTTATCTCCCTGGAGCGAATCCGGGTTCAGGCCATTCAGCACAATCCTCTCCTCCCCGGCAATCGCGTTATACGCGAGGAAAAACGCCGCCTGGGAGTAATCCCCTTCTACGCTGATTTCCTGCGGGCGGTAATGCTGCCCGGCGGGGATGGAAAACCGGGTGTAGGCGCCCTCTATGTTCTCCGCCCGTACACCGAACGCGCGCAGAGCCGCGATCGTCATATCGACATATCCTCTTGACTCCAACCGGTCGGTGATCACAATTTCGCTGACGGAGCACTCCTCCGTCGGGGCTAACAGCGGCAGTGCAAACATCAGCCCGGTGATAAACTGGGAACTGACCGCGCCGCTGAGGGAAAATTTCCCGGGCGCGAGTGTTCCGCTGACCGTAAGGACACCGCCCTTTTGTTCATAGCGGATCCCCTTCTCCTCAAAGAGGTCAAAATAGGGCTTCAGCGGCCGCTGCATCAGCCGCCCGTGTCCCGTAAAGGACACCGGTTTGCCGCCTGACAGCGCTAGCGCCACTGGGATCATAAACCGGAGTGTCGAGCCGGATTCCCCGCAGTCAAGCATCGGGATACTCCCCGCCGCTTGATGCCCCCGTACCACCGCCGTACCGCTTTCCGGCAGGGTGTACGCGGCGCCCAGGGCCTTCACGGTCTCCAGCGTCGCGGTGATATCCGCCGACAGGGAAAGGTCCCGGATCGTACTGGTACCCGCTTCCCCGCCGTCCGCCAGCGCCGCCGCGATCACCATCCGGTGGCTCATGCTCTTAGAAGACGGGATTCTCAAGTGTCCGGACAGAGCCGACGGGGTGACACTGCGATTGACTCCGGCGGGCAGGATCTCCCCCCGCATCCGCTCATCCATCGGCATCTCCGGGGTATTATCCTTGTCCAGCACCCAGCGGACAAACTGCTCCCTCGGCATCTTCTCGTAGTAGCTATCCCCGATATCCCGGATGAATACCGGGCTGATATCGCCCCCGCTCCCCTTTTTATCAAAGGCAAGCGTCCGGATAAGCGCGTCCTCCGGCACCTCTCCCGCATCCCAGAGCATCCCCTGCCGGGTAAGAAGCGCCCGCAGTCTTGCCGCTAAACCGGCCCTACAGATCCCGTGCTGCTCGCCGACCCGCAGAATCGCGTACATCCCGCAGCAGACTGCCTCGCCGTGCATATACTTTTCGTAATTGCCCAGCTTTTCATAGGCGTGGCCAATCGTGTGGCCGAAATTAAGGAGCATCCGCTCGCCGGTATCATGCTCATCGTTTTCGACGATTTTGCGCTTGCAGTCGCAGCAGGTGTAGATGATCTCGTCCATATACGGCCGCAGCTCATCCCGCCCGGAGATCTGTTCCAGCAGCCGCCACAGGGCGGGTTCGCGGATCATGCCGTATTTGACCACTTCCCCCATGCCGTCGAAGAAAACCCGGTCCGGGAGCGTCTCCAGCGTGTCGGAGTCGATCAGCACCAGCTTTGGCTGGTAAAAAAGCCCCGCCAGGTTTTTCCCCTGCTTCAGATCGACCGCGACCTTCCCGCCGACCGAAGAATCCACCTGGGAGAGCAGGGTTGTCGGAATTTGGACATACGGGACGCCGCGCAGGACACTGCCCGCTGCAAAGCCGCCCATATCCCCGGTGACGCCGCCGCCGAGGGCGACAATGAGATCGCTGCGGGTCAAGGTAAAAGGCCCCGGCGAAAGCAGCCCGTCATATAACATTTCCAGCCCAGCCAGGTTTTTGCTCTGCTCCCCCGCCGGGAACACGACCCGTTTGGTTTCAAAACCGGCGGCATGGAGGGACTCCTCCAGCTTGTCCGCATAAAGGGGCGCGACATTGGAATCGGTAATTACCGCAATCCTTTTTCCCTTATAAACCGTGCGGATCATCTCGCCTGCCCGCGCCAAAAGCCCCCGTTCAATCCGGATATCATAGCTGCGCCCTTCGCTTAAATGTACCTGCAGTGTTTTCATAAATCAGCATCCCTTCCCGGTTATCGGTTCTGTCCGCATACCCTACCCGTATAAATAAAAACGCCCGCAGACCTCTCAAAGGTCCTGCAGGCGTACCGTTTCTGCGTTATGACGTTCAACCGTCCTCACCAAAGTGCAGCAGAAGAAACCGTAAAAGCGCTCCTGCGCTCAACGGTTTACGGCAGCCTGTCTGCCGGTGCTGCTAAATCGTTTTGTTAGACAGTCTTTGTTCATAATCCTATCCATCCTATTTTGCATTATACTGCTTTAAAGCATAGCACGTTTACGGGTTCTTGTCAAGTTCTTCCTGACGGTAAACCACGGCAACAGCATTTACTTTTTAGAGCGGGTGTGGTATTATGTCAACCGAGGTGAGGTTGACGATGGAAAAGATCATAGAGAGGCTAGGGCAACACCGCATAATGCAAATCGCGCCAAAGTGTGATATAATATGGTTAT
>CAYWRQ010000082.1:0-9041 GCA_964460915.1 uncultured Oscillospiraceae bacterium
GCGGGGGAATATGAGGCTCTGGTCGTCACAATCGGCGAGGGGCAGGGGCATAACTGGTGGTGCGTCCTCTACCCGTCCCTCTGCCTGCCTGCGGCGGAGGGGGAGACGGAGGAGGCACTTGCCCGCTATACGGATAAAGAGCGGCGGCTGGTGGCCGGGGACTACGAGATCCGTTTCTGGCTGGCGGAGATGTGGACAAGGCTTGCGGCGTGGCTGGAGGGGGAAACGGTCCGGGAACGCTGAAACCTGTAAAACTGCCCATCGGATATCGGATATATTCGGTCAATGTTCCAGTTGTACCCGGTCACAGGATATGTTATAATTATAACGATCTTTTAGGGCGAAGAAATATAAGTCTATCGATGATGGACGATACAGAAAGGACTATTTTCGTATGGCATCCAGATTGATTCTGCTTGAAGGAGTTCCTTGTACCGGCAAAACCTCTACGGCCCGGTTTGTCTCCTCGCAGCTGCGGGGCTGGTACCCGGATGTAAAGCTGTTTACGGAGGAATCCACGTGGCATCCCGTCGACTTTAACGATCACGCTTTCCTGACCCCGTGGCAGTACAAGGCCTTCCCGGAGGAGGATCGGATCCTGTTCCCGGTCGAAAAGAGCGAAAACCCGGAGGGGTATATTGTCCCCCTTTACGAGCTGCACGAGTCTTTACGGGAGCAGCTGCAGTCCTATAAAATTTATGGCTGCCAGCCGTGGGAGGTCGAGCGCCCGCTGATTTTGGAGCGCTGGCGGCAGTTTGTCGAGAAGACGCTGGATGAGGACACGATTTATATTTTTGACGGCGTCTTTTTCCAAAACCCGATCTGCGAAATGATGATGTGGTTCGACCTGCCCCGGGCGGAGATCGATGGGTTTATGAAGGAGCTGGCGGACATCGTCCGGCCGCTGTCCCCGCTGATCATCTATCTGGAAAACGACCAGATTGAAGCGCGGATCAAGGAGGTTTCGGTCGAGCGGGAGTACGACTGGCTGGTCAACCTGATCGCCTACCACACCGGCCAGGGCTTCGGGGAGAAGACGGGCGTGCCGGATCTGGAGGGCTGCATCCTATGTCTGGAGGCGAGACAGGCAGTAGAACTGGAGCTTTTGGATAAGCTGGGCCTGGATCGCCTGATTTTGGAGAACCCTTTCCTCGATTGGGTCGAGAGCTGCAATGTCATCAGCTCCCGCCTGCGCGAAATTACGACCGGCAAGGTCTCCTTCGGCAGAAGATAAACGTACATATATAGGCAAAAAATCCTGTCTGGGGTTCAGACAGGATTTTTCGTTTACATCGTCTGTTTTGCGCAAAGGTAGTCGATAAACTGCTTGGCGGCCCGGGGGCTTCTTCCGCCGCGGCCGATGGCGAAGGCCTCCGCCTGGACATCCAGCTCGCTTTGGGGGATCGTAATCCCGCTCTGCAGCGCCAGGTCGTGGACGATTTCCAGATAGACCTGCTTGCCGGGCTTCTGGAAGGTGATCGTCAGGCCGAACCGGTCGGAGAGGGAGGTCAGCTCCTGGATGGTATCGCTCAGGTGCAGGTCGGTGCCCTGGCGGTCAGAGAAGTCCTCCTTGACCAGGTGGCGGCGGTTGCTGGTGGCGTAGACCGCGAGGTTGGCGGCCCTGGCGGAGACGCTGCCCTCGAGGATCGCCTTGAGGGCGGCGAAATTGTCGTCGTTCTTGCTGAAGGAGAGGTCGTCGATAAAGAGGATAAACTTGAGCGGGTTTTTGCTCAGCTGATCGACCAGGTGGGGGATTTCGTGCAGCTGGTTTTTCTTGATCTCGATCAGCCGCAGCCCGCGGCCGGCGTAGGCGTTGGAAACGGCCTTGACCGTAGAAGACTTGCCGGTGCCGGCGTCCCCGTACAGCAGCGTATTGGCCGCAGGACGCCCTTCGATCAGGGCGAGGGTATTGTCGATGACCATCTGGCGCTCCCGCTGATAGCCGCCCAGCTCGTCTAAAGAGATCGCGTCGGGATGTTTCACCGGCACAAGGGCGCCCTCTTGGATCATGAAGGTGGTATACTTGGCGAAGACCCCGTATCCGTGCTCGTGGATATGGTTGAGGCGGTCGAAATAAATCGCGGTAAAATCATAGAGCGTCGTCCTCCATTCGGGCAGGTAGCCGTCGTACGGGATCGACTGCCGGACGGTTTTGCTGTCCAGGGCGCTAAGTGCCTGGAGGATTTTCAGCTCCTCCCGAACCGCCCTTTCCAGCAGCGGGTCGATCTCCTTGTCCTCCGCCCGCCTTAGCATATAGACGTTTTCGTCCTCCAGGACCAGGCTTAACAGGTAGTCGCTCAGGGAAATGTTATGCCGGAACAGGTCCGCGGCGAAATCGCCGTAGCAGGAGACCTTGCTCTCGGTGTCCTCCTCCCCTAAAAGGCAGTCCAGCTTATTGACAACCGGATCCCACAGCAGCTGCCGGAAGACCGACAGGCTGTGCAGCTGCATCCGCATCATTTTGAGTTGCTCCATAAGGCATTTCCTTTCCATCGTAATTCCATACGGTTATCATACCACATTCTTACTTGTCGGTCAAGCTGTTTGGGGCGCATTTTGCCGGAATCCGGCGAAATTCATAAGAAACCGGATTTTCCGCGCCCGGATTTTAACGAAAACTGAATTTTTCCAAATCTGGTCCTGTCCCTCTTGTTTTTTGCGCCGCAGACGGGTATAATAAAACTACAGGATCATCTTTGTTCGGGAAATGCAGGGATGCTTCTGAGCGGGGAGGGAAACCCTGTGCCAAATCGTGGTTTAACGGAAGGACTTGGGGGTCTTTCAAGACTTGCGGCGCAGGCTGTCGCCCGGCAGCCATGCCGTTAAAGCACCCATGACGCTTCTAAAGGCAGCTTTAGGAGCAGGCTTGGCAACCCAGATGCGAATGGAAGCCTTTTACAGTGGGGAAAACGCTTGGGAAAAGCGAAATCGGGAAGGGGGGATCGGAGATACTGTACAGGGCGGCTGTGCATCAAATCAAACAGCCTGTGGCAAACTCTTACCTGAAAAATCATACGGCATAAGGCGGCCTCTCTGGGAAATGAGGGGACACCAGATGAAAAAACAAACTTTAGCCGTTTTGCTGACGGCCCTGCTGCTCACGTCCTGCAGCAGCAAACCAGCCGCGGATGTGGACATCGAGTTACTGGCGGAAAGCATTGTAGAGACCGTCGTGTTCGACGACGATTTAGCGGTCATTGAGGACAGTATGATCCCCATGCTGTACGACATAGACGGATATGTGGATGCAGTGCTTTATAAGGGCAGCGGCGCAACGGCGGAAGAGGTTGCGATCTTTCAGATGGGATCGGATTCCGATGCAAAAGATGCCTATGAGGATGCAAAAGCACATATCGAGTCGCAGATCAAGGCCTATGAGAACTATATGCCCGGCGAGGTCGCGCGGCTGGAAGAAGCGGTTGTCCGCCGGGACGGCTGCTATGTGAGTGTGGTTGTGTCGGCAGATCCGGATGCAGCGGAAAAGTTACTAGAAGATACTTTCTGAAAAAATGGGGGATGGGCGCGTTTTGCTCCCGTCCTTTTTCTTTTGAACAAAAATAGGCCCGCAGGGGGGGTCAGTCCTCCGCGGGTCTTATTTTAATCTAGGATAGGGTCTTCTTATTTGCCGTTTGCGGCGAGCCAAGCGTCTAACTGGCTCTGCTTTTCTGCGATATAGACATCCAGGCCGGCGGCGGTCATCTTTTCCTTCATCTCCGCGATGGCGGGCTCAGGATCGACCGTGCCGTATTCGATGGATTTCTGGTATTCGTTGTAGACGTTGGTGATGGCGGTGTACTCGTTTGCCACCTTAGCCGTGTCGAAAACAAAGCCGGACGCGCCGGAGACAATCGCCCCTGCGTTGAACTCCTC
Source organism: uncultured Oscillospiraceae bacterium (assembly GCA_964460915.1). Lineage (GTDB taxonomy): Bacteria > Bacillota > Clostridia > Oscillospirales > Ruminococcaceae > Faecivivens. The sequence goes on from CAYWRQ010000082.1 coordinate 3,871, forward strand.
GTACAGATCCCAGATGTTGGAGGGGTTTCCGTACTCGGCGTAGGCTTTAAACTGGGCGGGCGCCAGCCACTGCATCGCGTGGTTGTAATCGGTCGAGTCGGTGAATTTGGCGGTGTTGTCGATGACCTCATAGTCGGTATTCTCGACGCCCCACTTAAAGAGGTTGTTCCATTCGGAGGAGCCGAACATGAAGTTTAAGTACTGCATGGCCGCGACGACGTCCTCGGTGGTGGAGCAGATTGTCCACGGGTTGCCGCAGACGGCGGTCGAGGTCGTAAAGTTAGGGCCGCCCTGGATGATCGTGACGTCGGCGCTGCACAGGGTGGATTCCTGGACCCTGGAGCCGGGCTTAAACTTGGTGACGTAGGAGCAGAGGGAGCCTGCCGTAATCCGGGCGGACGCGGCGGTCGTGTCGGTCAGGTCGCTGGGGTTGATGCAGCCGTAGTTGTACAGCTCGCGGGCCATGTCGACGACGTCGCGGTAGGTCTGCGTGTCAAACAGGCTGACGACCTCGGTCGTATCCTGCCCCAGGTTGTCCAGGACGCCGAAATAGTCGCCGCCCAGGTTGTCGACCTCCATCCAGAGGTAGTTGGTCGAGGGGGCGAAGGCGTCCATGCCGGGGTTGCCGTCGTGCAGCGCCTTGATGATCGTGGTCAGGTCAGCAAGGCCGTTGACCGTCCAGACCTCGTTTTCGTAGTCGGGGACAAGATCCATATACGGCTCGGCGTTTTTCAGCGCGTCGGTCTTGACGACGATGGCGTCCATGCCGTAGGCCATTTCCCGCTGGTTGCAGATCCCGTACAGGGTCCCGTCCGCCGCGCGGCAGGCGTTGATATAATCCCAGCCAATCGCGTCGATGATATCCGGACCGTAGGTTTCAAGAAGGCTGTTGCCGTTTCCGTCGTCCTGCTCCAGATCCTCAAAGTAATCGTTCTGGATGCCGGTGGTGTAGCCCAGGCCGACAGAAGACAGGATGTCGAGCTGTTCGCCGCCGGAAATTTGCAGGGTCAGCTGCTGGCTGCGGGAGGCAAAGTCGGTGACCTCCATCTCGACCTCAAGGTTCAGAGCCGGGATGGTGATTTCGTTCATCGCCTCGGCGATGCGTCCGACACCGGCGGGGGAACCCGACCAGGTAAACCAGGACAGGACAATCTTCTGGGGTTCGGTGCGGCTGTCGATCGCCTGCTGGGCGGGGCTGGCGGCGGTGTCTTCGCTCTGGGCGGAGCCGCTTTCGCCGTCAGAGGTACTGGCGGAGGCAGGGGTACTTTCGGAATTGCCGGTGCTGCCGGCGGAGGAAGCGTCCTTTCCGCCGCAGGAGGCAAGGCTGGCGGTTATAGTGGCTGCGAGAAGGGCTGCAAAAATTCTCTTTTTCATACTTTTGTTCCTTTCCGTTTATGATGGGTAGCCGAAACGCTTGACTGGACAAGCATAAACACTTCATATAAAAATTCATCATTTTTATATGAAGTGTTTACGGACTCATTATAATATTTCGCTTTCCTAGTGTCAAGGAGATTCCGGCAAATCCGCAGAATCGTGAAAATTCTTCGCAGAAAAGTGCAAAAAAATACCGGAGACAAAACCGCTTGTCTCCGGTATTGCGTTTCGTTTAGACGTCTACCGTCATCCCGTCGTACGAAACGAGGAAGCCGTCCTTCCCGGCCACGGGAACGAGACGGTCGTAGCAAAGGCCGCCGTTGTGGGAGAAATGGTTGAGGACAAATCGGGTATTGCCGCCGCAGACGCCCATCTCTGTGAGCCGCTCCTTGACCTCGATGTCGTCCGGCATCCCCATATGCCCGCCGCCGGGCCCGACCCTGCGCAGGCCGCTGGTGCCGTCCAGGCTGACCAGATCCAGGTGCCCGGCCTTTTGCAGGAAATTCCAGACATCCGGGTAAAAGTACCCGGTGTCGTGGCAGTATAACAGCTTCTTGCCGCCTTCCTCGATCAGGTAGATGTACGGATGGGGCTTTTCGCCATTTTTGTCCAGCTCGTGCATATGGTTGGCGGGGAGCGGGGTGACCGTGTACTGCCCGGCCTGCACCGGCGTGAAGGGGGAGAGAATGTGGAAACGAAGGGCGTCAAGGGTTTCCCGCTCCGCCTCCCAGGCGATCCTGTCAAACAGCTCCTTTGTCTCCCGGGCGCAGTAGATGTCCAGCGTCTCGGAAACCATCTGATGGCTGTAGTAGGCGCCCCGGATGGTCAGCTCCTGGGGATAAAAGTGATCCATATGCCAGTGGGTCACAAAGAGAAAGCGCACCCTGGACAGGTCCAGCCCCTGCTGCAGCTTGTGCAGGTAGGTGTCCGGCGGCAGATCGAGCAGCAGGTCGTCGTTGATCAGCGCCTGGGAGCGGGTGCGGATGTTCTTTCCGCCGAGCCTGGACGCTTCTTTACAGCCCTCACAGTTACAAAAGGCGGCCGGCCAGCCCTCCGCCGCCCCGGTTCCTAGATAGGTCAGTTTCATATGTTTCGGTTCCTTTCGGTCAAATTCGTTCTCTCCGCACGGCGGCAAAGGACGGCTCGATAAAGGGGATGACCCGGTCAGGTATCTGCGGGATGCCGTCAGCGTCGATGGGGAGGAAGACGATGCTGTTGCTGCGCTGGTTGCAGCAGATCAGGTGGCTTTCGTCCGGGGTCAGGGTAATAGCCCGCGGCCAGTCGCCGCAGACAGGGGATTCGCACAGCCTTACCAGCCCCGTCGGCGTGTCGGCGCCGACGGCGAAAACGGTGATCGTGTTGGCGCCCCGGTTGGCCACGTACAGCCGGGTCCCGGCCGCGTTCATCAATAGCCCCGAGTGGTAGCTCTTCATGACGTAATCGGCGGTCAGCGACGGGATTTTGCCTAAGAGCCGCGGGGTATCCCCGGTGATGTCGAAGCTGAGGACAATGTTTTGATACTCGGTCGTCGCGAAAAGCCTGCCCATATCCTCCCGCAGCAGCAGGTGGCGGATGCCGTCGCCCCTGGTCAGCTGGACAAACCGTTCGTTTAAAAGGGACCCGTCCCGGGCAATATCATAGATGTAGAGCCGGTCGAGGGCGATGTTGGACGTGTAGGCGACCGTTTCGGCTTCGTTTGCGATGATGCAGTGGGCGCGGGTCAGGCCGCCGTCCGGAGCGTCCTGATGGATATAGGAGCGCATCTCGCCAAAGCCGCTGTCCGTTACCTCCAGCGTAAAGATATCGCCGCTGCCGTAGCAGGCCCCGGCCACGACCCTGTGGCGGGGCCACCAGCTCAGATGGCAAAAATCCGTTCCCTTGATCGCGCAGGTGTCCTGTAGGGAAAGGGCATTGCCCTGTGTGGTAAAAATCAGCACGGCTCCGTCCTGATCCGATTCCCTGCAGGCGATGATGCGGCCGTCCTCTGTCTCGGCCAGCCAGGAAAGTCCGGGGGTCAGATCGGAGCTGAGCATCGGGGGTAGAGCGCCGGGATCATAAAGCATAACGGAGGGCAGCGGCATACCGCCGTTTTGCCCGCCATAGCCGGAAAACCAATACTGCATAATATTTCCTCCTTTCGCGCGCGTTTCTTGTCTACTTTTCCATATCAATTGTAACACATTTCGGGGAACTATACAATGTTTTTCTGTGAATTTTGTGAGAAGAAATCCCTTGACTTTTGGGCTTTAAAGCACTATACTATAAGCACGCGCTATTCTGATTAAAAGCTTTAAATCGTGAAAGAGCCGACAGGATACCCTGTCTCAAAAATGAAGGAGTTGAAGATATATGTCTATGGAAATGATTCGGGTGCTGCCCGATCCGGAAGCGATCAAGGTGCAGTACGGCCTGACAGAAGAGCTGAAGCAGAAAAAAGCCGAGCGGGATAAAGAGATCGCCAAGGTGTTTACCGGCGAGTCGGACAAATTCCTGATGATCATCGGCCCCTGCTCGGCCGACCGGGAGGATGCGGTATTGGAGTATATCCACCGCCTGGAGAAGGTACAGGAGCAGGTGAAGGACAAGCTCCTGATCATCCCCCGCATCTACACCAATAAGCCCCGCACGACCGGCGACGGCTATAAGGGGATGCTCCATCAGCCCGACCCCATGAAGGGCGCCGATATGCTCTCAGGCCTCATTGCCATCCGCCGCCTGCATATCCAGGCCTTTGAGGAGACCGGCTTCACCTGCGCCGACGAGATGCTCTACCCGGAAAACTACGCCTACCTGTCCGATATTTTGGCCTATCACGCGGTCGGCGCGCGCTCGGTCGAGAACCAGCAGCACCGCCTGGTCGCGTCCGGGGTGGATCAGCCGATCGGCATGAAGAACCCGACCTCGGGCGATTTGACCGTCATGATCAACTCGATCACCGCGGCCCAGCACAGCCATACCTTCGTCTACCGCAATAAGGAGGTCAAAACCTCCGGCAACCCGCTGGCCCACGCGATCCTGCGCGGCGCCGTCAACGCCTACGGCCGCACCCTGCCCAACTACTATTACGAGGATTTAAGCCGGCTGTACGAGATGTACGCCGGGAAGAATCTGCGGAATATGGCCCTGATCGTCGACACCAACCACTCCAACTCCGGCAAGCAGTACCTCGAACAGATCCGCATCGCAAAGGAGGTTTTGCACAGCTGCCGCCATTCGGGGGATATCAAGCGGATGGTCAAGGGCCTGATGGTCGAGAGCTACCTGGAGGACGGCGCCCAGAAGGTCGGGGAAGGGGTATACGGCAAATCGATCACCGACCCGTGTCTGGGGTGGGAGAAGACCGAACGGCTGCTGCTGGATATTGCCGGACTTTTGTAAAAGGGCACCGGCCGGCATTGACAAAACCCGTCAAACATCGTATAATACCGGTATATGGTTTGTACTGTTTTCGCAGCCTCCGTCTGCCGGAGAATGCGTAAAAAAATAAAGGAGTGTCAATTTATGTCTATGGAAATGATTCGTGTACTTCCTGACCCCGAAGCGATTAAGGTTCAGTACGCGCTGTCGGAAGAGCTGACCCGGAAAAAGGCCGAACGAGATGAGGAAATCGCCAAGGTTTTTACCGGTGAATCAGACAAGTTCCTGTTGATCATTGGCCCGTGCTCGGCCGACCGGGAGGACGCGGTATTGGAGTATATCCACCGCCTGGCGAAGCTGCAGGAGCAGGTGAAGGACAAGATCCTGATCATCCCCCGCATCTACACCAATAAGCCCCGCACGACCGGCGACGGCTA
>CAYWRQ010000082.1:9141-12033 GCA_964460915.1 uncultured Oscillospiraceae bacterium
TCCTGATCATCCCCCGCATCTACACCAATAAGCCCCGCACGACCGGCGACGGCTATAAGGGGATGCTCCATCAGCCCGACCCCATGAAGGGCGCCGATATGCTCTCAGGCCTCATTGCCATCCGCCGCCTGCATATCCAGGCCTTTGAGGAGACCGGCTTCACCTGCGCCGACGAGATGCTCTACCCGGAAAACTACGCCTACCTGTCCGATATTTTGGCCTATCACGCGGTCGGCGCGCGCTCGGTCGAGAACCAGCAGCACCGCCTGGTCGCGTCCGGGGTGGATCAGCCGATCGGCATGAAGAACCCGACCTCGGGCGATTTGACCGTCATGATCAACTCGATCACCGCGGCCCAGCACAGCCATACCTTCGTCTACCGCAATAAGGAGGTCAAAACCTCCGGCAACCCGCTGGCCCACGCGATCCTGCGCGGCGCCGTCAACGCCTACGGCCGCACCCTGCCCAACTACTATTACGAGGATTTAAGCCGGCTGTACGAGATGTATGCCGAGAAGAATTTGCAGAACATGGCGCTGATCGTCGACGCCAACCACTCCAACTCCGGCAAGCAGTACCTCGAACAGATCCGGATCTGCAACGAGGTTTTGCACAGCTGCCGCCATTCGGGAGATATCAAGCGGATGGTCAAGGGCCTGATGGTCGAGAGCTACCTGGTAGACGGCGCCCAGAAGGTCGAAGAGGGCGTATACGGCAAGTCGATCACCGACCCCTGCCTGGGCTGGGAGAAGTCCGAACAGCTGGTGCTGAATATCGCAAACCAGCTGTAACTTTTGAATTCGATATGGAGATATGCCTGTTTTGGGCATGTCTCCATTTTATTTTTCGTGACGCGGCCGGAAAAATATGGTATACTGGACAAAAGAAGATGGAAATGGGGTTAGGCAATGACCGATGTGGAAAGAAAAGCGGCGGCGAAGGAATTTGCCGAATACTGGAAGGATCGCGGGGACGAAAAGCAGGATACCCAGTCTTTTTGGCTGTCCCTTCTCCGGGAGGTTTACGGGGTCGCGGATCCGGAAAAATATATCGACTTTGAAGTCCGGGTGAAGCTGGATCATACCAGCTTTATCGACGGGCTGATACGGGACACCCGTGTCCTGATCGAACAAAAGGGACAGGACGTGAATCTGCGCAAGGGCTATAAGCAGTCGGACGGTTCGATGCTGACGCCTTTCCAGCAGGCCAGGCGGTATGCCGGATATCTGCCCCATGACCAGAATCCGCGCTGGATTATCGTCTGCAATTTCCGCCAGTTCCAGGTGCACGACATGAACCGCCCGAACGATGAGCCGGAAATTATTGAGCTGGCCAATCTGGAAAAGGAATACCACCGCCTGCAGTTCCTGGTCGACCATAAGGACGAGAATATCAAGCGGGAGATGGAAATTTCCCTGCAGGCCGGCGAGCTGGTTGGAAAGCTGTACGACGCCCTTTTATTGCAGTACCATGCGCCCGCGTCGGAGGAAGAGCTGCGCAGCCTGAATATGCTCTGCGTCCGGCTGGTTTTCTGCCTGTATGCGGAGGACAGCGGCCTGTTTGGGCAGCATAAGATGTTTCACGATTATATGAGCCAGTTTCCTCCGAAGGCTTTCCGGAAAGCGCTGATCGAGCTGTTCCAGGTGCTGGATACGCCGGAAGGGGAGCGGGATCCGTATATGGAAAGCGACCTTGCGGCTTTTCCCTATGTAAACGGCGGGCTTTTTGCGGACGAAAAGATCATTATCCCGCCCTTTACGGAAGAAATTGTCCGTATTTTGCTGGACAACGCAAGCGTCGGCTTTGACTGGTCGGAGATCAGTCCGACCATTTTCGGCGCAGTCTTTGAAAGCACCTTAAACCCGGAGACTAGGCGTTCGGGCGGGATGCACTACACCTCGATCGAGAATATCCACAAGGTCATTGACCCGCTCTTTTTGGACGATCTGAAAAAGGAGCTGAAGGAGATCGAGGGGCAGGGCGTCCTGCGGGGGAAGAAGCAAAGGCTCGAGGCCTTTCAGAAAAAGCTCTCTTCGCTTACTTTTTTAGACCCGGCCTGCGGGAGCGGGAACTTTTTAACGGAAACGTATATTTCCCTGCGGCGGCTGGAAAACGAGGTGCTGACGGAGCTGCAGGGCGGCCAGGTCCTCATCGGGCAGAAGGACATCATCGACCCCATCCAGGTCACCATCGGCCAATTTTACGGCATCGAGATCAACGACTTTGCTGTCACGGTCGCGAAGACCGCCCTCTGGATTGCGGAAAGCCAGATGATGAAGGAAACCGAAGCGGTGATTCGGATGCCGCTGGACTTCCTGCCGCTGAAGTCGAATGCCAGCATCGTGGAGGGAAATGCCCTGCGGCTGGATTGGGAGAGCGTTGTCCCGAAGGGGAAACTGAACTATATAATGGGCAACCCGCCGTTTGTGGGTGCGAATTATATGTCTGATTCCCAAAGAAAAGATATGGATGATATTTGGGTAAATATTAAACGCGGTAAATTGGATTATGTAGCGTGCTGGTATTGGAAAGCAGCAAATATGATGGGCGGTACAAGTATTAGAGCTGCTCTTGTTTCAACTAACTCCATAACGCAAGGAGAACAGGCAACCACCTTATGGAAAAGGCTTTTTGACATTGGTGTTCACATCGATTTTGCTCATAGAACTTTCCAGTGGGATAGCGAGGCAAACGTAAAAGCTCACGTTCACTGTGTAATTGTAGGATTTAGTTCAGCAGATAATCCGAAAGACAAATTGCTATATTCATCCGAACATTATACAAAAGCTACAAATATAAATCAATATTTGCTAGATGCACCAACAGTAATAATTGAAGAACATTCACAACCAATTTGCGAGGTACCTCCTATTGTTCGAGGAAGCCAAGCAA
>CAYWRQ010000083.1:0-11790 GCA_964460915.1 uncultured Oscillospiraceae bacterium
AACACGTGAGACTGCTCGACAGGCTCGCAGTCTTCGATAGATTTTTCCACGCGGGGTAAATGTAATGATAGTGAGTAAAAAAGCTAACGATCGCTCTGCGCGATAGGCGAACGTTCAGGGAATTTACGAATATAGTGCGATGTCCGGCAGCAACTGTTATTTTGTACAAGAGGATTGTCCGGTACAGCAGGTAGCTTTCGGCTCGGAGCCGTCCAGCCTGCCGGCAAGGTAATCGGTTCCCCAATCGCAGGCCGCATCCAGTACCGGGATAATCGTCCGTCCGAACTCGGTCAGAGAATATTCGGTCTGCGGCGGCGTCGTGGGGAGGACCTTGCGGTGGATCAGGCCGTCTTCTTCCAACTGCCGCAGCTGCTGGGAAAGCATCTTTGGCGTTGCGGCCGGGATCAGCCGCCGAAGCTCCATATAATGCAGCGGCTGCTCGATCAAATGCCAGAGGATCAATGGCTTATATTTCCCTCCGATCAGATACAGAGTTGCTTCTACCGGGCATTGGATGGGCTTTTTAAAGTCTTTCATGAAATCGGACTCCTTTCGTTAGGCTCATACCCTTTTGGAAACTATCAAACCAAAAAGTGCATTCTTGCAAAAGCGGTACAGCGTGGTAAAATGAAGATGGACAGGGAAAAAAGTCCAAAAGGTATCGATACCGATCAATTTAAGAAAGGATTGGACAATATGGATTTCAGTGAAATGATTCGCTATCGCCGTTCTGTCAGAAAGTACGCCCCGACCCCGGTCGAACCGGGGAAGCTGCAAAAGCTTTTAGAGGCCGCCCGCGTAGCACCGACCGCTGCCAACCGCCAGCCCGTCCGCCTGATTTTGGTACAGGGTGAAGAGGAGCGGGCAGAACTGGGCAAGTCCGCCAATATCTATGGCGCGCCGCTGGCCGTCATCGTTTGTGCCGACCGGGAGCACGCATGGAAACGTCCCTATGATGGCAAGATAACGACGGATATTGACGCGTCGATTGTAACCGATCACATGATGTTGCAGGCAACGGAACTGGGATTGGGGAGCGTTTGGATCTGTTATTTTGATCCGGAGCAGCTGCAGAAGTCTTTCCGGATCCCGGAGAACCTGGAGCCGGTCAATATTCTGGCAGTCGGTTATCCTGCGGACGGAGAACGACCCGGCGACCCGAACCGCTTTGATAAGGACCGGGTTTCGCTGGAGGATTTAATTCTCCGCTGATTTTATGATAAGAAAGGGTACGAAAATCTCGTATCCTTTTTTATTTTCCCTTGATTTTTTTCCAATAGGCTGCCGCCGCCTGTTCGTTTTTATTGTCAGCCGGGTAGTAATAGACCCGGTCCTTGAGGACGTCTGGGAGGTACTGCTGCTCGACCCAGCGGTTCGGGAAATCGTGGGGGTATTGATAGAACTGTCCCTTGACAGCGGCATCCTCCCCGTCATAGTGCTTGTTTTGCAGCTGGCGGGGGATCGGGCCGGAACGGCCTGCCTTTAAATCGGCCATCGCATCGTTGATGGCGTTGTGGGCGGTATTGGATTTGGGAGAGGTGGCGACAAGGATTACCGCGTCCGCCAGCGCCAGCCGTGCCTCCGGCAGCCCAACCTGCATCGCGATATCACAGGCCGCCTTGACAATCGGGATGATTTGCGGATACGCAAGTCCCACATCCTCACAGGCGCAGACCATCAGCCGCCGGCAGGCGGAGATCAGGTCGCCCGCCTCCAACAGCCGCGCCAGGTAGTGGATGGCTGCGTCCGGGTCGGAGCCGCGCATCGATTTTTGGTAGGCGGACACGATATCGTAGTGCTCATCCCCGTCGCGGTCGTAGCGCATGGCGCTGCGCTGGGAAAGCTCCCTGGCCCGCTCGACCGGTACAAACCGGCTGCCGTCCTCCTGTTTATCGGAGGACAGGGTCAAAAGTTCAACGGTATTGAGCGCCTTTCGGACGTCCCCGCCGCAGCTCTGGGCAATATGGGCGGAAACGCCGTCCTCCAGCCGGATGGAAAAGCCCATCTCTTCCGAGAGCACTTTAAATCCCCTCAGCACAGCCTTTTCCACCTCTTCCTTCGGCACTGACTTGAACTCAAAAACGGTACACCGGGAGAGGATCGCGTTATAGATATAGAAGTAGGGGTTTTCGGTTGTCGATGCGATCAGCGTAATCCGCCCGTCCTCGATGTATTCGAGGAGGGACTGCTGCTGCTTTTTATTCAGGTACTGGATCTCGTCCAGATAGAGGACAACCCCCTGATAGCCGGAAATCGAGTCCAGATCCTCGACAACCGCCTTGATATCGGCCAGGGAGGCGTTGGTGCCGTTGAGCTTGTGCAGCTTTTTTCCGGCACTTTGGGCGATGATCCGGGCGACCGTCGTTTTCCCGACGCCGGAAGGGCCGTAGAAGATCATATTGGGGATCACGCCGCCTTCGATGATGCGGGAAAGCGCCCCCTTTTCGCCCAGCAGGTGCCTTTGCCCGACAACCTCGGAAAGTGTCTGCGGACGCAGCCGGTCCGCCAGCGGTGAAGACATACACGTCGCTCCCTTTCACAGATGTTTTCGCAACCTATATTATAGCATAGCGCGGGGAGAAAGGCAAAGGTTTTTCATGTAAAAGACGGCAGGGCAAGCCTTGGCCGAAATTTACGAAAAAGACGGCGGCAGTTCTTTTGTTGGATGTGGCCGGAACGCTGACCTTTGGAGCGGGAATGTATCTGGTCATGGCATCGGAAGGGATGCTGATCGGCGGCATTATTGTCGGATTGATTGGTGTTGTTTTGCTCCTTTGCCTGATCCCGGTTTGTAAAGGAATCAGGTAGGAGCGCTATGGATTTTCGTCTTCTGCGGAGACTCCTCTATCCAAAGATTGGATGGGTTATCCTGCTGACATTTGTTTCATCGGTGGGTCTTCTCGTTATTTTAGGGCAGGAACTGAACCATACGGCGACCGTTTATATCGTATACCTGCTTTCCGCCTATGCATTGGTGATCGTTTCGGCACGGTTTGTTCATTTTTGCAAAATGGGGAAGGAAAGGCTGCACCAAAACGCCGTATTTCACCGATACAGCGCTGACCTGGATTTTAGGGCGTTCGTTTCCGGCCATCTGTCCCCGGGGGTTACGTTATTTTATTGCACGGTGAAAGCTGCCGCCGGAATTTACTACCATTCCGCGTGGTTTGGCTCCATTGCATTTTATTATATCGTACTGGGGCTTGTGCGGGTTTCGCTGCTGCGCTATATCCGGGGCGGGCAAAACAGCTCTGGCCAGGCTTATCGAAGATACCGGCTTTGCGGGTATCTTCTGCTGGCTTTGACAGCGGTGCTCGGGGTGATCAGCTTTTATGTGGTCGAGGAGGGAAAAGCGGTCCATTATCCCGGCTATTTGATTTACGCGGCGGCCGGGTATACCTTTTATAATCTGACGATGGCGTTTTATAATCTTGCGCGGTATCGGGAACTGCACAACCCGGTCTACTCAGCCGGAAAAATCCTTTCGCTTGCAGGAGCCCTTGTATCGGTATTTTTCCTGCAAACCGCGATGCTTTCCGCTTTCGGAACCGGTGAGAGCTGGCAGCGGTATATAAACATCGGGACCAATACAGCCGTGTCCCTCGTGATCGTGGGAATGGCGCTGTTTATGATCCGCAGAGGAAACCGGGCCGTTGCCCGTTCCGAGCAGGAACGGGAAAAAGAGTAATTGCTTCAGAAACCCAAACGGAGTTTTCTCTTCCTTGGGTTTCTTTTTTGCTTTTTTTGGTTTCTATTTCTATTTTCGAACATCCGGTAAACTCTTTCTTAGTATAATTGACAAGCCATCCCAAAGAGGATATAATAAGAACAGGTTGTATGACAACTTTGTAGATGACGGATAAATTGACGGGGATTTGCCGCCGGTTTGTCCAACAAAATCAGAAAGGTGTGTAGAAAAATATGCTGAAAGAACAGCTGAAGACGTATATGGAAGCCCATCGTCAGGAGATGATTGACGATATTTCCGCCCTGGTTGCGATTCGCAGCGACAGGGGGACCGCTGCTCCCGGTGCGCCCTTTGGGAAAGGCCCGGCGGCCGCCCTTCATAAGGCGATGGAAATCTGCGCGGGGAAGGGTTTTGCCGTAAAAAACTGGGACGGCTATGTCGGGACCGCCGATGTGAATGATCAGGAGTCCAGGCTGGATATCCTGGCCCATCTGGACGTCGTGCCGGTATCGGACGGCTGGACGGTGACTGAGCCTTTTGCACCGAAGCTGGTCGGCAATAAGCTCTATGGACGCGGGACCGCCGACGATAAAGGCCCGGCCATGGCGGCGCTGTACGCGATGATGGCGGTAAAAGACCTGGGGATCCCGCTGAAAAAGAACTGCCGCCTGATCCTCGGCACCGATGAGGAGTGCGGCAGCAGCGATATCCGCCACTATTACGCGCAGGTCCCGGAAGCGCCCTGCACCTTCTCCCCCGATGCAAACTTCCCCTGCATCAATATCGAAAAGGGTTCGATTCACGGCTGGTACCATGCCCAGTACCCCGAATCGGCTGAGCTGCCCCGCATTGTAAGCGCGCAGGGCGGCACCAAAATCAACGTTGTCCCCAACAAGGCGGAAGCGGTCGTGGAAGGCATGACGGCTGCCGAAATCCGGGCGATTGCCGATAAGGTAACGGCGGAGACAGGGGTAACGTTTACGCTGAGCGGTGAGGGACAGGTTTCGATCCAGGCCCTCGGACAGGATGCCCATGCCGCGATGCCGGAAAAAGGCAATAATGCGATCACCGGCCTTTTGACCCTGCTGGTTTCGCTGCCGGTGGCAAAGAGCGAGGGCTTTGAAAAACTCTGCGCCTTCCAGAAGCTCTATCCGCACGGCGATTGGAGCGGCCTGGCTGCCGGTATCGCCATGGAGGATCAGGAGTCCGGCGCGATGACCTCGACGTTGGATATCTTTAGCCTGACCCTGACCGGGTTTGAGGGGCAGACCGACTGCCGCTGCCCGATCTGCGCGACTGATGAAAACGTCACCGAGGTGCTGAAAGCCGGGGCGGAGGCGGCCGGGCTGACCCTTGACCCCAGCTGCAGGCTGAATGAACCGCACTATGTCCCGGCGGATTCCCCCTTTATCCGGACGCTGCTCTCCGCCTATGAAACCTATACGGGCCAGAAGGGCGAGCCGATGGCCATCGGCGGCGGGACCTATACCCATCACCTGAAAAACGGCGTCGCCTTCGGCTGTGAGTTCCCCTGGGGCGAGGATGTCCATATGCACGGGAACGATGAGTTTGTCAACATCGACGAGCTGATCCTGTCGGCACAGATTTTTGCCCAGGTCATCGTCGATATCTGTGGTGAAGCATGAAGCGGGACCAGAGCTTGGCGGAGCGTACCGCCGATGACATCCTCTCGATGCTGAACATCGAGAAACGGTTTTCCGCCGGGGACCGGCTGCCCAGCGAGAATGAGCTGGCCAGCGAACTGAAGGTCAGCCGCACGACCCTGCGGGAAGCGGTGCGGCTGCTGGCCGCCCACCAGGTGCTTGTCACCGAGCGGGGGAGAGGGACCTTTGTTCGGCAGGACTTCCACCCCAGCGACACCAAGCTGACGCTGGAAAGCATGACCCCGGAGGTGATGGACGTCCGGGATCTGTTTGAGATGCGGCTGATTTTCGAACCGGAGGCGGCCTATTACGCTGCCCAGCGGGCAACCGATGCCGAGCTAGAGCGGATCCGCCGTTATGCCGAGCTGGAGGAAGAGCTGATAGCCAAAGGCGAGGACCGGGCGGAAATGGAGATGGCCTTCCATAATTCGATCGCGACGGCCACCCACAACAGCTTTATCGGCGAACTGGTGCCGCTGATTTACCGGTCGATTGACCGGGCGCTGCGGCTTTCGGGGGAATATCCGGAAATCCTGGCAAATGTGGTCGAGGACAACCGGATGCTGATCGAGTTTTTGACCCGCCGCAACGCGGAAGGCGCCCGCAGCGCGATGCGCATCCATATTATCCATGCGATGGATGGGCTTCAAAAATAACAAGCGGTGAAAATAGGGAGATGGTTATGCCGCTGCAAAATGCGGCTTCTGTCTCTGTTTTTGCGCTGATCAATCCACAATGGAGGGAAATCGATGGCAGCCCAAAAGAAAAAAGTGACCTTTCGGGGGGTAAGCACCGAACAGGTCGTAAGACAATATAAGCGCACCCGCATCATCAGCTACGCGCTGTACGCGCTGGTCGTCTTTTTCGTGCTGATGTCGCTGAACTTTTTCAGCGTCGACCGGCTGACGACGCTCAATCTGGTGCTGTGTATCGGCGTGTCGGCTTTTGCGGTATATGTTTTGCATAATATCGGGGAAGTGATGATGGCGCGGTACCTGGAAATCCTGCGGAACGACTGCGACCCGTACAAATTTGAGGCGCTTTATTCCCAAATGGAGACAAAGCCCCATAAGCCGAACAACATCACCTTCAACATCTGCCGCGCAATCTTTTATCAGGGCCGTTTCCAGGAGGCCCTTGACCGGCTGAAGGCGATGGGCCGTCCGAAGGAGAGCAGCGTTTTGTATTTCCAGTATTATAACCTGCTGGCCAGCTGCTACGACGAGCTGGGCGATGTCGAAAAGCTGGTGCTGATCAAGGAAAAAATCGGCAAACAGGTGCTGTCGATGAAGGACAAGGATAAATTTGTCGGCAACGGGCGCCAGCTGATGATCGTCCTCGACCAGATGCTGACCCAGAAGGAAGGGCGGATCAGCCGCAGCCGGGAGATCTGCGAGGAGATTTTGGACAGCACAAGCTTTACCCTTGCCCGCATCCAGATTACCTGCCGGCTGGCGGAGCTGGAATACCAGAGCGGGGCGGGGCGCTCCGCCATGGAACACGCGGCATATGTCATTGACGACGGCGGCAGGACCTTTTATGTGGACCGCGCCCGGGAAATTTATAAAAAGTGCTGCGGCAAAGACTATGTCACCGAGGAAGAACAGTTCCAGGCAAATCTCGCCGCGGGTATGTACGACGAAGAAGCAGAGCAGGAGGAGTAAGACGGTTTTCCCGGTAGAGAGAAAACCTGTCCCCAGGTAAAGGAGTGCGTCCGAATATGGAAGAAAAAGAGCTGGATTTAAGCAAAATCCGAAAGGATATCGACGCGGTCAATAAAGAGATGCTGCGGCTCCTGATCAAGCGGCTGGAGCTTTGCAGCGCAGTCGCGGACTATAAAAAGGCGCGCGGCCTGCCGATCTACGTCCCGGAGCGGGAAAAGGCAATCCTCTCCTGGGCGGAGAACGCGGCCGGACCGGGCTTTGCCCCTTATGCCCGCCGGTTTTTCGAGCAGGTCATGGCCCTTGGCCGGGACTATGAGAGCGGGGTCATGGGCGGGGCCGAGAGCGGGGAACTGATTGCGGCCCGTCCCGATGCCGAAAAAACCGAACGGGTGATCCTTTTGCCGCTGGACGGCGGGGATATCGGGCCGGTTTATGCGATGACCTCCAAGGCCGAGCTGATGGAAGGGGTCCATATCACCCCCCACCAGTCGGAAGAGGAGGCGATGGCCTTTATCCGGGCCGAAACAAAGGCTCCGAACCTTGCGTATAAATTGGTGCTGCGCGGTACGGCGCAGTTTGCCGGGATGCTGTCGTTAAAACCCGACCCCGACCAGCCGGAAAAGGTGCTGGTATCGGTGGTGCTGGTGGAAAACTGCTGGCATCAGGGGTATCTGACCGAGCTTTTGCCGATGATCGAAAAGCTGGCCGCCGAAAAGCTGTCGGCCTCTTCTGTCTGGGCGTATATCCCGGATACCAGCCTGTATGCCAGCCGGGCGTTCTTTAAAGCCGGGTATATGGTCAGCAGCGTCCTCTCCCTGCCGGAGATCAGTTTCCAGGTCTGCTGCAAAAATCTGACGGGTGCCTGCTGATGCAAAAGCCGAAGTGGATGCGCCATCTGCATACAATCAACCATCATAAGCGGCTGGTCATGCGCCACTGCTTTGCCCTCGGGCTGTATAAGCAGGGGCTGCTGCACGACCTGTCCAAATATTCTCCGACCGAGTTTTGCCCGGGTGTCAAGTACTTTGACGGGAAGAAAAGCCCGCACAACGGTGAGCGGGCGGAGCTGGGCTATTCGGCCGCCTGGCTCCACCACAAGGGCCGGAACAAGCACCATATGGAATATTGGATCGATTACGCGGTCGGGAGCAAGGAGCCGGTCAGCGGGATGAAGATGCCGGTGAAATATGTGGCCGAGATGTTCTGTGACCGGGTCGCGGCCTGTGAAAACTATCACGGGAAGGACTATCAGGACCGGGATGCCTATGATTACTACATGAAATCAAAAGACCATTACATTATCCATCCGGAAACGCAGGCGCTTCTCGAAAAGCTCCTGATTATGCTCAAGGATGAGGGGCAGGAAAAGACGTTTGCGTATATCCGGCGGGAGGTCCTGCATAATAAGCGCTAAGGGACGAGAAAAGCAGCGGCTTCTTTGCTTTAGAAACCGCTGCCCTTTTTATTTCTTCCGTTCCGGTTTAAAGGCGACCGTGATGATGGCCGCGACCAGCAGGACGGCGAAAATCATCCAGCCGGTGAACATCCCGGTGCCTTTGGGCTTAAAGTAGTCGTAATACCCCTTGAGATAGACCAGGATGATGATGGCCGGAAGGCCGTAGCTCATGTACCCGCGGACGGCGCCGGGCAGCTTGATCCCTTTTCCGGCGTTAATCTCCTCTAAGGTGTGGGTCCATCCCCAGCCGTTTTTCCGGGTGCAGAATAAGACGAAAATTAAGCTCCCGAGCGGCAGAAGGTTGGAGGAAACCAGAAAATCCTCCAGATCCATCAGGTTGCTGCCGGCCCCAAGCGGCTCTATCCAGGAGAGGACGTTAAAGCCCAAAACCGCCGGCATAGAGAGGATGGCGACGAATACGATGTTCCAGGCCACCGATTTTTTCCGGCTCCAGCCCAGCATATCGATATAGTAGGAAATCAGGCTTTCAAATACGGCGACGACGGTCGAAAGGGCCGCAAAGGACATGAATACGAAAAATAAAGTGCCCCAGATCCTGCCGCCGGTCATATGGACAAAGACATTTGGCAGGGAGATAAATAGCAGGGAGACCCCCGCCGTCGGCTCGACGCCGTAGGCAAAGCAGGCGGGCAGCGTAATCAGTCCCGCCGTCAGCGCGACAAAGGTGTCCAGCAATACGATGTTCACTCCTTCGGAAACGAGGGTGTGGCTGCGGTTTAGGTAGCTCCCGAAGATTTCCATCGCGCCGATCCCGATGCTGAGGGTGAAAAACGCCTGCGACATGGCGGCGTATACGACGTTGCCGATCCCGTATTCCTTTACCAGGGTAAAGTTGGGAATGAGATAGAATCGGATGCCTTCCTCCGCCCCGTCCAAAGTCAGCGAATGGATCGCCAATAGGACAATCAGCACCAGCAGGCAACTCATCATGACCTTTGTGATCCGTTCGATGCCGTTTTGCAGCCCCAGGGAACAGATGCCGAAGGAGATGAGGACCGTCAGGATCATCCAAAAGGCCATCCTGCCGGGGGAGGCGGTCATTGAACTGAAGGCGGCGGCAATCTCTTCATTGTTCAGCCCGTCCATCTGGCCGGTGGCTGTCCGCCATGCGTAGTACATCATCCAGCCGGTGACCATCGTGTAAAACATCATCAGCAGATAGTTGCCGGCCATGCCCAGCCATTTTATCTTGTGCCAGTGGGAACCGGGCGCTTCCAGCCTTTCAAAGGCGGAGGCGATGCTGCACTGGCTCGCCCGCCCGACGGCAAACTCGCAGATCAAAACCGGCAGCCCCAAAATGAGGAGAAAGAACAGATAGATCAAAATAAACGCCGCGCCGCCGTACTGGCCGCAGATATAGGGGAACTTGTAGACATTTCCCAGGCCGATGGCACAGCCTGCCGAAACGAGGATAAATCCCAGACGGGAGCCGAATTTTTCACGCTGTTTCATAAAAACCTCCGCTTATAGGAAAAAAGCGCCGGGTAAGAGCAGCTTCTACCCCAGCGCATTGTCTGAATTAATCTTATTATATCCGAATCCCTTATCAAAATCCAGTGGAATTGCTGACAAATTTTTCCATCCTCTTTTGTCGCTTTTATGCGTCCAAATACTGAATCGCTGCGCCGAGGACGCCTGAGCCGGTATATATGCTGAGCGTTGCGCCAATATTGGATTTGTAGTAATGCTGGAATCCGGGGAAGGCTTTTTCCAGTTTCTTTTCCAGCTCTTTGCGCAGCTCCGGGGCCGCCCCTCCGTCGGACACCATCAGGTTGAATTTCCGTCCCGGCTCATAGAGGTTTTCGATCAGCCGGATCAGCTGCTGGATGACCATCCTCCGGCCCCGCACCTTGGCAACCGAGGTGAGCTGCCCATCCGGCGCAAAGGTAAGGATCGGCTTGATCTGCAAAACGCTTCCGGCGATGGCGGTGATCCTTCCGATCCGTCCGCCCTTGCGCAGGTATTCCAGCGTGTCCACCGAGAAGAAAACCGTTGTCCCGCGGATCAGCCTGTCCGCTTCGGCGCAGGCCGTATCAAAATCGATTCCGCTGCCGATATACTCAGACAGCTGCAGGGCGATCCCGCCGGTGCCAAGGCTGGAGGTCATGGTGTCGTAGACCCGCAGGGTCAGTCCCATCTCGGCTGCGAAGTATACCGATTGGCGCACCAGATTGTAAGTCCCGGACAGGCCGCTGGACATCATCAGCGCAACCGCGTGGGTATAACCGTCCTCCGCGACCTTTTTGAGCAGTTCCTCGAGGTCGTTGCCCAGCGGCAGGGACGACCCCGGTATCTCGTTTTGCTGGATCCGGTAGATATCGGCCGGATGGATGTCCACCCCGTCGCGGAAAACCCCTTTGCTGCAGCGGATCTGCAGCGGGAGGACGTAAATCCCGTAAAATTGCACTAGGTCGGGCGGTACGTCGGCACAGGAATCCGTAATAACGGCGATCGTGCGATTTTTTGGTCGCTGGCGGAGCAGCCGCGGCTGTTTCATAATCAACCCCCATTTTCAAAATACGTCATAAAGAATTATTATTTCATTTTGTAACTGCTTGCATTATTGTACCACAAAGTTCGGCCGTGCGCAAGCGATTGACCGGGAATCAATAAAAGTTTAAGGGATATTTAAAAGTGTCACCGATGCCCTGTCCCAGGCAGATATAAAAAACAGGCAGCGGGAATTCCGCCGCCTGCATAGAGGTTAAGCTATTATTTGCCGGAAACAATCGCAGCCGTATCCATTGCGATCAGTAGTTCTTCGTTGGTCGGGACAATCCAGACCTCGACCTTGGAATCGGGGGTAGAAATCCGTCCCACGCCGTGGTTGAGCTTGGTGTTCAGATCCTGGTCGATCTTGAGGCCGAAAAGGTCTTCCAGGCCTTCGCAGGCACCCGCGCGGACACCGATTGCGTTTTCGCCGATACCGCCGGTGAAGACGACCGCGTCCAGGCCGCCCATCGCAGCAGCATAAGCGCCGATCTGTTTCTTGATCTGGTAGGAGAGAATGTCCCTGGTCAGCTGGCAACGCATATCGCCTTCAGCCGCGCCCGCTTCGATGTCGCGGTTGTCAGAGCTGCGCCCGGATATACCCAGGAACCCGGACTTCTTGTTGAGGTAGTTGCTCATCTCGCCGGTGGTCATGCTGGTCTGGTCCATCAGGTACAGAACAGCGGAAGCGTCGATGCTGCCGCTGCGGGTGCCCATCAGGACGCCGTCCAGTGGGGTAAATCCCATCGTAGTGTCAACGGATTTGCCGCAGTCAACAGCGGTGATGGAGGAGCCGTTGCCCAGATG
>CAYWRQ010000084.1:0-11346 GCA_964460915.1 uncultured Oscillospiraceae bacterium
GGCCCGGTCCGTTCGATTCTCGGCACCAGCCCGGAGGACATCGTCCGGAAGATGACGACCCATCTCCCGACCCGGTTCCACGTCCCGGACGGGGAGTGCAAGATGGAAGGCGTGCTGATCGACCTTGACCGTAAAACCGGCCTCTGCACCCACATCGAACGCATCCAGATCCGGTAAAAGGCTCAAAACTGTAATATTTACATTTCACGCGATCGTTCATTTTGGCTCTTGCATTTTATTGAGAAGTGAATTATAATAGGGTTAGGAAACGGTTATGCCGTGAAACGACAAAATTTGAAAGGAATGTCCATATTATGGCTAAGCAGTTTATTGTTGAAACTTCTGCAAGACACGTTCATGTTACCAAGGAAACTCTCGCAACCCTGTTCGGCGCAGACGCCGTTCTGCACAACAAGAAAAACCTCTCCCAGCCCGGCCAGTTCGCCTGCGAGGAGAAGGTCACCGTTGTCGGCCCCAAGGGTTCTCTGAAATGTTCGATCCTCGGGCCGGAAAGATCCGCCGACCAGATCGAGGTTTCGATGTCCGATGCCCGCACGCTGGGCGTTGTCGCGCCCGTCCGTGAGTCGGGCGATGTAGCCGGTTCCGCCCCCTGCAAGCTGGTTGGCCCCTGCGGCGAGGTGGAGCTGTCCGAGGGCGTTATCGTCGCAAAGCGCCATATCCACGTCACCCCCGAGGACGCCGTTGAGATGGGTGTCAAGGACAAGGACATCGTTTGGGTCAAGGTTGAAACGAATGGCCGCAGCCTGATCTTCGGCGACGTCGTCTGCCGCGTCAGCGAGAAATTCGCGCTGGCTATGCACCTGGATACCGACGAGGCAAACGCTGCCGGATGCGCCGGTACCGTTATGGGCGAGATTGTCAACATCTGATCGCCGTATATCCTGAAAAGCAAAACGTCCGTTTCTGGTTTCAGAGACGGACGTTTTTTTGCGGTTATTCGATGCCGTAGCCTTTGAGGAAGCCTTCGGCCCTTTCAGGGGTAAAGTTCTTGGAGAATTCGCGCAGCTGCTGGGCCTTCAGCTCGGGAGCGGGTACCCAGGAGATTTTTTCGGTCGCGTGGATATCATACCGGTCAAAAATCGGGAAGATGTTTTCCAGCCTGCCGGTGAAATCCTCGTACCCGGGCCGCCCGTTTCCGCTCCAGCCGACCTCCGCCGACGCGGCAAACCGCGGCCAGCAGTACGATTCCAGCCGGTCCTTATCGCGGACATATTCGGTCCAGATCAGACACTCGGTGCCGATGATCAGTTCCGGGTCTGTCCCCTTCAGATCGTCTGGCGCCATATTCGTATTATATACATCCTGCAAGGAAATCATGCCGTAGGGGTAGTCGCAGTAGCAGTTGTAGAAATTGGAGAGGACCGCTTTGCCGCCCGCGCGGAGATGCCCGGCAACCCGGTGGTCCTTGTCCTCCGTCCAAAGCTGCAGAATGACGTCCGGGTCGAGGTTCCCGCCATCGGCCGCTTCGTTCCAGACGACCGGGGTGCGGCCCCGTTTGTGGAGATGGGCAGCGATACGGTTTTCGACATAGCCTTGCAGCTGGCGGGGATCGGTGTAGCCCAGCTCCTGCATCCGCTTCTGGCAGAGCGGGCAGTCATTCCAGCGCTCCTTCGGCGCTTCGTCGCCGCCAATGTGGATATATTTATAGGGAAAAAGCTCCAGGATATCGTCCAGCAGGTTTTCGATAAAGGTAAATACTTCCTCTTTGCCCGCGCAGAAGATGTCCGGGAAGATACCGGCGGTGGTCTGTATCTCGATCGGCTTTCCGGTGCAGCCCAGCTCCGGATAGGCCGCCAGCACGGCGGATACATGGCCCGGCATATCGATTTCCGGGACAACGTCGATGCCTAGGCTCGCGCAGTACGCTACAACATCCCTAATTTCATCCCGTGTGTAGTAACCGCCTTCCGGTTCATCCGAGCAGCAGTTGCCGAAGTGGTCGCCTTTCCGGACCGAACCGATCTGGTGGAGCAGGGGATAGCGGCTGCATTCAATCCGCCAGCCCTGATCGTCGGTCAGATGCCAGTGGAACTTGTTCAGCTTAAAATGCGCTGCCATCCGGATCATTTTTTTCAGTTCCTCGACCGGGATAAAATGCCGTGCGCAGTCGATATGGAACGACCGCCATTCATAAGCCGGTTCATCCTCTATGGTCAGGCAGGGAAGAGCTTCGGGATTTTGCAGTTTGAGCTGCTCTAAAGTTGATTCACCGTAGAAAAGCGCCGTGTCGCTGCCGCCCTCCAACAGGATCTGATCGGAGGAAATCGTCAGGCGGTAGGCTTCTTTGCCCAGCCGCGGATTGACCTGCTTCTGAACTGGCAAAGCGGGAGAAGCTGTCCCTTCCTGAAGCAAAAGGGATTTTGGGGATGGAATTACAGAAACTTTCATCATAACAACTTCCTTTCTATACAATATGCGCCTTTACATACTTTAAAATTACCATAAATTGGACTGTCTGTCAACTGAAAAAATGAAAAAATGGCTTTAGGTTTTATCCTTTATTCATTAATTTTATCACAGATCTATATCTGCCTGGTAGTTTTCATCGATAAGGATGTATGGGCTGCCATATTGGCTGCACCTTTTCCAGCAGCCGCGCCGCCAGCGCTGTTTTTCCCGTATGGGATGCTCCGGCAATCAGAATGACCATAATATTGTCCTCCTTACCGCATCCGGTAAACCGGATCCAGCGCAATCAATTCCGAGAGGGTATCGATCTCGATAATATCGCCCTCTTTGCAGGGCCGCGGCTCGATATAAAACTGATCGTTAAAGTGGGTAAGGGGCACGTCGTCCCAATAGCACTGTTTCCCGCCGGGGGAATGAAACAGCTCCGGGAGCAGCCGCTCCATCTTCTCGCCGTCCTCCTCCGTCCAGTAGGTGATGTCGTACATATGATAGCAGTCGCTGCCGCCGATTTTCATGCCGGTGACGCGGCCGTTTTTGACGATCAGCCGCCAGTCGTCGGTCTGGTCCATATGGACGCCGACATAGGACGCGCAGTATTCATACGGCCGGATCAGCTTTGGGTTGGTCAGGTAAAGATCGGAGTCGAGCACGTAGGCGTTTCGGAACAGCTCCTTGACCTTCATCGCCGAGGATATGTTGTTCATCTCCTGGTAGTCGGGGTTTTCGACAAACCGGATCATCGGGTATTTGCGGAGGAGGGTGTCGAACTGTTCGCCGAGGTAGCCCCGGACGATGACGATTTCCGGGATACCGGCAGCGACGATTGCATCCAGCATCGTTTCGATCATCGGTTTACCGTGGATCCGGATCAGGGCCTTGGGGGTGTTCAGCGTAATCGGCATCAGCCGGGAGCCAAAACCGGCCGCCATAATAACCGCGCGCTTGACTTTATAAGGCTCAAGGGCAGACAGTCCGGCCTCGGTCACACGGTATCCTCTCTCCCCATCCGGGGCGGCCAATCCGGCGGCGGTCAATTCCGAGAGGAGCCGGTTGACGATGCCGAGGGAGAAATCGGTCTCGGCGGCGATGCTGCGCTGGGTGATTTTTTCGTTTTTATGTGCAAGCAGCTGGGTCAGGAGGGTAAATTCCTTTTTATTAAGTGCCATTGTATCTTTCCTTTCCTGCGTTCATTTCCACCATCTTATCACATTTTCATGAACAACACAACCCCCCCGCCCAGCCCTTTAAAAAGGGCGGGATTGCAAAAATCATTTGGAATATCCGGGAAGGGTCGTTTGTTTCTGTAGGGGACGGGTTTCCCGTCCCGCGTTCATGCACAAACCAAACGTTTTGCGCCGACGGGCAGAGGTTCCATTTCCGGCGGCGCGAAGATTCTTCGCTGGCGCTCAGAATGACAGACGGGGGAGGGTGAACACGCGGGCGGGTTGTAATAGGCGGTGGGTTGGCGATGTAAACCCGGGCGCAGACCGCCGCGAAACAAAATGCCGTCAAAATGACCAAAACAGGCTGATGAAGGGCTGAATAGATAAAAGATGAGAAAATAAACGAAAAATAGAGAAAAAACGCGTAATTTTACGCTTTGGGGGGATTTTTTTGTTGAAATCCGGAATGGACATGAAAAAAATGTAGAAAATCAAGGCTAATTCCGAAAAATGCTTGACATTTAGGCATTTTGGCATTATAGTTATACAGGATTCGCCTGTAAATATTGAGTCCGATTGTATCTGCTGACTGACACTGGAAAATTAGACGTCACACGTATCCTGGGGGAAACTCCCGGAAAAAGCCTTTTGCGGGCGGATGATGGTAGAAATTCCGGTGGGTACAGAAGTACTTTTTTCCGCAAAGGGGGATACATGATATGAGCAATATCATAGAGCTGAAAAACATTACCTTGAGTTACGACGGCGACAAGGTGCTGGACAATTTGTCCCTATCGATTGAGAACGGACAGTTCGTCACCTTCCTTGGGCCATCGGGATGCGGCAAGACAACGACGCTGCGCATTATCGGCGGGTTTTTGACGCCGGACTCGGGTGATGTTTTTTTTGATGGGCAGCGGATCAACGACCTTCCGCCCCACAAACGGGAGCTGAATACCGTTTTCCAGCGGTACGCGCTTTTCCCGCATCTGAATGTCTTTGATAACGTGGCTTTTGGGCTCAAAATCCAGAAGGTGCCAAAGGATGAGATCAAAAAACGGGTCTTGGAAATGCTGGAGATTGTCGACCTGAAGGGATTCGACAAGCGCAAGGTCAACCGCCTTTCGGGCGGCCAGCAGCAGCGTGTCGCGATTGCCCGGGCGCTGGTCAATAACCCCAAGGTCCTGCTTTTGGACGAACCGCTGGGGGCTTTGGACTTAAAGCTGCGCAAGGATATGCAGCTGGAGCTGCTCAATATCCAGCGCAGGACCGGCATCACCTTTATCTATGTCACCCATGACCAGGAAGAAGCCCTGACGATGTCGGACATGGTCGTGGTCATGAAGGACGGCGTCATCCAGCAGTACGGCCGCCCCGAGGACATTTACAACGAACCGAAAAACGCATTCGTAGCCGACTTTATCGGCGACAGCAATATTTTTGACGCGATGATGGTGAAGGATTACCTGGTTTCCTTCTGCGGCGGCGTCTTCCCCTGCGAGGACGCGGGGTTTGGCGAGAACCAGCCGGTCGACGTCGTCCTCCGCCCGGAGGATATTACGATTGTCGCCCCGGACGCTTCGCCGATCCACGGCGAGGTGGAGAGCGTCGTCTTTAAAGGGGTACACTATCAGATGAGCGTCCGCTGCGGGGGGCTGGAATGGATTGTCCATTCGACCAAGTCGGCCGCGGTCGGGGAGAAGGTCGGCCTGTCCTTCGGCCCCAACGATATCCATATCATGAACCGCCTGTTCAAAGGCTTTGACAACGTCCTGACCGGCGAGGTCACCGGCGAAGGCAGGGTTACGGCCCTCGGCATCGAATTCGAGCGGGTGGACGTAGCGCTGCCGGTGGGAACCAAGGTGAGGGTCGTCCTCCAGCCCGCCGACATCGAGGTCGTCTCCCTCGACCTGGCCGACCGCAAGGTCTTCCTGGAATCGCTGGTCTATAAGGGCAAATATAATGAAATGATCGTCTACCTCTACGAGGAGCAGTCCTATATCATGCTCCACTCCTTCCTTGATCAGCAGGTGGCGACCGATATCGGCGTCAAGTTCCACTTTGAAAACGCGGAAATCGATCCGCTGGACGAGGAGGTGGGGGCTGATGGCTGAAAAGACCCGCCGCCATCCCTTTGACCTCGCAAAGCTGACCAGCGTGCCATATCTGGTCTGGATGCTCCTGTTTACGCTGGTGCCGATGGGCCTGGTCATCTGGTACGCGTTTACCGCCTATCCGGAAACCAATATGACCCTGTCCAATTTTGTCGGCGTCCTGAAGTACGGCAAAACCTTTTGGAAGTCGATTTACCTGTCGCTGATTGCAACGGCTGTCTGTTTGGTCATCGGGTTCCCGATGGGCTTTATCATGTCCCGGATGAGCGAAGCCGGGCAGCGGACGATGCAGCTGCTGATCATGCTGCCGATGTGGATGAGCTTCCTGCTGCGCACCTACGCGTGGATGACCCTGCTGGAAAATGAAGGGCTGATCAACAAATTCCTCGGCCTTTTCGGCATCGGGCCCCTGACGATGATCAATACCCAGGGGGCGATTATCCTCGGCATGGTCTATAACTACCTGCCCTATATGATCCTGCCGCTCTATTCGGTCATGGTCAAAATCGACCAGTCGGTCATAGAGGCGGCCCAGGACCTCGGCGCGGACGGCGCCCATGTCCTGACGCGGGTGATCCTGCCGCTGGCGGTGCCGGGCATTGTCACCGGTATCACGATGGTGTTCGTCCCGTCGGTTTCGACCTTTATCATCTCCCGGATGCTGGGCGGCGGCTCCAACCTCCTGATCGGCGACTTGATCGAGCAGCAGTTCCTCGGCTCGGTGTATAACCCCGGCGTCGGCTCGGCGATGAGCCTGATCCTGATGGTCATGATCCTGTTGATCATGGGTGTGATCAACCATTTCGACAGCGATGAAATGGAGGGGATGCTGATATGAAAAAGGGAAACTTGTTCTCGAAAATTTATACCGGCCTGATGATGCTGTTCCTGTTCGCCCCGATCCTGGTCCTCATTGTCTTTTCGTTTAACGAATCCAAATCCCGCGCCCTTTTTACCGGCTTTACCTTTAAATGGTATGTCGAGCTGTTCCAAAACGAGACGATTATGTCGGCGCTGTGGGGGTCGCTTTCGATGGCGGTCTGTTCTTCGACGATCGCCGCCATCGTCGGTACGGCGGCGGCCGTCGGCATCCATAAAATCCGGCGCAAGGGCGTCCGGACGGCGATCATGAACGTGACCTATCTGCCGGTCTTGAACCCAGAGATCGTCACCGGCATTTCGATGATGCTCCTTTTTGTCTATTTTAAGAACCTCTTTGGGATGAAGCTCGGTTTTGGGACCGTTTTGATTTCCCATGTCACCTTCTGCCTGCCGTACGCGATCCTCAACGTCCTTCCAAAGCTCCGCCAGATGGACCCGAGCCTGTATGAAGCGGCCCAGGATCTCGGCTGCCCGCCGCTGCGTGCCTTTTTCAAGGTCGTGATCCCGGAGATTATGCCGGGCATCATTTCGGGATATCTGATGTCGTTTACCTTCTCGCTGGACGATTTTATCATCACCTACTTTACCTCCGGCAGCGGCTTTACCAGCCTGCCGCTGGTGATCTACTCGATGGTGCGCAAGAAGGTCAACCCGCAGATCAACGCGCTTTCGGCGATTATCTTTGTTGTGGTTTTGCTGATGCTGCTGATTTCCAATATCGTCCAGGCGAAAAGGGAAAAGGCGGACTAACTTACTCATACGAAAGGGAAAAGGAAATGAAAAGAAAATTGGCTCTGCTGTTGGCTGTTCTGACGGCTTCTGCTGCCGCTGTCCCGCTGTCGTCCTGCGGTTCGGGTTCGTCGAAGCCGGTGCTGAAGGTGTTTAACTGGGGCGAGTATATTTCCGACGGACAGGACGATACGCTGGACGTTATCGAGCTGTTTGAGGAGGAATATAACTGCACCGTCCAGTACCAGACCTTCTCGACCAACGAGGAAATGTACACCAAGCTGGCCTCCGGCTCGGTCGAATACGACATCGTGATCCCCTCCGACTATATGATCTCCAAGATGATCAACGAGGATATGCTGGAGCCGATCGATTACGAGATCGTGACCAACGCGGAAAACCTGATGGACCGTT
This sequence comes from uncultured Oscillospiraceae bacterium, assembly GCA_964460915.1. Lineage (GTDB taxonomy): Bacteria > Bacillota > Clostridia > Oscillospirales > Ruminococcaceae > Faecivivens. The sequence continues at coordinate 7,733 of CAYWRQ010000084.1, forward strand.
TCCAATCGACCGATTACGACCCGGGCAATGTCTACAGTGTCCCGTATACCTGGGGGACGGTGGGCCTGATCTACAACACGACGATGGTTGACGCGGCCCCGACCAGCTGGAACGCCCTCTGGGACGAGGACTACACCGGGCAGATTTTGATGTTCCTCAACAACCGCGACGCGTTCGGCATTGCGGAAAAGCTGCTCGGCTATTCCCAGAACACGACGGACGCGGCCGAGATCCAGGCCTGCGCCGACCTGCTCAAGGACCAGAAAAAGGTTAAGCCCAACTACGTCATGGACGAGATTTTTGATAAGATGGAGATCGGCGAGGCGGCCCTGGCGCCCTATTACGCCGGCGACGCCGTGACGATGATTTCCGAGAATCCCGACCTGGCCTTTGTCGTGCCGGAGGAGGGGAGCAACGTCTTTATCGACGCGATGTGCATCGTCAAGGGAACCGAGCAGTACGATCTGGCCAACGAGTTTATCAACTTCATGTGCCGGGACGACGTGGCCCAGGCGAACATCGAGTATATCTGCTACTCGACGCCGCTTCAGACGGTTTACGACAACCTGGACGCCGAGATCCGGGACAATAAGATCATCTATCCCGATGAGGATGTCCTGTCCCGCTGCGAATCCTTTGTCGTCCTGCCGGATGATACCAATAAACAAATGCAGGACCTCTGGAACGAAATCATAGCCGAATAATCCCAGCTCCTTTGAAAAGGGGCTGGACCTCTAAACACACTTCGCGTGATGTCCGAAGGACATCGAGTCACATGCTGCTACGCAATCCGCTCGGTCTACTATTGTTAGAAATGGCGGAGCGCGCCGGGTACATGCGGCGGTTCATGGCGTTTTCCTTTTAGTTCGCTGTGAAACGGCTGCATGGGAATACAAATTATACGGAATGTTCTATATATTAGACGAAGGGGGCGATGGAATACTCGCCCCCTTCATATTTTATAGATTGCACCGCAGCTTATTTTTTCGCGATTGCTCCCAAGATCGTCGAGATAATCCCGCAGAGGATGCCGCCGAGCGGGAACAGCACCCAGGCCGGGTGCCACATTCCGCCAAATACCCCGAGCAGGAAGAAGAGGGCCGCCGCGCCCAGCATGATCAGCGAGCAGAGCACCTCTTCCAGCTTTTTGGCCCAGTGGCGGCCGTTCCCCGTATTCTGCGGCGGGAGTACGCCCATCCGGAGCATCTTTTTCACCTTGCTGTAGTAGACCGAGGAGAAGACGATGACCCCCGCGCCGATGCCGGCGAACAGGAAGAACGATCCGGCGGCCAGCGAATCCGACCAGAAGATGTCGTCAATGATCGCACAGGAGATGATCCCCAGCACGCACAGGACGATGCCTGACGCCAGCCCGAAGGCGAACTTTTTCGAGGCCGCGGCATACTCCTGCTGCAGCTCCATGCCGGGATCCCGGGGATTCATGCCGATCGGCGCGACGCCCAGCTCGGCGCAGATCTCCTCCATGCTGCCGAATTCCGATACGACGATCCCCAGCGCTTCCTCCTCGCTTTTCCCCCAGCCGCGCAGGGCCTCGTATTTGTCCTCGCCGCTTTCGATCAGCTTGAGCCGCATTTCGGCGGCGGCCTCGGTGCGCGGCATCAGGAAAAACAGGTTATCAATATAGTCTGTGACTTTGCTCATAGATGTCCATCCTTTCATCATTTTGCGCGTACGCTTATTCCTGCCCGGGCGGGGCAGGGGGAAGGAACTTGACGGTAAACCGGTCGATCAGGTCCTTGGTTTCCTGCCATTCCCGGCATTTGAGCCGGAAAAAGCGCTCTCCCTCCGGCGTGATATGAAAATAGGTGCGTTTTCTCCCCAACGTTTCGGCGCCGGAATAGGAGGTGATCAGCCCGTTTTTTTCCAGCCGGGACAGGACCGAATACAGGGTTGTTTCCTTCATATGGTAGCCCCCGCTGCTGCGGGCGGAGATTTCCTGCATCAGATTGTATCCGTAGGAATCCTGTTTATAGAGCAGCCCCAGGATGATAATATCATTGTATCCCCGCAGGATATCGCTGCTGATCAAATACTCACCGCCTTTACTCCATCTGTCGTAGTACATCTGATGGGGTAATTATAGCATATCCATGCCATAAGGTCAAGGCGTTTCAGAAATTCTTTAAACAATCTTAGAAAATGGGGCGAGGACGCTTCTGCGGGCGGCCGCAGGCCTTGACACCCCCCTGCAAAAGGGGTAAGATAAAGGCAAGAAAACGAAATATTGGGAGATGACAAGATGGATTTGACCAGTCAGAAGATGCGCACCCTCTCGCCGGAGCTTGACCCGCTGCGGCTGGGGACCGGATGGAAGCCGGAAGACCTCGGAAAGCCGCAGATTATGATCGAGAGCACCTTTGGAGACAGCCACCCCGGCAGCGGGCATTTGGACAAGCTGGTTGAAAAGGCCAAAGAAGGGATCCTGCGCGCAGGCGGGTACGGCGCCCGCTACTACTGCACCGACATCTGCGACGGCGAGAGCCAGGGGACCGACGGCATCAACTACAGCCTTGCCAGCCGGGAGATCATCGCCGACATGATCGAAATCCACGCGGGCGCGACCCCTTTTGACGGCGGCGTGTTTATCGCCAGCTGCGACAAGGGGATGCCGGCCAACCTGATCGGCCTGGCCCGGGTCAATATCCCGTCGGTCGTCGTGACCGGCGGAACGATGAGCGCGGGGCCGGAGCTGCTGACCTTGGAACAGATGGGCGCCTACAGCGCCCGTTTTGAACGCGGCGAGATTACAAAAGAGCGGCTGGACTGGGCCAAGCAAAACGCCTGCCCGTCCTGCGGGGCCTGCTCGTTTATCGGGACGGCGTCGACGATGCAGATTATGGCGGAGGCCCTGGGACTGACGCTGCCGGGGAGCGCGCTGCTGCCCGCGGCCAGCAAGGACCTGCTCGACTACGCCTACCGCGCCGGGCAGCAGGCAGTGAGACTTGCCACAATGCCCCATATGCGCCCCAGCGATATCGTGACCGAAAAGAGCTTTGAAAACGCGATTCTGATCCATGCGGCGATTTCCGGCAGCACCAACTGCCTGCTGCATCTCCCCGCCATTGCCCACGAGTTCGGCATCCGGATCGACGGGGACACCTTTGACCGGCTGCACCGGAATGTGCCGTACCTGCTCAACCTCCGCCCGGCCGGGCAGTGGCCCGCCGAGTTTTTCTACTACGCGGGCGGCGTCCCGGCGATCATGGAGGAGCTGAGGGGGCTGCTCCACCTGGACGTCATGACCGTCACCGGGAAGACCCTGGGCGAAAACCTCGACGATCTGAAAAAAGACGGGTTTTATGCCCGCTGCCAGAAGCTTTTAGACGACGCAAACCGCCGCTATGGCCTGTCGCTGACCCGGGAGGACATCATCCGTCCAATCGATCGTCCCCTCGGCACCGGCGGCAGCATCGCCGTCCTCAAGGGAAACCTTGCCCCCGAGGGCGCGGTCATCAAGCACACCGCCTGCCCGAAGGAGATGTTCCACGCGGTTCTGCGGGCGCGGCCCTTTGACAGCGAGGAGGCGTGTATCGACGCGGTGCTCCACCACAGGGTGCAGCCCGGGGACGCGGTGCTGATCCGGTACGAGGGGC
>CAYWRQ010000085.1:0-1236 GCA_964460915.1 uncultured Oscillospiraceae bacterium
TTGAGGTGGTAAATTTCGTTGCGACCACACGCCGATGGTATGACAGGGGTAACCCGAGAGATGCAGGAACGGCGACGCCTGCCAAAGTCCAGTTCCTATAGAGGGGCTATGGAAACATAGTCCCCTTTGCTATTGTAACCACCTAGCATTTTAGCCGGGTGGTTTTTTCATGTCCCAAAGCAGAAAGGATGGTATTTATGGGAAAAGTAGTAGTCGAAATTCATCTTGAATCCAGTGATCTGGATGCGGCGATTAAGAAACTGGAACGGCTGAAAGAGCTGTCGGAAGAAGTACAAGCGATGCCTTGTTGTAAGCTAGATAACATGGCCTCTGCGCTAGCTAACAAGATCGCCGAAGAGGTAACTAAGTAGACATGAAACTAGCACTGAAACCCGCCTGCATCCGCTGCGGCGATGATGGCTATTACCGTATCTGCACGCCCATGTTTCGGGAATTTACTTGGGTGCAGGGGCGTTTTCAAAGATACGAAGACGCGCAGAGGGAACTGCGTAGAATGAATACGAAAAAGATGCTGCGGCTATTTGGAAGATAGTACGCAGTATTTTTATACCCGCCCTACCCTGGCTGGCGTTTAAATGCCGGGGCATCCGTGCGCTGAGTGGCAGCGCGTTTACAAATCAAATCTGGGAAGGAAGAGAGCAATGGAATTCTTAAAAGAGTTATTTGGCGATAAAGCATTGACCTTTGCGGAGCTCACGCAGGCGTGTGCCGACGGCAAAATCAAGCTTGCAAACCTGGCAGACGGCAAATACGTCGACAAGGAAAAGTTTGACAGCAAGGTGCGGGAATTGGAGACTGCAAACACCTCTATTTCCGATCTGACCGGCAAACTGAAAGCCTTTGACGGTGTGGACGTCGCGGGGCTCAAAAACGAGGTCAAGACCTGGGAAACCAAATACAAAACAGACCTGGCCGCGGTCAAAAAAGACGCCGCAGTGGACGCCGCTATTATACAGGCAAAAGGCCGGAATCCGAAAGCGATTAAGGCTTTGCTGGACATGAACAAAATTAGCCTGAAAGAGGATGGCACGCTGGAAGGGCTGGATTTGGAGGGGCTGCGCAAGTCGGATGGATATCTGTTCGACGTGGAGAAAACCGTGTCCATGAGCGAACCTCCCGCGTCCGGCGGCTCTCCGGGTGTAGGCAGTATTGACGTTTTTGTGTCCAGCGCAAGAGCGGCAGCAGGTCTGAAATAAAGAAAGGAATGAACGCCGC
>CAYWRQ010000085.1:1336-11198 GCA_964460915.1 uncultured Oscillospiraceae bacterium
GGAGCAAAGCTCCTGATGCGGCTATCGTTTTCTTTCAGAAAACAGAAAGGAATGAACGCCGCGGAGCAAAGCTCCTGATGCGGCTATCGTTTTCTTTCAGAAAACAGAAAGGAATGATTAAATCATATGGCACTTGGCGGCGGCACCTTCCTGGTGCAGAATAAGACGCTTCCCGGCTCCTATATCAATTTCGTGTCGGTTTCAAGGGCAAGCGCGACGCTCTCTGACCGCGGCATCGCAACGATGCCGATCAAAATGAACTGGGGCGCGGAAGATACCATTTTCGCGGTTACACCCGATGAATTTCAGAAAGACAGCATGAAGATTTTCGGCTATCCGTATACAGCGGATGAGCTGAAAGGGCTGCGGGATCTGTTCCTGAATATTAAGACCGGGTATTTTTACCGGCTGAATTCTGGCGGCACAAAGGCAGCCAACAGCTACGCGACGGCAAAATATTCCGGTACCCGCGGCAACGACCTGCGAATCGTCATCGAAGCGAGTGAAAACACGACTGAATCCGCACCGCTCTATGATGTGTACACCTATATGGGTACGACAAAGGTCGATGAGCAGGACGGCATCAGCAAAATAACCGACCTTGCAGATAATGATTTCGTCACCTGGAAACCGGGCGCGACACTGGCCCTGACTGCGGGGACACCGCTGACCGGCGGCACGACTGCGGCGACCGAAGACAGCGCCCATCAAAGCTATCTGGAAAAAATCGAATCGTACACCTTCAATACGATCGGCTGCCCGTCTACAAATGAGACGGTTAAGGGGCTGTATGCGGCCTTTACCAAGCGGATGCGTGATGACTGCGGTGTCAAGTTCCAGTGTGTGCTTTTCCAGTACACCAAACCGGACTACGAAGGCGTAATCAGCGTTGAGAACGGGCTGGAAACCGATAAAACGAACCCGTCTATGGTCTGGTGGGTTACAGGCGCAGAGGCCGGATGCGCGGTCAACAGGACACTGACCAATACGGCCTACAGCGGCGAATTTACGCCGGATGTAGATTACACCCAGGCACAGCTGGAAGCCGGCATCAAGTCCGGTAAGCTGATGCTGCACCGGGTCGGCGACGATATCCGAGTGCTGGAAGACATCAACACGTTTGTCAGCGCGACCGATGACAAGAATGCTGATTTCTCGGATAACCAGGTCATGCGTGTGCTCGACCAGATCGGCAACGATATTGCGGTGCTGTTCAACACCAAATACCTGGGCAAGGTCCCGAACGACAACGCGGGTCGGATCAGCCTGAAAGCGGATATCTGCAAGCACCATACGCAGTTGCAGGATATCCGGGCGATTCAGGATTTTGACAATGATCATGTGACTGTCCAGCAGGGCGATACCAAAAAGTCCGTTGTGGTCACCGATTACGTGACGCCAGTCTGTGCGATGACGCAGCTGTATATGACGGTCATGGTCAGATGAAGTCTGCGGGTTTACGGCCGTTTCCCTGCAGGATGAGGTAGACGAAGCAAAAAACTAATTGAGGAAGATGAAAGTGAAGCGAGCGTCGCTTACTTTTGTCTTCACAAGCTGCATTTGCTGCCATCTCAGTTTTTCGCATTGCCCCGTAAAGAACGGGCATTTATCATCGCGGCGATTGAGGTGTACGCAGAACGGAAAAAAGAAGAGCAGAAAAAGCTGAAAGCCCAGGCACGCAGGAAAAAGAGGTGATACTGGATGGCGACAATTAAAACAGCGATTTCCCTCTATGATGGCGTGACCGGGCCGCTGCGCGGTATGGTCACAATCTTGGATACGGTGATCGGCTCTTTTGAAGATTTGGGAGTGGCGGCGGATAGCGGGATTGATACCAGCAAAATGATCGATGCCCGGGCAGAGTTTACCAAAATGTCCGGCCAGCTGAAAATGATTGAAAACGGTCTGAATCAGACCGCTAAAAAGCAGCAGAATTGGAATACGGCCATTAAGGACAGCGTGGGTGAAACAGACGCGCTGCTATCCAAGGTCAAAGGCCTGGTATCAGCCTACGCCGGGATCGCTGCAGTGAAAAAGCCGTCGGTGTTTCTGATCAGATGGCAAATACGAAGGCGCGGCTGGATATCCTGATCGACGACGACGGCAGCGTTGCCGACCTTGAAAAGCAGATCATGGCATCTGCCCAGCGGAAACCTGCTGTTTGACACAAACCTAAACGTATCGCTGGAAGAATACCAGATCGATGAAGACGCGAAGGCACTGGGGTTTGATGTTAAGGTCACGATTAAGCTGAAACAGTATCGGCCATTCGGGACAAAGACTGTGACGGTGGATGAATCGGGCAATGCTTCCACGGAGCAGCAGCGGGAAGAGGGCGTCAATAAGCCAGATTCATCCAGCTATACGGTCAAATCCGGGGACTGCCTTTGGAACATCGCAAAAGCAAAGCTTGGGGACGGCAGCCGTTGGAAAGAAATCTATGACCTGAACAAGGATAAGGTCAGCAACCCGAATCTCATTTATCCTGATCAGGTTCTTACGATGCCGGGCTAAATTAAAAGCGTACCCAAAAACGCTTTTCGTTTTCAAGTACGCTTTACTCATCATAATGCCCGCGCAGTTGTACGAGATAAAGATTTTGGTCATCGGTCTTGTAAACAATGCGGTTTGCTTCATCAATCCTACGGGACCAGTAACCGCGATAGGCGGCGCCTTTGAGGGGTTCTGGTTTGCCAATTCCAGTAAAAGGATCGCGCTGGATAGACTGGATCAGCTGCATAATTCTTTTCAGTGTTTTTCGATCCTGTCCGATCCAATACTGGAAATCTTCCCATGCACGAGAATAAAATACGACATTAAGGCTCATCTTTTGTCATTTCCTCCAGCTCCTGCATGGTTTTTACAATGGTGTTTTTCCCTTCTTCCATTTCAGCGATCGCTTTTTTCAGATAATTCTGATTGGATTCACTCCAAAACGGATCGTTCGTTGGACGGAAGGGAAGACCATTTTGCCGGATCGACTGGCGCAGAAACAGATTGATTGCAGTAGACATATCCAGGCCCAGGTCGGAAAAGACAGAAGCCGCCTGCTGTTTTACATCGTCCGGTACACGGATGCTGATATTGCCCATATAAATCACTCCTTTTTCTATATTATATCGCAGATGTCATGCAAATGTCAATACGGGGGAAGGTGAACAAAAAAGTAAACAAAATAGATGTTTATCTGGAACTGGACGATATGACGATATCCAACTATATGATGGTCGAAAAGGTTACCCATACGTTTTCCCTTGACAGCCATCTGATGGACTTAACATTGATTGGGGGCGAGTTCATTGCCTGATCCCATTACTTTGACCGGTGCAATTCAGCAGGCTGCTGCAAAAATGCTGGGAGCGTCAAAACAGGCCGATATCTTTTTTGGGACGGTTACCTCGACAAGCCCTTTGACGATCGAAACCGACCAAAAGCTGCCGCTGAAAAATAAGGCGCTGCTCGGTAACCATGAGGGCAGGATCACACGGCTGGAAAATATGCTGGTCAATGAGGTGACGGGAAATTCGTTCCTGGTGACGTTTGAAGACCTGGGTGAGGTGACTGTAACCGGCACGTGGAATGAGCCGATGGCAGGGATTGAGTTCTAAAAAAGAACGGCCCTGACAGCAGGACCGTTTCATTACTTGCTGAATAAATCAGAATGGGTGCCGGTACGGGACGCGGTTAGGATTAATCTGCCCTTATCCACAGCGTAGATCAATAGCCAGTCTGGCTGAATATGACATTCCCTAAACCCAATGCAGCTGCCCGTTAACGCATGATCCCGCAGATGAGGGGCAAGAGGGATCTCAGCGCATAAGGCGTCCAATACTTCTTCCAGTAAATCTAAGTTTAATCCGCGCTTTTTCGCCTTTTTATAGTCTTTCCGAAATTGCATGGTCGTTACGAGTTCTAACATCAGGTATCTTCCTCAGCATCGAGATCATCAAACAAAGCTTTCGCAGAAGAATACCGCTTGGTTTGGATTTGTCCATTCATAATCGCACGGGCTTCTTTCATTGCGGATTCTGTCTCTGCATTATAACACGGCTGTTTTACTTCAAAAGGCAATCCGCCTTCCATAATGGATTTGTGCAGAAAAATGTTGATGGCGTCCGTTATAGTCATACCAAAGCTGGCGAAAAGAGCTTCGGCGCTGGATTTGGTTTCAGGATCAATGCGGACGTTGATGTTTGCAGTTTTTGCCATAAAAACACCTCCTAAGGATATTATATGCTTTTGTGCGCACAAATTCAATACATTTGGAAATATTTTATAGGAAATTAATAAAGAAAGGGATGATTGAATGGCAAATCGATATGTGTGGGAAAAGTGGAATACAAGTTTTAGGGGATATACAAGACATTCTGATTATATAAGCTCTGGTTATTATATCGGGACTAGCACGTACTATACTTCGTATGACTGCAGCGAAGACCCTGACCGAGGTATATTTACGCTGAATAATGCAAGCGCATCATTGAGCGGCGGTACGCATCTGATGGTGAATACAACCTCCGGGCCGGAAAATTTTGTGGGAAGTACGCAATACTGGTCGGTGAATAATGGCAGCCTGAGTACGGCAGCATATCACGAATACTATACGGCCGATTATGGAAAAGACTATTCCAGTTACGGAAACATCTCCACTGCTTCTTCCGGTTCTTATCCAACCAATGGGCAATCCGGAGACTACTGGTATGTCTACAAAGGTTCTGACTGCATCGACCCATCGGCAGTCTCCTACAGCACGGAAACCCCGCGCGGCGGTGAAACCATCGATATTATCGTCATACCGTGCGCCAATACCTACGGCGGAACCATTAAGTATAAGTATGAATACAGCCTGGACGGCGGTGCTACGTGGATAACCGCCAACAGCGGTACGACGAACACGACAGTATCCATGGGGCGGGGCTGAATGGGCTGGCAGTGCCGAACGGCTGGGAAAAGGCCGGTGAAAAGTGGTACTACTACGAAAATGGGAAGATGGTCAAGGCGGCCTGGCGGAAAGTAAAGGGAAAGTCCGGGACTTTCTGGTACTACCTGGGCGCAGACGGCGCGATGCTGAAAGGCGAACAGGTCATAGGCGGGAAAAGGTATTATCTGCATGAAAAAGCCGCTGGTGGGCTGCCGGAGGGGGCGTTGTGGGTTACGGATAGTAATGGCGCGGTGAAGATTTAAACTGAATAAACGAGTAAAAATCCCTATCCAGCGTTATGCCAGGTAGGGATTTTTGTCATTTGGCCTTCTGTTCTTCCATATCCTTGCGGATAAGGGACTTGATGTAGCCGGATTTGTTGGGCTGCTCAAATAGCCATTTGATGATGTCGGCTTCGGTGTTCTTCATAAGCCGCAAGTTTACAGTGACGGTATTGGTCTTATTATATTTTTCTTGCGGTGAAAGTTTTCTTTCCATTTCGCTTGTCTTTCTCTTGCCAATTTGATATAATGAAAGAGAAGAGGCGGTGGCAAGCCCGCCGTTCTCTTTTGGTTTTGTGGAGCTCTGATTATTTAATCAGAGCTTCTATTTTTTGAATTGCATCTTCTTTTGATTCACTGTCTTTGATGATTTGAAGAATCATTTTTAAGACTATCTAAAACTGTTCATTCGTCATGCCTTCCATATTGATCTCCTTTCCGACCTTGCCACCTTATTGTCATCGGTTTCCCTTTAACACTTATATTATACCATACGTGCGCATATATATCAATACCTTTTGCAAATATTTTTTCAGAAATTTATTTATAGCTTGCAATATACTTTCGATTTTGCTATAATATCCCTATACAAAATTCAAACGCCGGAAACCACCGGCAACGACTAAAGTGGTTTTGTGAGTTTTCGAAGCATTAAATATTAAAACTTTTTTGCCGAAAAATTGTAGTATTGTCAGGTTGGCATGCTATAGGGTGTAAAAAACGGTTGCTATCGTACAACGATGATGAGTACATCCGGGACCTGTACAAAGGCTGCCGGATTGAAGGGATTGAGCGGAATAATCAGCTGTCCAGTGACAGCAATAGCCGGAAGTTCCGGGAATTGATTATAAGAAACTACTAAAGCAGCTTTTTGTAAGGATTCGATTTTTCCTTCCTTATTAAATAGCTTTTAAAATGTAAGTCCGTGGAAGCAGTCCGATAATCGTGAAAAGGTCGAATCATAATGCACGGGTAAGACACAAACCACTGAATAAGCCCGTAAAACCGAAATCGGCAGTTTTGGTTGAGGAAGCTCTGAAGTAATTTCTGCGATTATAAAGCCCCCGCGGATGCCCGTATAGGCGTTCGCGGGGGTTTGCTTTTGAGGGGCTGCCCGTCTGTCTGACGGGGGAGGGAGGGCCCTTTTGCGGGCATCCAAGAAAGTGTGATCCTATATAGATAACCACGATGCGCTTTAATTTTTATCCGCCATGCCCGGGCGCTTGTACAGACGGGAAGTTGGGCGCCTTCCATTTTATATGGGGCAGACGGCCGGATTTTTTGGTGAGAAAATACGCTTTTTTACTTTTTAGTTGTAAATTTGTACAGATAATTGTCGAACAATGTCCCGTTTTGTCCTATTTTGTACGTTTATTTACTTTATAATAATCCTGACAATTTGTTAGGATTCAGATGAAAAAAAATATTTTCCATAAAAGTGTCGATTTATATTCCGAAGCTTCTTGACAAATATTATAGAATAGAATAAAATAAGTTTAGATTCATGTTTAGGGGATACATGTATTGAATTTTATATTATGGTATGAAGGAGCGATAATTGATGAGCAACAAAGCAAAGCTGATGGAACTTTCCAAGTCCATCCAAGGCCTGAACCGCACTTGTTCCAACGAGATGCTGAAAGGCGAAGGCATTCATTTTGGCCAGCCCCCGATTTTCCATGCCCTGATGGAAAAGGATGAACAGAGCCAGTGTGATATCGCTGCGGCGGTTGGCGTTAGCCGTGCTTCTGTCGGTGTTTCCCTGCGCCGGATGGAGAAAGCGGGTATCGTAAGCCGTGTGATCAATCAGAAAGATAGCCGGTACAACTTGGTGTCCCTGACCGAGAAGGGCCGTGCTATGGCGCAGCGTTCGGACGATATTATGCTTGGTCTTTCCGCCAGAAAGCTGGAGGGCTTCACCGAAGAGGAAGCGACCCAGCTGGTATCGATGCTGGAGCGGGTTGAGGCAAACCTGAAGAAGCTGCAGGAAGAACAGAAGAAGAAATAATCGCTGAAGCGGAGAAGGCGTCTACTGGTGAAACGGGGGCGCCTTTTCGCGCAGTCTGACGGCTGCCCAGCGTTTGGGCAGTTGATTACGGCGTAATTCCCTAAACATTTACGTGAATTGTACATATTTCTGGTGAAAATAGAAAAACAGCAAAACCCTCTTGACAAGCGGGGAACGGTGTGGTATAGTATTTGAAGCAACAATAAAGCAGAACCGTCCGTTCTCACCCTTCGCTTTTGTGTTAGATGGGTCAATATTTGGATACAGGCTGCCGGTGGGCAGGCTGCGTTTGAGTGCGGATGGTAGGATTTCGTCCGTGCTTTTTTTGTTGTATTCAGTTTGCTTATGACAGGTAACGGAGGTGTTTTACCATTAGCAAAAAAGACTTGTATATCAATGAGGATATCCGGGAGAAGGAAATCCGCGTCATTGATGCTGACGGAAGCCAGCTTGGCATTATGCCGACCAGACAGGCGCTTCAAATCGCAGCGGAAAAGGGACTTGACCTTGTAGACATTGCGCCTCAGGCCACTCCGAACGTTTGCCGTATTATGGACTACGGCAAGTACCGCTATGAACAGGCCAAACGTGAAAAGGAAGCAAGAAAGAATCAAAAGACAGTTGACATCAAGGAAGTTCGGATGTCGATGAACATCGATACCCACGACTTTGAGACAAAGGTCAACCAGGCTGTGAAATTCTTAAAGGGCGGCGATAAGGTTAAGGTTTCGGTGCGTTTCCGCGGCAGAGAGATGGCGCACACCGAGCTGGGAAAAGAATTGCTGGATCGCTTTAAGGATTCGGTTGCACAGGCCGGTGTCATTGACAAGCCTGCTAAGATGGAAGGCCGCAGCATGGCAATGTTCATTTCGCCGAAGCCTGCCAAATAAAAGGGCGGTTTTCCGCCAGATAGGTTGTCTCAAATCACAAGGAGGATAAACGATATGCCGAAGATCAAAACCCATAGCGCAACCAAAAAACGCTTTGCCCTGACCGCAACCGGTAAGGTAAAATGCGCCCATATGAACAAGCGTCACATCCTGACCAAGAAATCTACCAAGCGGAAACGCCATCTGCGCAGCGCTGCTTATGCGGATAAGACCTGTGTTGCAGCAGTAAAGAAGCTGCTGCCTTACGCATAATCACCTGACTGATAAATCGAATTGGAGGATAATATAAATGGCACGTGTAAAGGGCGCTATGATGACGCGCAAAAGAAGAAATAAAACCCTGAAGCTCGCGAAAGGCTACTGGGGCGCAAAGGGCAGACTGTTTAAGACTGCAAAGGAAGCCGTCTTCAAATCCGGCCAGAAGGCTTACATCGGCCGCAAGGCGAAAAAGCGTGATTTCAGAAGACTGTGGATCACCAGAATTTCCGCCGGCTGCAAAGCGAACGGCATGAACTACTCTACCTTCATGAACGGCCTGAAAAAGGCTGGCGTCACTCTGAACAGAAAGATGCTGTCTGAGATCGCTATCCATGACGCTGCTGCTTTTACTGCCCTGTGCGAGAAAGCAAAAGCCGCTCTGTAACTTCGATAAACGCCGCGCCTAGATCGCCCTCTCAGCGATCCGGGCGTTTTGTTTTGCCCGTTTGCAATTTTTTACAAATTTCTGTTTACAGAACGGAAGATTCGTGCGATAATATCTTTGTGCAGCCAGTTGTGTGGTTTATTTGTCCGGCGGGAAGCCGGGGCTTTTGGAAAGGAAGGATGCTATGGAGACAATCGTATCCAAGGATAACCCCCGAATCCGTGAATATGCAAGGCTCTCTTCCCAGAAAAAGGCGCGCGCCGCGTCCGGGCTGTTTGTGCTGGAAGGGGTTAAGCTGCTGGAGGAGGCCGTCCGTTCGCAGGTCGGGATTGAGCGTGTTTTTGTTACACAGCGGTGCCTGGACAGCGGGAAAAAGCAGCTGGCCGTGCTGGCCGGGCTGGAGGACAAAACGGCGCTGATCACAGGCGCGGCGGAACAGCGCCTTTCCCAGTCCCAGTCCCCGCAGGGGGTTTACGCCGTCTGCAAAATCCCGGACAGGCGTCCCCGGCCGGAAAACGGGGGAACGTATCTTGGCTTATGGGATGTACAGGATCCCGGCAACGTCGGGACGATGATCCGGACGGCGGATGCCCTGGGGTTTGACGGGGTCATCCTGAGCCAGGGGTGCTGTGACCTATACAACCTTAAAACAATCCGGGCGGCGATGGGCTCCCTTTTCAGGATGCCGCTTTTACAGACGGACATGGCGGCGTTTCTGGACAGGCACAGGGGGATCCTCCGCAGCTTTGCGTCGGTTGTCGATCAGGACGCGCCGAAGCTGGGCGGCGTAAATTTCCCGGACGGTACGATCATCATCATCGGGAACGAGGGCAACGGCCTGTCGCCGGAACAAGTCGCGGCGTGCGACGAGCGGGTCACGATCCCGATGCGCGGAAGGGCGGAGTCGCTCAACGCCGCAATGGCCGCCACAATCCTCATGTGGGCGGTCACAACCAGCCCCCCAGCCCTTTAAAAAGGGCTGGATCCTAAACTCAGCTCGCGGCGCTCAGGATGACAGACAGGGCGCGGTGAACAAGCGTGCCCGGCGGGGGAATACGCGCCTTCGTACGATTCTACACGGACGTAATACACGATTGCGCAGCTATTACACGGTCTGTA
>CAYWRQ010000086.1:0-9323 GCA_964460915.1 uncultured Oscillospiraceae bacterium
AAAGTATTGAGTTTTCAAGGTTCAGCACACCTTTAGGTGTGGGAAGTTTGAGTTATTAACATTATATCACTTTTGAAGTTGTTTCTCTATTTTTTTCTCTGTCAACTATCTATTGTACCATAACACGCCTGAACCAAAACGAAAAAATTAAGATGAGATCAGAGTTCTGCGCAGCCGCAGAGTACCATAGGCGCAAGTAGCCTACAGCATTTTCTCCCGCATCTGCCCCAGCAGCTTTTTCTCCCGTCTGGACACCTGCACCTGGGTCATACCCAGCAGCGCCGCCGTCTCTACCTGCGTTTTTTCCCGGAAATACCGCAGGATAATGAGCTGCCGGTCGCGGGGCTCCAGCTCTGCCAGCAGCTGCTGTAAGGTCAGCCGGTCGGTCAGCATTTCCTCCGGGGATTGGACCGGAAGGTCGATCTGTCCCCCATCGTCGTCATCGTCCCCGGCCGTTAGGGAGAGAGCCGGCAGGCTGACGGACAGCGCTTCCCCGCACTGCACGATATCGATGCCGAGCCTGTCCGCCAGCTCGCTTAGGCGCGGCTCCCTTCCCAGTTCCACGCTCATCCGTTCCTTTTCCCGCAGTGTACGCAGGGACAGTTCCTTCAGCGAGCGGCTGACCTTGACCGTGCCCCCGTCCCGGAACAACCGTTTCATCTCCCCCAGGATTACCGGGACGGCGTAGGTTGAGAACTTCAGCCCTCTTTCCGCTTCAAAGCCGTTTGCGGCCTTTAAAAGCCCTACGCATCCGGCACTGACCAGTTCTTCGTATTCAATCCCTCGTCCCTTGAGCCGGTGAGCCAGGGAGTGGACCAGTCCCATGTTGGACAGTATAAACTGATCCCGCCGGGCGCGGAGTATTTCATCGGGTTCTTCCCGCCGTCTGGCGCCGGTCATGCGAACACCTCTGCCTCCTCCCCGGATCCCTCCTCCGGCAGCGGCGACAGGGTCCGGCACATCGTAACGGACGTTCCCTTTCCCGGGTCGGACGTCACCCGCACCGTATCCATAAAGGACTGCATAACCGAAAAGCCCAGCCCCGACCGTTCCCCTTCCGGGTCGGTCGTAAAGAGCGGTTCCATGGCTTGTTCGATATTTTCGATGCCGCAGCCGGTATCCTTTACGGTAATCGAAATCTTGCGCTGCGGGAAAATGCGCGCGGTCAGCTTGACCTTCCCAGAGGTTTTGCGGTAGCCGTGGACAATGCTGTTGGTCACCGCTTCGCTGACCGCCGTGCGGATATCGCAAAGCTCCTCCACCGTCGGGTTCAGCTGGGTAAAAAATCCGGCGGTCGCCGAACGGGCAAAGCTTTCGTTTGCGGAGAGACTGTCAAAGGTCAGACTCATAGTGTTGATGGCTTTCATGTCGGTTCATTTCCTTTCGCTGCTATATTCGCTGGTCGGTTTCCGTCCAAAGATCGGGAGCTGCTCCAGACCGCCCATCTGCATCAGCCGCCGGATCCGCGGCGACGCACCGGTGACGAGCAGCTCGCCGCCCATGGTATTCATCAGCCGGTATCGCCCCATGACCAGGCCGATGCCGCTGGAATCCATAAAGTTTACGCCGGTGAAATCCAGCGTCAGCGTATCCGGCAGGCAGCTGTCCGCCGCCCGGTCAATCCGGTCCCGTAGGAAAGCCGCGCTGGCCTGATCGATCTCTCCCGAAATCCGGGCTGTCAGAATCCCGTCCTGGCAGGAGGTTGTACACCGGCAGCTGCCGCACTGGGCTGTCCCGAAAACTTGCGTATTCATGGCAATTCCTCTTTTCATTGTTTACTGGTACCGGCTTTATTGTAGCACAAGCTTTTCTGCACAGTCTGTCGAAACAGGAAGGACGGTTTTATTTCTCCGCACAAAGGGGAAATCAGGCCCGCCTATTATAAGGAAAGGCCGCCGTTTCCCTTTATTTTGCCGCACGGCGGCAGATAAAAATCTCAGCGTCCCGATAAAACGCGCTTTTCTTTTTTCGGTCCATTTTTTTCGCCGGCGGTTTCGTCCGGGAAATTTGTGCGTTCGATCAAAAAAACTGAGAACCGAGCGCCTATGCAATCATTCGTTTCATAATAGAGCGACCGATTTTGAATTTTTTTTAGACAACAACAAATCCTTCGACAAAATTCGACAAATTTTTCGTTTTACATATGATATAGTATATGAAAGAGCGTGACAATCCTTGCATATCCGACCAATTCATTGGATTCGACAGAAAAAGCGTTACTTTTTCCTAAAATTATGCTATTATAGTGTCAACGCTCCGTACATCAGCAAAAACAAGGCGAACGAAAGCTGTTTTTGCTCATTAAAATACTATAGGCAAGGTCTGACGATCCTGTATGCGGCGATCAGACCGGTCATAAAACCAGAAAGGGTTGGAAACGAAATGAACAATCGGAAGAAAATTTTGATTAGCGATGATTCTGCTGAATTCAGAGTTAGCTGTCAGGAGAAGCTTCGGGAAAAGGGATATGACGTAATCTTCCTCAAGCGGGATGGCTTTGAGGTACTGTCGGCAATTCAAAACGAGCGCCCCGACCTGGTGCTCATGGATGCACAGATGCGGCACGTCGACGCCATCGGGGTGATCAACACCCTCAAAACAGGCGAATATATGCCGAAGTTTATCGTTACATCCTCCTTCATCAATGCTTTTACGGAAAAAGTCTTGATGGAAACGCCAAACTGCCATTGTATCCTTCGTCCGGTAGAACTGTCTGTACTGGTTGACCGGATAGATGCGATCTGCTCGATGGACGCGGAACACAACCACCCAGTCCAGGGGGAGATTTCCGATAAGGAATGGGAGATCATTATCACCGATATTCTCCGCCAAATCGGCGTACCGGCCCATATCAAAGGCTACCGTTACCTGCGGGATGCGATTATCATGTCCTTAAAGGATGTCAAAATCATCAACTCCGTAACCAAGCGGTTATATCCTGCCGTAGCGGAGCATTTTGAAACAACCGCCTCCCGGGTCGAGCGCGCAATCCGCCATGCAATTGAGGTGGCGTGGGACAGAGGTGATGTAGAGGTCTTAAACGCGTATTTCGGATACACCATTCAAAACAGCCGTGGGAAACCGACCAACTCGGAATTTATCGCGATGATTGCCGATCAGATCCGGCTAAAATACAAAGAAAATTTGCCGGATGACCGTCATTCCGCCGAACACTATTAATCATCATATAAAACAAAAAGCTGCCGCAGAGGATATCACCTTTGCGGCAGCTTTTTCAATTGAAAGGATATTTTTTAAATCAGCCGGCGGATCACCGGCGCGAGGATGCCAAGGAAAATGACCTTGAGCTTTTTCGCCAGCGGCGCATCCCCTTTTAGCATTTCCAGATTCCGGGCATCCCGCCCGACGGCCAAGCACGCCCCCTGCGCCTTTTCCATCTCCGCCGACAGCACCCGGCAGAATTCCTCGCTGTCGATGACCAGCATCAGCTCGGTATCAAGGTAAACGCTGCGCATATCGTAATTGAACGAGCCGATGACCGAGATGCGGCCGTCTACCACGATCGACTTTCCGTGGTAGGATTTCCCGCCGTCAAATTCCAATAGAGAGACACCGGTATCTAAAATCTCATCCCGTTTCCAGAGATAGTCCCCCGACGCAGGCAGGTTCCCGCCGCCGAGGACATTGTTGACCAGCAGGGTTGTATCCGGACAGTTCTCCGCCACCCTTTGCAGACATTCGGTCATATACCCGTCGCATACGGCGTAGGGGGTATGGAGCAATACCCGTTCCTGTGCCGTTTCCATCAGCCGGGTAAGGGTTTCCAGTACCACCGGTTCCTTTTTCTCCGGGGCGGTGGAGCCGGAAACCAGCGTGATCTTTTCGGCGGGAAGGCTGGCCGCCGTATAGTCAAACGGCGCATATGCTTCAGGATACGCCGTCTTTAACCGGGCATACTGTTCCCGCAGGGCGGTAAGGGACTGCCCGACCGACGGGCTGTCCGCCTGTTCATCGGCGTTTTGACTGAGCTTTTTGCTGCATGGCTCGTTCCATATCCGATCAAAATAAGCTTCTACCTGACGGACCGTTTCACTGTCCCCGTCCGCGCAGTAGGTCAAAACCTCCCGGTCGCAGTTTTCATGGACAGGGTCATAGCTCCCCAGGAAATAATCATACGTATTCCGCCCTCCGAGAATACAGGCGGTATCATCCACAATCAGGTATTTGTCGTGCAGCCGGCACTGCAGCTTCCAGGGCTGAAGGATGCTCGCCGGTTCAATCGGATTATACAGCCGGATCTCAACGTTCTCCCGGCTGTCCAGCGCCAAAAACAGCTTTCTTCCCTGCATCCGCAGAAATCCCGGCATCCCGTCGGCCAGGATCTGAATCCTTACGCCCCGTTCCGACGCCGCCAGCAGGGACGCCAGGATCTCCGTCCCGCTGTAGTCCTCGCGGAAATCGAAGGTCGACAGGATAATCCGTTCCTTCGCCGAGTCAATCAGCCGCAGCCGGTGGATCAGGGCATCCGTGTTCTGTTCCAGCAGCATCACCCGGTCGGAACACTCTCTGTCCTCCTCCGCATAGAAGGATATCCCCGCGGCATACTTTCCCGTTTCCTCCGATACGGAAGGATACCGCAGCGTATAAAATAGCGATCCCGCAATGATCCACAAAAGAAGCAGAAGTATCCCGAAAAGAAGTACGCGGATCCCTGTTTTGAGCGCTCTGATGCCTTTTTGCTTTCGATTCATATCCATGACCGTCCCTTAATGTTCTCCGTATCAGTATAACACAAAAATATGACAAATTCATCAGGCAGCGATCAGCAGTTTGTTACGGCGAAAAAGGAACCGGGCCGCCTTGCCCCTATGCCTTCGACCGGGAAATTATTCCAAAAGACAAAGCGGCTTACCGGCCGAAAGCAGAGAGGATTTCCCGGCATCCGCATGGAAAACTGCGCCCGTTTCGACCGGTTTTGTGTGTAAGTTGCCAAAGATAACGGGTTAAGCCGAATGTAAGAAAATATTCCTTGCTCTTAGTGCTTTTGGTGTGCTAAAATAATGGTGGAAATTTATGCAGACGGGTCAGGAGCCGGGCAAAAGTTTACGGCCCCTTCCGGAAAGGAACGGAGGAAAGATGGATAATACCATTTCAGAAGTGCTTTCTTTTGTCAAGGAAAACGACGTAAAGTTTATCCGCTTGGCGTTTTGCGACCTATTTGGCATCCATAAAAATATTACGATTATGCCCAGTGAGCTCTCCAGAGCCTTCACCGGCGGGATTTCCTTTGAACCGACCGTTGTAGACGGCTGTCAGAACACCAAGGAGGAGCTGTATCTGGTGCCCGACGCGGGGACCGTATCCATCCTCCCTTGGCGGCCCTCACAGGGACGGGTTATCCGCTTTTTCTGTGATATCCGCCATCGGGACGGGACACCCTACGCGGGATGCGCCCGCTCTATCCTCAAAAAGGAGATCGCCCGCGCCGCCCAATTCGGGATTTCCTGCCGGATCGGGACCGAATGTGAGTTTTACCTGTTCCGCAACGACGAAAACGGTGAGCCGACGATGATCCCGCACGATCATGCCGGTTACGCGGATATCGCGCCCCTCGACCGGGGGGAAAATGTCCGCAGAGAGATCTGCCTGTCACTGGAGGAAATGGGGTTCCAGCCGGAAACATCCCATCACGAATCCGGCCCCGGCCAGAACGAGATCGATTTCCACTTTTCCGATGCCCTGTCGGCCGCGGACAACCTGCTCTCCTTCCGCGCGGCGGTCAAAGCGATTGCCAGCAAAAACGGCCTGTACGCCAGCTTTCTGCCCAAGCCCTTTTCCGAGTACAGCGGCAGCGGTATGCACATCAACTTTTCCCTCTCCCGGGGCGGGAAAAACATCATCCACGCCTGCGACGGGCAGCACGACGCGATGTCGGAGAGCTTTATCGAAGGGGTTTTGCGCCATGTCGGCGAGATGACGGCCTTTTTAAACCCTCTGACCAACTCCTACAGCCGTTTCGGCATTTTGAGCGCACCCCAGTATATCGGCTGGGCCAAAGGGATTGACGACCTGCAGGTCATGCGGGTGCCGCAGACCTTTGGCGACCATGCCCGGATCGAACTGCGCAGCCCGGACCCTTGCTGTAACCCTTATCTCGCCTTTGCCCTGCTGATCGCAGCCGGGCTGGAAGGAATCGAGAACGGCTACCCGCTCCGCGCACCGGCCGCCGGTATTTCCGAAGGTATCGAGCAGCTCCCTGATACGCTGGAAAGCGCGTTGGAAATTGCTTATCATTCAAACCTGGTCAACCGTGTTTTCCCACAGCTGCTCATTGACCAGTACTATACTGCGAAAAAGCGGGAGTGCGAGGCCGCCTCCACCGGAAACGCGCAGGCCTTTGAACGCACCCATTATTTTCCCTACTACTGAGGCCACATGTTTCAGATACAGGAAGGGGAAAACAGATGGACAGCGTTTTAATTGTTTCAGGCAGCGATAAATCCCGCTCTGCCCTCACCGAGCTGGCCAGGCTCTGCGGCTTGGGGACGCAGATCGGAGCCGGCAATGGCAGCGACGCCAGACAGTTGCTTTTGGAAAACAGCTACGATCTGGTGATTATCAATACGCCGCTGCCGGACGAATACGGTACCGAACTGGCCATTACAGCTTCAGACAGCTTTTGCGGGGTTATGCTGATCGTTAAGGCAGAAAACGCTGACGAAATTTCCGAAAAGGTTGAGAACTTCGGTGTGTTCGTTGTAGAAAAGCCCATCAGCAGGCAGGTGTTCTTCCGCACCATCCGCATGGCCGATGTACAGCAGCGCCG
This sequence comes from uncultured Oscillospiraceae bacterium, assembly GCA_964460915.1. GTDB lineage: Bacteria > Bacillota > Clostridia > Oscillospirales > Ruminococcaceae > Faecivivens. Next base: position 6,788 of record CAYWRQ010000086.1, read on the forward strand.
GATGCAGGGCCTGCAAAAAGAAAATCAGAAGCTGAAAAACAAGATAGAAGAAATCCGGACAGTGGACAGAGCCAAATGCCTGCTGATCCAGTTTGAGGAGATGACGGAGCCTGAAGCGCACCGGTATATAGAAAAACGGGCCATGGACCTGCGGGTCCCGCGGCTCCAGGTCGCAGCGGAAATCCTTCATCAATATGAGGACCACGATATCTGATAAAACAGGCTTTTACCAGATATCCCGGTATGGGGTGCTTACGCCGGTCAGCCCTAAAAGAGATAAACAGGGCCGGAATAAGCAAGCGGATTAGAAAAACGGATTTATCATATGGACAGCCATATGATGCAGAAAGGAAGAGCACAATGAATGTTTCCACAGGTTTTGACAAGCTTACGGAGGAGTGCGGCATCTTCGGGATTGTAACCGCGTCGGAGGAAGCCGCCGGCATCACCTACAACGCCCTCCTCGCTCTCCAGCACAGAGGCCAGGAAGGCGCTGGGATCGCCGTCCAAAAAAACGGCTCGATTCTCTATCATAAAAACGTCGGTCTGGTCAGTGAGGTCTTTACCGGCGATGTCTTGTCCCATCTTCCCGGCGCCCACATGGCGATCGGCCATGTCCGCTATTCTACCACCGGCACCAACTCTCAGAAAAATACCCAGCCCATGATTACCGAGTACCTGAAAGGCCGCATTGCCACCGTTCATAACGGGAATATTGTCAACGCCGCTGAAATTAAGGAGAAACTGGTTTCCGTGGGCTGTAATTTTGCCGCCACCAATGATTCCGAGGTCATCTCCTCGCTGATCGGCTGGGAAGCGCTTCGGGGCGAATCAATTGAGGACGCTGTGGCTGACGCCGCGAAACAGCTCAGGGGTGCATTTTCCCTGCTGGTGCTCTCCAGCAAGGGTAAGCTGATTGCCTTCCGGGACGGAGCGGGCTTCAGGCCGCTGTGTCTGGGCAAAAACGAACGCGGCTGGGCGGTTGCCTCCGAGTCCTGCGGCCTGGAAAGTGCAGGCTTCACCTTTATCCGGGACGTTAAGCCGGGGGAAATGGTGATCATCGACGCGGACGGCTCAGTGCAGAGCCGGATGGTGATTGAGGGCCAGAAAAAGGGCCTGTGCATCTTCGAATATGTCTACTTTGCCCGCACCGACTCGGTAATCGATAATCTGAGCGTCTATAACGCCCGGATCGCCATGGGCCGGCAGCTGGCAAGGGAATACCCGGTAGACGCGGACATCGTCTGCGGCGTGCCGGACTCTGGCCTGGAGGCCGCCATGGGCTATGCCCAGGAAAGCGGCCTGCCCTTCCAGTTCGGCTTTGTCAAAAACCGCTATATCGGCCGCAGCTTTATCTTCCCTTCCCAGGAACAGCGGGATACAGCTGTGCGACTGAAATTAAACCCCCTGCGGGCAAACCTGGAGGGCAAGCGGGTCGTCCTAGTGGATGACTCGATTGTGCGTGGCACGACCTCCGCGAAAATCATCAAAAACCTGAAACAGGCCGGTGCAAAGGAAGTGCATATGCGCATTTCCTCCCCGCCCTTCCGTCATACCTGCCACTTCGGCACCGATATCGACAGCGAAGAAAAGCTAATTGCCAACAAAATGAAGCTGGACGAGATCTGCCGCCATATTGGCGCGGATTCACTGGGGTATATCAGCATCGACGGGCTGAAAAAAGCCTGTGCGGGCTGTAACCTCTCCTTCTGTACCGGCTGCTTTACCGGCGATTACCCGGTAGAGATCGGACAAAGCCATACGAAAGCGCAGTTTGAGCAATCCGCTGCCGGAGGGGTTGGCACCTTTTAAATAACCCACCTGCAATTCTACAGCGAAAGGAATGGTCCAATACTATGGAGAAAACCGCATATCTGATTCTGGAAAACGGACAAGTTTTTGAAGGAAAGAGCTTCGGTGCCGAAGGCGCCGTCACCGGCGAGGTCGTATTTACGACTGCCATGACCGGCTACCTCGAAACCCTCACCGACCCCAGCTACTACGGCCAGATCGTCGTACAGACCTTCCCGCTGATCGGCAACTACGGCGTCATTCCCGAGGACTTTGAGAGCAGCGGCCCGGTCATGAAGGGCTACATTGTCCGGGAGGTCTGCGACGCGCCCTCAAATTTCCGCTGTGAAGGAAAGCTGGACGATTTCCTGAATAAGGCCGGCATCATCGGCCTGTACGGCATTGACACCCGCGCCCTGACCCGTATCATCCGGGAGCACGGCGTTATGAACGGCCGGATTACGATGGATAAAAACGAAGCCGACCTGGCGGAGATACGCGCTTATCTGGTCAAAGACGCGGTTGCCTCCGTCACCACCGGCAAGCGGTATGTCCTCCAGCCGGAAGAGACGAAATACAAAGTCGTTCTCTGGGACTTCGGCGCCAAGATGAACATCGAGCGCGAGCTGGTCAAACGCGGCTGTGAAGTAACGGTCGTCCCGGGCAATACGACGGCGGAGGAAATCCTCGCCATGAACCCCGACGGCATCATGCTTTCCAACGGCCCCGGCGACCCGGCGGAGAA
>CAYWRQ010000086.1:9333-11192 GCA_964460915.1 uncultured Oscillospiraceae bacterium
CGAGCTGAAAAAGGTCACCGACGCGCGCATCCCGACGTTCGGCATCTGCCTGGGCCATCAGCTGACTGCGCTGGCCAGAGGCGGCAGGACGATCAAGCTCAAATACGGCCACCGCGGCGCCAACCAGCCGGTCAAAAACCTGCAAACTGACCGCATCTTTGTCAGTTCCCAGAACCACGGCTACGCGGTCGACGTAAACGCCCTTCCCCAGGGCGGCGTCCTCAGCTATGAAAACGCCAACGACGGCACCTGCGAAGGGATCCGCTACACCGATATTCCCGCCTTCACCGTCCAGTTCCACCCGGAAGCCTGCGGCGGCCCTCACGATACCAACTTCCTCTTCGACGAATTCGTCCAGTTAATGCAATCCCATAAAAGCTAACACCAGCTTTTTGAGCAGGCACAGCCTGCACTGAGTCCGCCGCGGCCGTGTCTCACGCGGGGAAGTGCGTGAGACTGCTTGAGGGCGTCGCAGTCTTCGATACTCTGTACCACGCGGGGTGGGTAGCGTTGTTGGTGCGTGATGATTGGTTTTGCTGTCTTCGTACTTTGTTTGACGCTCGGTTGTCATTTTAAGGTTTTCGCCTATCACTCCAATGTCCCCTGGCTGTCATTCTGAGGCGCAGCCGAAGAATCCTGTCATCTTCGGATATTTTTCTCCGGATCGGATAGCCCAGCTTTTCTGAAAGAATCAAAACATTATACCTTTAAACCAAAAAAGAGAGAAACAAACACCAAAAAGGATCGGGATCAACATGAAAATCAACTTTACCAAGATGCACGGGTGCGGCAACGACTATATTTATGTCAATATGTTTGAAACACCCGAATTTGACTATCAAAAGGCAGCCATCGCCCTGTCCGACCGCCATTTCGGCATCGGCGGGGACGGCATTATCCTTGTTTGCCCTTCCGACAGAGCAGATGCCAAAATGCGCATCTTCAACGCGGACGGCAGCGAGGGGATGATGTGCGGAAACGGCATCCGCTGTGTCGGCAAATATGTCTACGACAGCGGCATTGCGCGAAAGGATGTACTGACCATTGATTCCCTGAGCGGCGTGAAAACCCTGCAGATGACCATCGAAAACGGTAAAGCTGTTGCGGCCCGGGTCGATATGGGAGGGGCAATTCTCACGCCTGCCCGAATCCCGGTGAATCTTCCCGGCGAGAGGGCGGTCGCTGTACCGGTAGAGGTAGCCGGAAAAGAATATAAAATGACCTGTGTGTCGATGGGCAATCCCCATGCGGTGATTTTTATCGACCACGACCCGATGGAACTGGATCTGCCGAAAATCGGCCCGGATTTTGAGCACCATCCGCTCTTTCCGCAGCGGGTCAACACTGAGTTTGTCCGCGTGATAGACGATCATACTCTGCAAATGCGGGTATGGGAACGGGGCAGCGGGGAGACTTGGGCCTGCGGCACCGGCACCTGTGCCAGCGCTGTAGCGGCGGTTTTAAACGGTTACTGCCCCAAAAATGAAGATATCCTCGTTCATCTGCGCGGCGGTGACCTCACAATTCGCTATACGGATGAGACGGTTTATATGACCGGCCCGGCGGAGACTGCCTTTACGGGCAGCGTCGAGCTGGCTGATTACGGATTGTAAAGTCCGAAAAAAAGGCTTACCCCGGCCTAGAAATAGAGAAAAAAATACGACAAAGGAGGGTTCCCCATCCGAGGGGCACGGAGCGGGGAAATGAATCAAATGACAAAGTATATTTTCGTAACCGGCGGCGTTGTATCCGGGCTTGGCAAAGGGATTACCGCTGCTTCCCTGGGCCGTCTGCTGAAATGCCGCGGACTGACGGTTGCAGCACAGAAGCTCGACCCGTACATCAACGTTGACCCCGGC
>CAYWRQ010000087.1:0-11085 GCA_964460915.1 uncultured Oscillospiraceae bacterium
AGCCAGTTCCCTACAGTGTTTTCGGATAGTCCCGTGGAATTTGTAGGGGTCGATGACCACATCGACCCGCCGTTTACCACATGGAGGTTGTTGAACGGAATAAGTGAACACGCGGCCAGGTTCCTGCGCCCTACACCAACAAAACAGGGAAGGTACCCAAAAGCACCTTCCCTGTTTTCCTGCAAATAAAATCCGTTCTCAATCCACTTTTACGTCCAGCATCGACGTGCAGTGCCCGCAACGGGTCGCCTCAATCGGGATTTCGCTCAGGCAGTAGGGGCATTTCTTGGTTGTCGGCGCAGCGGGGGCCTCCGGCTTCTTATGAGAAGCGGCCAGCTTGTTGACGCCCTTCATGACGCAGAAAAGGACGAACGCGACGATGATAAAATTGATTACCGCATTAATGAAGGAACCAAAGCCGATTGTCACATCCCCGATTGTCAGGCCGACACCGGAGAAGTCCGCGTTGAAGATCAGGCCGATCAGCGGTGAGATCAAATCGTTTACAACCGAATTGATAATTGCGGTAAAAGCGCCGCCGACCACAACGCCAATCGCCATGTCCAGCACGTTCCCGCGCATAGCGAAGGTCTTAAATTCCTGCAAAAACTTTTTCATGGTGATAATCTCCTTTGATCATATTCTTCGTCAATAAATTTACGCCGTCTCCCGTTTGACGATCCGGAAAAGGGTGATGCTGGCCGCGTAGAAGACCGCCGCCATGACAAGGCTGAGGAAAAAGCTCAAGTGGTAGCTGCCGGTAAAATCGTAGGTATACCCGATCACTGCAAACGCAACGGCGCCTACCAGCGTCCCCGCCGCCGTTACGACTCCGTACTTTTCCTGATAGCCGCCCGCCTTATAGATGTCCAGCGTCATCAGGTTGGGCACAATCGTCCCCACAGCCATCGTAATCCCCAGCAGCGCCGCCGCAAAGTAAAACAGGTACACCGGTATCCCGTCCCCCGCGATGAACAAAATCCAAAAGCCCGCCGATACGAACGCCATCGCCAGCCAGGAGGAACGCCAGATGTTCCATTTGTCCGCCAGAATCCCCATCAGCACCTTGCCGATGATGTTGCCGATCATCGCGCAGGAGGTTACCAGGGCCGAGACGTTCAAATCGTAGCCAATCGTGCCCGCGTACCGCGCCAAGTGGGAGTAATACTGGTTTGTCCAGGTGATCGAGCCGCCTACGACGACGCAGAGGGCAAATACCAGCGCCGGGCGGGTATATTCCGCCGTCCCCTGGGGCATATTCTTTTTGACCTCCCGCATCACTTCCGGGCTGTCCTCTCCGTAGGCGCGGCAGCCCGCCTCCTCCGGGGTCAGCTTCATGACAAAAAAGGTCATCGGCAGCACCAGCAGCATCGCCAGCCCCGCCATCAGGAACACCGCTCTCCGCCAGCCAAAGGCTGTGATCAGCGAGGAGCAGACCGGGTTCAGCACCGCCCCGAACAGGCCGGACGCCGCCAGGGAAATCCCGACCGCGAAGCCGTTTTTCTTTTTGAACCAGTTGTTGATGACCAGCGTCACCGGGACCGCAAACAGCGAGCTTCCGACCAGCCCCATCAGCGCCCCTGATATGTACCACCAGACCAGATGGCTGTACAGGCCCATCGAGCCGAACAGCACCGCGACCACCGCAAACTCCGCCGTCAGGACGTACTTTAACCGGTACCGCCCCAGCAGCTTGATCGTAAACGGCATCGCCAGGGCCGTGGCCAGCGTGCGGATCGTCGAATGGAGCGAAAGATCGCCGTTGCGGAAGCCGAGGTCGGAGCAGATCGCCGTATAAAAGATTCCGAGACAGTTGTACAAAATCCCGGTCGACCCGCCTTGATAAAAAATGCAGGCAATCAGCATCCACCAGGCGCGGTGGATACGCGGCTTAGAAGGGGAGGTGGGCATCAAAACCATTCCTTTCTGTTTTGTCGCTTTGTTCCATATCTTCTAGCAGTATACCATAGCTCCCGCATTTTTTCAACAGCCGATCCGACAAAAAAAACGATTCTTTTTGCATACCGGCGCCCAAAGAAAAAGGGCACATGGTTTCCCATATGCCCGCCGGTTAATAACCGTTACCGGGAAACTCTGGAGGAGGGGATACAAAACGAAAGTGCATCCGGATAGAGTTCCACGTCTACCGAATGGGTCCACTCCGTCTCTCCATCACGCGCTACAACAAACGGCGTATCGCTCTCCACCGTAACACGGCGGCATTGACGATAAATCAGCTTGTCCCGCACAGACGGAACCTCCAGATGTTTTCCGGCCTTATACAGATTGACAAACCGCGCGATCTGCAGCCGCGGGAGTATCCGCACGGCGCACAAATCAAGCAGCCCGTCATCTGGACGTGCTGAGGGAGCACCTTTGAAACCTCCCCCATAGCAGATACCGTTGCAGGCGGCGGCGAAAAGAAACCTTCCGGTCACGGCCTCTCCCCCGTCGACGGTGATATAAAACCTGTTCCCCAACTTTTTAAACAGGCAGTACAGCACCGAAGCGAAGTACGCGGCGTGGCCTTTCAGCCTCAATCCCCGTTTCATCACTGTCACGTTATGCGCTACAAGGGCGTCGAATCCCATATTACAGGCATTGACGCACACCTTTCCGTTTACCTTCAGCAGGTCGATCCGCGTTGTTGCCGCGTCCAACTGAGCGTCCAGATCCAGAAAGTCCGCAAAATTCCGGAAGTATCGAACGAAATCGTTTCCCGTGCCGAACGGCATACAGGCCACGCTGACGTTTTCCTCTCCCAGTACTCCACCGGCAACCTCACCGAGGGTGCCGTCTCCCCCGCCTACATAAAAGCGCACTTCACCGGCATAACCGGATTTACGCAGCCTTTTGCAAGTCATCCGAGCGTAACTTTCCGCGTCCCCTTTTCCCGTGGTCACGTGAATGACCGCGTCCAGGTTTCGCTCCGCCACCGCCCTTTTGATCACAGGAAGCAGCTGCGTTTCCACAGCACAGTCTCCCGCTACGGGGTTGAGGACAAAGATGTGTTTCATAAAGTGCTCCTTCTCAGGCGTTCGGATATATTGTACCATGAATTTCGAAGTTTGTAAAGGAAAAACCACTACTTTCGTGATTCTATCTGCATAATCCTCATGATTTACGGTAAAGTAGCACAAAATAGAAAGTCGATTTTTGGAACAAATCCCTATTCCCGGTCCGGAATCCGGTCAGTGCCCTTCCCCTTTCCGGATCGGGCGAAGAGTCTCGTAATTCCGGTGGAAACGCATGCAGAGGGGCTTGTCGGTAAACAGCATATCGTCGTAGTTTTCGATCAGCCGGGCCGTTTCGGGGATCGCTCTCGTGAACAACGCCCGCAGCTCTTTGTTGCTCATCAGGCAGTTGGGCCGCACCGCCTCGGTCAGCACCATTCCTTTGAGCTGCACCAGCTTGGAGAGGTGGTAGAGGGCGATCCGCTTGGGCAGCCAGTTCCCCCGGATCAGCCCGCGGGCCATTTTCATGCCGATGATCCCCTCGCGGATCTGCTGCGGGGTCAGGGACGGGAACAGCTTCGCGACGGTTGCCGCCGCTTCGGGCGAGGTGTCGCAGTAGGCGGCGGGGTTATGGGTAAAGGGGTTTTTCGCGTCCTCCAGCATCAGCATCCGGTCGAATTCGCTCTCGATTTCGTGGTGGGTCGCGGCGGACTTTTTCATCCGCGCCAGGATATACGGATGGCAGACGCTGTCCAGCATAAAGTGGGTCATAAACCCCAGCAGGTAGGCGTACAGTTCGGGCGAGAAGTCCTTTTGGAGCAGCTTTCGTCCCCGTTCAAAGAAGGGCGCCGCCTCAGAGTGGTGCATCTGAATCCCGACCGAGATCACCGGGTTAAAGGGCTTATACAGCCGGTAAAAATATAAAAAATCAGGCCCCTGGACGCCGAGGTTATAGAGCGCCCGGCACTTTTCGGAGCCGTTGATCATGACCTGCAAGTGTTCTGGCAAGCGGTCAAGGATCTTATCCCCGAACGAATAATGTGCATATGCCGCTGGCATAACGGCCACTTCCTTTCTCATTCTTTTTGTTTTATTATACCCCTTTTTTCACCTTTCATCTACAAAAATACTGTTAATTTTCTCCCCCAACTTTTTGAAAAAAGCTAGGCGGTCACGGACCGCCTTTTTCCGATGCGGCCGTGTCACAGCGAAGCGGTCACGGACCGCTTTTGTCCGACGCGGCCATATCACAACGAACCAAACGAATGAGAGCGTTCGACAGGCTCACGCTCTACAAAAGTTTTTTGTCCCGTATGATCGGTTTAAAGGATAATCACGGACCGCTTTTGTCCGACGCGGCCATATCACAACGAACCAAACGAATGAGAGCGTTCGACAGGCTCACGCTCTACAAAAGTTTTTTGTCCCGTATGATCGGTTTAAAGGATAATCACGGACCGCTTTTGTCCGACGCGGCCATATCACAACGAACCAAACGAATGAGAGCGTTCGACGTATGTTTTACCGTTTATTTTCCGCAGGAAAACGCCCGCAAGCCGTACGCGGGCGCGGCAAAACGAGGCTAAGCAGTCTTCGAACGTTTTTATCCCGTATGGTCGGTTTGAAAGATAGTCACGGATCGTTTTCCGATGCACAAATCAAACGTTTTGCGGTGTCGGTTCGGGATTGAGCAGGCGAACACACGGAGAGGTTTTCAATAGCCGTTAAGTTGGCGATACAAACCCGAGCCGTAGGGCTTGCGAAAACGGCCCGACCAGGGTATAATAAACATGAACAAAAATCGTCCAAAGGAAGGAAATGACCATGAAGCAAAGCATCATCTTTTTCGACGTCGACGGGACACTGGTTGTCTGCGCATCCAAGGAGTACATCCCCGACTCGGCTGTACAGGCCATCCGCCAGGCCCGTGCAAACGGCCACCTCTGTTACCTCTGCACCGGGCGCAGCGCTGCGGAAATCTACCCGTTCATCCTGGAAGTCGGGTTTGACGGCATCATCGGCGCCGGCGGGAGCTACGTCCAGATCGGGGACAAGATGCTCTACCACCACACGATTTCCGAAGCGTCCATGGCCCATCTGACCTGCTTTTTTGACCAAAACGGCTTCGACTACTATCTGGAAAGCAACGACGGCCTGTTCGCCAGCAAAAACCTCGTCCCCCGGCTGGAGCATATGCTCTATGGCGACTGGGAGCACGACCCGGCAGCCGCCGCCCGCAAGGAAACCGGCAGCGACTTTGTAAACGCCCTGCGGCCGCTGGACGATACCCCGCGCGGCTACAACAAGGTCTGCTTCCTCGAAAACCCGGAGATCCCATGGGAAGTGATCGCGCGGGAATTCGGCGAGGAGTTTACCGTCATCCGCTGCACTGTCCCCTCCTTCGGCGAAAACTCCGGCGAGCTGACCGTGCCCAACTCCAACAAATCCTACGCCATCGACACCCTGATCCGCCATCTGGGCATCGACCGCGCGGACACCTACGCCTTTGGCGACGGCATGAACGACGCCGAGATGATCCGCTATGTTGCCCACGGCATCGCGATGGGCAACGCCAAAGAGGGCCTGAAAGCGATCGCCGACGAGGTCACTGCCTCCCAGACCGAGGACGGGATCTACCTCTCAATGAAAAAACACGGACTGATTTAAATTAATGAATAGTGAAGAATGAATAATTATGGTGCGGCGCGGATCGCGCCGCGATTAAATAGCACCATTTACGCGGGATAGGCTTTTTATTCTCATGCCATTCTCTTCGCACGACGATGCTGCAAAAAGCGACCCGCATGTCTGCCTATTCATTCTCGGAACTAGGGTGCATGAAACGGACAGTCTGTGCATAAACGCGGAACGGTCAAAACCGTTCCCTACAAAATACAACGAACCTGCCCGCGTGTTCATTCACTCATTCCCGGAATGGGTCGGCACAATACGAACGGTCTGTGTATAAACGCGGGCGACCGCAAGGGTCGCACCCTACGGTGTCCCCGATCGGTGACGGTATTCCTGAAAACAGGTGCGGGGAAAATGGTTCGAAAATAGAAATCCTATCCCGCGTGGACGGGCCTATTCAATCATTGCGCGACCCGCGCCATACCATCATTATTCATTATTCATTATTCACTATCATACTAAGGGTGTTGTTTATGGCAAAGAAACCTGAAAAAACAAACGTGATGCGGCTGCTGGCGCAGGCGGGAATCCCCTACACGCCGCACTATTATCCCCATGGGGACGAAGCCGTGGACGGCGCGACCGTCGCCGCAATCCTCCTTGAGCCGCCCGAAAAAGTCTTCAAAACCCTTGTCACCCGCGGCGCCAAAAAGGAGAGCTATTATGTTTTCGTCGTGCCGGTCGAGAAGGAACTCTCGCTGAAGGCGGCCGCAAAGGCTGCGGGCGAGAAGTCGATTGAGATGCTGCATGTAAACGAGCTGCTGCCCCTGACCGGGTATATCCGGGGCGGGTGTTCGCCCGTCGGGATGAAAAAGCTGTTCCCGACCCTGATCGACTCCTCCGCCCTTGCCCAGCCCACGATCATGGTCAGCGGCGGCAAGATCGGCACCCAGGTCGAACTGGAGCCGCAGGCCCTCGCCGGCCTTATCGGCGCGCGGTTTGCGGAAGTTGCCCTATGAGCCGGGAAAATTTGGACGCCCTCTGCTGGCCAGAGTCGGTTCTGACGGCCATCCGGGCGCTGGAGGACGCCGGGGAGGAGTGCTGGGCCGTGGGGGGCTGTGTCCGGGACGCGGCCTTAGGGCTTACGCCCCACGACTGGGACTTGACAACCTCTGCCCTGCCGGAAAAGATCTGCGCCGTTTTCTCCGGGCACAGCCTCAACACGGCGGGGATGAAGCACGGCACAGTCGGAGTGCTGCTGGACGGCCAGATGCTGGAAATCACGACCTACCGGGTCGACGGCGCCTATTCCGACGCCCGCCACCCGGACGGCGTTTCCTTCACGCCCAGCCTGCGGGAGGATCTCGCCCGCCGGGACTTCACGATCAACGCCATGGCCATGCACCCGGTCAAAGGCTTTTTCGACCCGTTTGACGGCCTGTCGGACTTACAGGCTCATTTCCTGCGGGCGGTCGGGGATCCGGACCGGCGGATGCGGGAGGACGCCCTGCGGATACTGCGGGGGCTGCGGTTCCTCTCCCGGCTGGGGTTTGAAGCGGAGGAAAAGACCGCCGCCGCCTTCCGGAACAATCAGGCCCTTTTGTCCCAGATCTCGGCCGAGCGGATCACCGCCGAGCTGACCGGGATGCTCTGCGGGGAGCATATCCGCGCGGTGCTTCTTTCCTATCCGGATATCATCGGCACGGTCTTACCGGAAATCCGCCCGATGGTCGGCTTTGCCCAGCACACCCCCTACCACCTCTACGACGTCTGGGAGCACACTGCCCGCGCGGTCGAGTCGGTCCCGCCGGAGCCGCTGCTCCGCTGGGTCATGCTGCTGCACGATACCGGCAAGCCCGGCAGTTTTACGATGGACGAAAAGGGCATCGGGCATTTTAAAGGCCACGCAGTCCTCTCGACGTCGATGTCGGAGGAGATTTTCCGGCGCCTGAAGCTGCCCGGCCGCTTTACCGCACAGGCCCTCCCGCTGATCCGCTGGCACGATGTCAACCTCCCGGCCGAGCGCAAGCCGCTGCTGCGCTGGATGGCAAAGCTTGGGGAGGAGCAGCTGCTGCGGCTGTGGCAGATCAAGCGGGCCGACAACCTCGCCCAAAACATGGCAAAATCCAACCGGATGGACGAAATTGCCCGGCTGGAGGAGATGACAAGGGCACTGATCAGGGAAGGGCACTGTCTCCGCGTCTCCGATCTCGCTGTAAACGGGGACGACCTGATCCGGCTCGGGATCCCGCCCGGCCCGGAGATCGGGGAGATGCTGCGGTGGCTTTTACAGGCGGTCATCGACGAAGAAGCCGAAAACCGGAAGGACGCCCTGCTGGAGCTGGCGCGGGAGTTCCGGGCGCATCCCTAAAATAATCCTAAGGAAAACGAAAAAAATCCTACCGGGTTTTTCCCGGCTGTGCTACACTTATCCTATATTACAATGGGAAAGGACGAAACGTTATGAAAAAATTTATGGATGCGGACTTTCTGCTGTCGACGCAGGCCGCAAAAGACCTCTACCACACCGCCGCCGAGCAGGCGCCGATTATCGACTACCACTGCCACCTCTCCGCCCGGGAGATCGCCGAGGACAAACGCTTTGAGACGATCACCCAGGTCTGGCTGGGCGGCGACCACTACAAATGGCGGCTGATGCGGGCGGACGGGATCGACGAGTCCCTGATCACCGGGGACGGGGACGACCGAGAAAAGTTTCGCGCCTGGGCCTCGGTCATGCCGCGGCTGATCGGCAGCCCGCTCTACCATTGGAGCCACCTCGAGCTGAAAAAGTACTTCGGAATCGACGTCCCGCTCTCCCCGGCCACCGCCGATCTGATTTACGACCACTGCAATGCGATGCTGCACACCGAGGCGTTCTCGGCGCGGCAGCTGATCCTCCGCTCCAACGTCAAGGCCCTCTGCACGACCGACGACCCGGTCGACAGCCTTTCCTGGCACCAGGTCCTTGCCCGCAGCGATTTCCCGGTCCAGGTGCTCCCCGCCTGGCGGCCCGACCGGGCGGTTTCAATTGAGAAGGAGGATTTTCCCGCCTACATCGCACAGCTGGGCACGGCATCCGGTGTGAACATCGACAGCTTTTCTGCCCTCAAAACAGCGCTCCGCGCCCGGATGAAGCACTTTGCCGCCTGCGGATGCCTGCTCTCCGATCACGGGATGGACGCGCTCCCCTGGCAGCCCGTTTCCGAGGAGGAGGCCGGCCGGATCTTCCGGGCCAGGCTGGCTGGGGAGACGCTCACGGCCCAGCAGGAGGACGCCTATAAAACCTCCCTTCTCACCTTCCTCGGCGGGGAGTACGCCCGCCTGGGCTGGGTCATGCAGCTGCACATGGGCGTGACCCGCAACCGCAACAGCCGCGCCTTTTCGGCCCTTGGCCCCGACACCGGCTACGACGGCATCAGTGACCAGATCTCGATCAGCAGTATCTACTCCTTCCTCGACACCCTCGACCGGGGAGACAGCCTTCCCAAGACGATCCTCTATAGCCTAAACCCCCAGGACAACGCCGCCCTCGACGTCCTGACCGGCGCCTTCCAGCGCCCCGTCGGCCCCCACATCAGCAAGCTCCAGCACGGCAGCGCCTGGTGGTTTAACGACCATCAGGACGGGATGCGGGCGCAGCTGTCCTCCCTCGCCGCTGAAGGGATCCTCGGGAACTTTGTCGGGATGCTGACCGATTCGAGGAGCTTCCTTTCCTACGCGCGGCACGATTATTTCCGGCGGATCCTCTGCGATTACCTGGGCAGGCTGGTTGAAAATGGCGAATACCCGGCGGACAGGGAAACGCTCACGGGCCTTGTCGAGGATATCTGCTGGAGAAACGCCCAGCGGTATTTCGGCATCCGGTAAATACAAAAAATCCTCTCTTGACCGGGTCAGTTCCCGGCAAAAGAGGATTTTCTTTTTTTGTTCATCCCGGCGCATCAAACCCGGATCAGCTTTTGCAGCAGCCACCCGAGCACCGGCCAGAAGGCCGCGTACCCGCTCATCACCAGCGGCGTCACCGTCGACAGCGAACCTAAAAGCGTCAGCATCAGCAGCATCAGCATCCCCAGCACAACCGACAGGATCATCAGCACCTTGTTCAGCCCCTGCATAAACGCCAGTCTCTTTGCGCTGGCCGCGCAGCCCGCAAAACCGGATATCGTCCCGTCGTTGACCGCGACGGCCTGCTTCACCCGCACCTCGCCGCACAGCCGGTCGACATAGGGGGAGAGCCGGTCCGGCAGGATCTTAATCAGCTCGGGGTTGACCTTAAACAGCCGCCCCAGCAGCCGCGGGGTCAAAAAACTGTCCACCGTCCGCACCGACAGGCAGATGCCGTTGTCGGCAAAAATCTGCACCGCCTCCTCCGAGCGCACCGAGGTCTGCAGCCGGATCATGAACACCCCGCACAGCTCCCCGGCCACGGCCAGGTAGACGCAGGCACACCCGATCCCGGACGCCCACTTCCGGTGCTCGTCCAGGGAGAGCCGGATGCCGTGGGCTTCCAAAAGCGAGCGGTTGCCCAAAAAGACCTGCTGCCCGCCGATAAAGCCGGCCATTCCCTTGCCGTCCTCGTATTCCCGGCCGTCCACCTGCCGCAGCAGGTTCTTTTCCTTGCCGACAATCCCTTCAAAGATACCGGACAGGATCGAGCCGGTGCCGGTCACCATCGACGCCGCCTGGATAATGACCTCATCCACCCGCGCGTCGCTGAAGGTTTTCATGCCGCACAGGGTCACGAAGCCCTGAGGGAAGATGTCCCCGGCGTCCAGCACCGCGCTGTTGACCAGGCTGTAGCGGTTCAGCGCCTTTTCGCTGACGACCGTCCCCCCGCTCCGCTCCATGAACCGGGAGATCCGCCGCATTGGGTAGCAGAGCAGAAACAGCGCCAGTACCGGTGAAAAGAGGCACATCACCCCGGTCATCAGCGTCAGCCCCATCTGCACATCCCAAGTAAACAGCATCGAAAAGCCGAGGGACAAAAGCGCCGCCATCAGCCCGATCCCCGCCAGGTTGCGGGACATCCGGTCGCTTTCGTCCGGCGAGAAGGAGAGCTTTAAAAAGTCGGAAACCGCTTCGGTGCGGCGGTTGACCGCCACAAAGGCCGGCCCGTCCACGACCCCCCGGGTCATTTCGGCCGCCAGGCGGCTGTCCCGGATCATATGCAGGTAATATTTGCTGCCGCCGGTATGGAGGAAGCGCAGGTTGCGCAGGGCGGCCGACGCCGTCACCCACCGGCTGAAGAAGCTGCACGCCAGGACAAACACCCCGACCGGCAGGTAGCAGTGGACATAGGGCTGCGCGGCGGAGGACGGGTTCAGCGCCAGGATCACCGCCTGGGTCATCGTCATAAGGTACAAAACCGCCGGCATCACGTCGCGGTTTTCCCGGAACCGGAAGAAGGACTTCAGCCCGCTCCAGATCACGCTCCAGCCGGCCACCCCCGCAATCAGCCCCAGCCCGCAGCCGATCCACAAAAACAATCCGCCGTTTA
>CAYWRQ010000088.1:0-10934 GCA_964460915.1 uncultured Oscillospiraceae bacterium
GATACTTTTCCGCCCCGTGCGAGCAGTTTTTCGCGCTGCGGGAGATGCCCTCCGTTCCATAGATTGTATCAAAGAAACCGTTGCCGCCGGTGTGGTCAAAGTGGCTGTGGGAATTGATTACCTTGGACAGCGGGAGGACGGTCAGCGTTTGGGCATATGCGCGGATGTTGTGCTCGGATTGTCCGGCATCAATCATAATCGCTTCGTCGTCGCCCAAAAGGAGGTAAGCGTCTGCCCCTTGGCCGCTGATTACGAATGTATTTTCGGTGATCTGTCTGGAGGTGAAATACGGATTTGCCATCGAAGCACCCTCTCTTTGTTTATTTGCTTTTTATTATATCAGCAAACCCGTAAAACGCAATTGTCAATTTTGGATTTTGCGTTACTTGTCCAAAAGTTACACTTTTTCCCACTTTTTACAAAAAGGGCCGGGCCAACATCATTGTTCTTGGCCCGACCCTATGTATTATGCCTTTTGATCGAATATTTCGATCAGTTCCCCGTTTATTCCCCGGACAAAAGCGATCCGGGCGGGAAGGGGCTGCTCCGACTGGATGACGATATCGGCCGGCTCCATATGGGAGGTCCCGCCTGCCGCAAGAGCCTGCTTATAGCAGAGGTCGGTGTCATCTGTCGCAACTGCGAAGTGAAGCCATTTGCTCTGCCCGTCGGTAGAGGTATCCCCGCCGGAGAATATCTCCAAAAGGCTGCCGTCGCCCATGTCCAGCATGGCGGCGGGCTTATCATTCCCCCAGCGGCGGACAACCGTAAAGCCAAAGGCTTCCCGATAAAACGCGATTGTTTTGTCCAGGTCGGCTGCGGAAAGGGCTACATGATGAAATCCGTTTTTCATAAAGACCATCCTTTTTGTTCAGTCATTAGAAAGACTGATTATTTTCACAGACGTAAATCGTTACGACCGTATTGCTGGTGATATCATATTTGGTATTGGCCATATGATCGGAGCCAATTACATACCCGGACGGGTAATCGGTACTGATGTGGTACTCAACCGTATAGGGGATGAAAAGTTCATCCAGCATCTGGCAATACTCTTCCTCCGTGCGCTTTTCCCAGTCGGGGATCGTCACATACTGGCTGCCGCGGCTGACCTTGACACGGACGGTTGTTCCGATTTCAACGGCCGTACCGGTGGCGATATCCTGCCAGATGATCTCTCCCTCTGCAGAGCTTTCGCTGTACACATACTCGATATCCTGTGCAATCGTGATATGCCCGGTTACTTCGCCGTCCATCTGCACGTCTTCCAGCTGCCGTCCCACCAGATTGACCATCGACCAGGTCGGCGTGCTGCTTTCCTCGGAGGAAGGCTCGGAGGACGGTTCGGAGGAAGGCTCGCTCGACGGCTCCGCCGTCTCGGATGGGCTGGACGCGGGCGGGGTATAGTTGCCAAAACCGCTGCTGGAGGAGCTTTCCGGTTCGGAATCAGAGGAGGATACGATGCTGTTTTTATAGGATTCCGTTTTGTTGCGGTCGCCAAACAGGAACCAGAAGGTAAAGATCAGGATCAAAATAAGGATCGGCAGGGTAATCATCATGGTTGTGAGTACAACGCTGCGGCTGCTCTTTTTTTCTTCCTTGGGCTTTTTCCGCTGAACCGGCGGCTGCGGGGAACGGGACTGCTGGACACGGGTCTGCGCGCTGCCGCTTCTGACTGTCTGAACGTTTCGGACAGGCTGCCGCTGCGGTTCCGTAGATACCGGACGCCTGCCCTGCTCCGCGGCCGGGCGTCGGCCAGGGGTTTCCGGGTAACGGGGCAGATCCTCCGGGGCGCGGCGGGGCGGAGTGGGGATCGCGGGAATTGCGACGGTGGGCGCTTCACTGCCGGCAGGCGCTTTATTGACGATCAGCCGGGGCGCCAGCTCCTGGATCGTATGGATCCGGTCGTCCGGCCGCAGGGACAGGCCCTGCATAATGGCGCTGGAAACACGGGTTGGGACCGTTTCATTGCGTTCCCGCGGGCGGATCAGTTCGTTTTCCGGGGAACGGATCAGCGCTTCCGGCGGGGCAATGCCGGTGACGCAGAAATACAGCACCGCGCAGATTGCGTAGATATCGGTCCAGGTGCCGTGCGGGGAGGTCGAGGAATACTGTTCGGGGGCGGAAAAACCGGGGAACAGCTCCGCCGCCAGTTCGGTGCGGGCGGCGCGAACCGCGCTGATGCCGAAGCCGGACAGCTTTGCCTTGCCGTTGGGGGTGATGTAAATGGTTGAGGGGCTGATCCCGCGATGGATGATGCCGTCCTCATGGATCAGCTGCATCGTCCGTACAATGGGCATAAGCAGGTCATAGGTTTCGCCCCAGGTCAGCATCATGCCCCTGCGCTGCAAAAACTGCTCCAGCGTCTCGCCCAGCGGGTATTCGGAAATGGAATAAATTGTCCCGCAGTCTTCGGTAATATCGAAAATCTGCATCAGGCAGGAGATGGAGCGCAGATGGGCTATTTTTTCGTTTACCTCAAGGAAATCGCTCAGATACGTTTTGAACTGGATCTGGCAGTTGGGACGCACCTCCACGCCCATTCCGTCCTCGGCGCGGGTGACCAGCGCGTCCGGGAAAAATTCCCGGACGGAGATCTTACGGTCGGAAACAGTGTCGTAGCCTATATATGTAACACCCTCGCCGTTATAGCTGAGGACCTTGCCGACGAGATAGCGGTTTCCAATGAGAGAACGAGGCGGAAGGCAGGACTGAATACGGGGGCCGTTCTCCGAATAGCCGCAGTATGGGCAAACGGTCAGTTCGCCTTTGTTTTCCATGCATCCCATGCACAAATTCTCGTTCATCTTCGATCATTCCTTTCTGATCCGGGCAGCGGACGGCGCGTCCGTCAGCCTGCGGATATCACAGGAGAGAGTTTTTATGTCTGCGCATAAATATACGAATACATTATACCCAAAAATGCCGTACTTGTCAATGCCGAGTATTCTGCCGGAAAAAATCCCGGTTTTTTTGGAAAACGCAACCTTTTGACATGGAGGAGTGTATATAAAGTAGTAGGGAAAATTTCCGGAGATTGGGGGAAGGAAATGAAGAGGAAAAAGATAGTGCCTGTTATCCTCGCGGGACTTTTGGCGGCGGTTGCGGCAGCCTGCTGCCTGGGGCACCCGGGGGCCTCGGAGCCTTCCGGTGGGGAGCCGTCCGCCGTCATGGTGTCGGCATCCGGAACAGAGGAAGGGACAGGAAATCGATCTCAGCCGGATTTACCGGAGGAGGAAAAGAGCGCCCCGGTGGATGAGGCAGCCGCAGCAAGAGCCTTTTCGACCCTTTCCGATACGCTGTTTATGATTTCGGGTACAAACCGGAGTCAGACGGCTATTTTCGGCGCGTCCGGGATGTTGTATGAAGGAAATGCCACCCTCCTGCGGGACGGCAGAAGGCCTTCTCAGTATTATATTGTCTCCGAACAGCGGGAGGACGGGCAGTATACGGCCGTTTTTGACACTGAGGGCCAACAGGTTGCAGGATATGACCGCCGGACGATTACAGGGCTTATCGGGAACTATCTTGTACGGGGGTACTATGAGATGGAGAATACTGACGCGGAGGTTTTTACGACCGATACGGCGCTGATCGATCTGCGGACAGGCGAGACGGTCTGGGAACTCGGCCGGTGCCGGGTCAGGCAGCTGGACGGCGAACATCTGCTGGTGGGCCTGCAGGAAAGCGAAGATTCCCTGACGGAAACCCTGATTGTCCGGCAGGACGATTTGGCCGTCGTAAAATGCTTTCTCGATTCCTTTGGGCTTTCGGATCAGTATCAGGGCTTTCCGATGCCGGACGGCTGTGTGCTGCTATGGGACCGTGACTACCGAAATATGCGGCTGTACAGCTTCTATCTGGATCAGGTCTTTGAGGATTTTAACTGGTTTGTGGGGTCAGACTGCATCCAGCTTGGGAAACCGGGCTGCTATACCTACATTTCGCTGAAAACGGGAGAGACGCTGTACAGCGATACCGATATGGATTTGATTTATGCCGGGGAGGGGATTGCCCTGTGGCATAAGGAAGAACAATATTATATGGAAAAAGGGGATCAGCTTATTCCGGTGCAGCACGCGTCCCGTTGGGCGGACGACGGCTCGGATGATCCGTATCTGCATATTGTGTCGGAGGACGGCAGGCTGGATATCCTGTCCCAGGAGGGAGCGGTTTTATTGTCGGTCCCGGCTGAGGGAGAAAACAGCGCTGAATATTTGTGGGACGGCTGGGCGCGCAGATGTGAGGAAACGGGCTGCACCCTTTATCATATTTCCGGAGAGCAGTATTTCTTTAAAGGAAGACAGTGCGTCCGTCCGCTCAGAGGACTTCCGGAGGGAAAGCTGCGGTTTGTGGAATGGGATGGAAACAAGACTGATTTGCTGGATGAAACCGGTAGGGTTTATGCGGAAAGTATCTCTGGCATTGATCCGGTGGGTATCGGCGCAAACATTTTGAGAATAGACGACGGCCTGATTGATTTGGACGGCAATCTGATTTGGAGCGAGGAGGGAGATAAATGAGGCTTTTTGAAAATGGGGAGATGAAACGCGAAGCCCTGATGGTATCGGTTATTTTATTGGCGTTTTTATCCGCCTGCGGCAGGCAGGCGGGGGAGGTTTCGTCTGCTCCCGTATCGGAGGGGGCGGAAAGCGGTACGGCCGCTATAGAGCCTGCCGCAGAAACCGAACCGGAGGGAGAACCCGGCCTTGAGCAGATGGATGACGGAAAGCTGCGCATTTTATACCGTTATGAGGAAAATGATTCGGTTGTTTTTCACGGCGCGAAAATTGTTTTCCGGGGGAAAAATCCCGTAAACAGCTTTGAACTGGAGGACGGCAGGGTCGTCTTTTCGGCTATGGAGCAGGACGGAGAGACAAAGAGGTATTCCTTATATGATGCAGACGGGACACGGCTAATAGACGGTTTACCTGCCTCTCCCAATACGGTGATCGGGCATTGGCTGTTTTGCACGCCGGATTGGTATGAGAAGCAGGAGGACTGTGTGATCGACCTGAGGACGATGGAGCATACTTCGTTTCCTTCCTCATCCACCCCGTTTCAGATTGACGAAACCTATTTTGGCCTTCCCATTTATGATTCAAGGGACGAGGTCCGGATTTATCGGGTATCGGATTTATCCGAGGTGGAAACATTTTCGGGCTGCTGGGGATATGTGGAGGACGGCTTGCCGGGATTTATCAGCCTGCATAGTTATAACGATCATACAGGAGAGAATACTTCCGAGCTGTACAGCCCCGCTACCGGGCAGAAATACGAGAATTTTTCGTATAGCTGCGGCGAAGGGCTTGCGGTGCTGCAGGATGCGGAAGGGCTTTATTCGGTAGTCGACGTGGCAACGGGGGAGATCTTATATCCCAAAGAGGGCGAGGGAACGAACGCGTACCAGTATTATTCGGACACGGTGAAGGTCTGGCAGAATGCGGAAGAAACCTATATCGATGCCCCCTGTTATCCTGAGCCGCAGCTGATCCAATATGCAAACGTCTCATGGATGGAAAATGATCCGTACATAGATGTGGTGCGGCTCAACCGCAGCCACGATGTCCTGAATCGGGACGGGGAAAAAGTGCTGGCCGCAGCGCCGTCGGAAGGAAAGGAAATCTATTCGATGGGGTATGGGTATCTGTTTGAGGTCGGTACCGATTGGCAGGAAAAGGGCGTGATCCTGCATCGTGTGGACGGCAGATCAATTTCCCTTGACCGCTATAATTCCGTGTACTGGTTCCAAAATATGGAAGGCCTGATCGCCGCTTCCTACACCGTCGGCAATACCTATTTGGTGGATTTGCTGGATACAGACGGCAACATCGTACTGGAGGGGGTCAACGAGTACTATAGCTATACATCTGATCCTGCCGGTGTGATCTTTGTGCGCAGAGGCTTTTCCTACGGAGTGATCGACATGGAGGGAAATTGGCTTTGGAAGGAAAGCGTCTTCCAGTCGACGCGGGATGAAACCGGTGTGTATTATTAAGAAACGGGGAATTATCATGAAAAGAAGTATCACGATTTTTTGGATCGCACTTCTCTGCGCATCACTGATCGGATGCCGGCCATCGGGGACAAAATCGTCTTCACAGCCGTCTTCAGAACCGTCCTCGGAGCCGTCTTCTGCGGTTTCCGAGTCCTCTGTCGAACCGTCTCAGGCTGCGTCCTCCGAACCTGCATCATATGCATATGAACCCTTCCTGACCTTGGAAGAGTACCCGAAGGTAGACGGCTCGACGGCGACCCTGCCGCTGATGGCTAAGGTGTTGTCCCGCAGCTGCGGGATTGAGGAGGAATTGGCCGAAAGCTACAGCTCCGCCAACAAGACCGCCCAGTCCTGGCAAAACCTGTCCAGCGGATACGTTGACCTGCTGCTGGTGTATGAGGCGCCGGACAGCGTCAAGGAAGAACTGGAGAAAGGCCCGGAGCTGGAAATTACTCCGATTGGCCGGGACGCCCTCGTCTTTATTGTCAATGAGCAGAATCCTGTGCAGTCCCTGACCCAGGAGCAGCTGCGGGAGATTTATACCGGCGGCATCACCAACTGGAGTCAGCTTGGCGGGGAAGACCTGGAGATTGTCCCATTCCAGCGGGACGAAACCAGCGGCAGCTTTACCCTCTTTAAGAAGCTGCTGATCGGGGATCGGGAGCTGACCCTGCTGGACCCGCCGACTGAACTGCGACCCAGCATGATGGGCGGCTTGGTCGATGGGCTTGCGGAATATAATAACGAAGGAAATGCCATCGGATATTCGGTCTATTATTATATCAACGAGATGTACGCAAAACCGGGGCTGCGCCTGATTTCGGTCGACGATGTGCTGCCGGGGTACGATACGATTGCGGACGCGAGCTATCCCCTCTGCAACGAATTTTACGCGGCCATCCGGGCGGATGAGCCGGAGGACAGCCCGGCGCGCCTGCTTTACAATTGGGTATGCTCGGAAGAGGGAGAACAGACCCTGATTGATGCCGGGTATGTTCCGGCAGAGGAAGAAAGCGAGGAGTGGGACAGACACCCGATGGTGATGGTGAACGGGGAGCTGTACTATGATACCGGGCGCGAAAGCGACATCACCGGCCGGTGCGGGGT
This sequence comes from uncultured Oscillospiraceae bacterium, assembly GCA_964460915.1. Classification (GTDB taxonomy): domain Bacteria; phylum Bacillota; class Clostridia; order Oscillospirales; family Ruminococcaceae; genus Faecivivens. The sequence goes on from CAYWRQ010000088.1 coordinate 7,106, forward strand.
CATGGACGGAGAGATTACCTCGGAGGTGGACGGGACGGAGGTTCCGACTGCAGATAACCAGTCCAATTTCGGGAGCGGGTTTGGTTATCAGTTTGTCGATGAAAACAGCATTGATATTTATATGAATGACAAATGGATGCGTTTTGAAAAGCGGGACTGAAAAAAAATTTGGAAATTCAGCTGTTGTTCACACAGCAATCACTTTCGGGATATACAATAACATCAGTCAAGAAAAGGAAATCAAAAAATCAGAAATGAGGCGATCCTTTGCAGATCGGCAAAAGCTTTGCAATGGCGTTTTGCTGTCTTCTGCTGTTCCTGACTGCGCCTGGCGGGGCAGCTGCGGCCCTGCCTGTCAGCCATACTGTTGCATATGCCGCGGAGCGTGCGGACGGCCTGCCGTCAGAAAGCACAGATTCAGATACTTTTGATCCATTTCATATGCTGGAAGAATCAGAACAGCAGGAAAGCGGCCAATTTGGTACGATGCCGGATATGAAATTGATGCTGAAGGCGGTCGAAATTATCGGCGACACCCCAATAGACGCATTGGATGCGGATCAGCTTTCTCAGCTGGAGCAGATTGGCGTTGACCGTGAGACCCTTTATGAGAATAGGGAACTGATCAGTGAAATGCTGACAGCCTTATCGGATCCGGACCCGTCCGATGCTGATCAAAACAGCACAGCGGACGGCCGGAAAATCATGTTTGCCGCGATAACCGTTTTCGGTGTTTTATCTGCAGCTTTCTGTGTGATTGCTGTACACCGCCGCGGGCGGAAACATTCTTAAACTTGCCAGACTTCTTACATTTCTCCCCAAGCGGACACAGGTGTTTTGGTGCAATTTGTGCCATTCCCTGTGTCCAATCATTTTATTTTGTGTCCAATCGTTTTAATACAGTTGGGCAACAAATTTAAGAGACGCTGGCCAACCTTGCTTCTATGATTTCAGCCGTCTTTTGACGACTGCTTTCCAGCACATCGATTTGCGATATAATTTTCCTTTCTTTTTTACTTTATGTGACAATGTATTGACAACGCCTGATAATCATGATACAATGTAGTCGAAGGAGATGATTTAGTATGTCTCAAACCACACTGTCTGTCCGTATGGACTCTGAAACAAAACGTGGGCTGGAAGAATTTTGCGCCGCTGTCGGGATGAACACATCAACAGCGATAAATCTGTTTGCAAAAGCGGTTATCCGCGAAAAACGTATCCCATTTGAAATTGCGATTTCTGACAATGATCCGTTTTATAGTTCTGGTAATCTGGATCATCTTCGCCGGAGCATCGAGCAAGCAAATCGGGGCGAGTTTATAACAAAATCGATCGAAGAACTCGAGGCTATGGCTGATGAGTAATCTAAATTTTACTCCAGAAGCATGGGATGATTATATCTACTGGCAAACCCAGGATAAGAAAACTCTGCGTCGGATTAACGCACTTTTGCAGGATATTCTTCGAAATGGATACGACGGAATTGGTAAACCTGAGCCCTTAAAAGAAGATTTAACAGGATGCTGGAGTCGCCGCATTGACGATACAAATCGTATCGTTTATAGACTAAACAACGAGAATGTTGAAATTCTTTCTTGTCGCGGACGCTATAATAAATGAGGGAATAGAGCTGTCGATTTAGGCAGCTCTTTTCTTAATACATTGCATATTTTGCCTGATAAAGCGTATTGTTTATCAATTTTTCATATCTGCCCAAATACTGAGAACCAGTAAGAGATCTGCTTCGTATGGGGAAGGGGAGTGACGTTGTTTACCTTGTCCAGATCAGCTTGCTGCCCTTCTTTGCCGGAATGGTGTCATAATCGTCTCCAGCGTTCGTATAGCCATCAATCTTTCTTCAAGTAATTCGTCATATGCAAAACCTCCGTCATGGTGCTTCTGTTCCACACCATGACGGAGGTTTACACATTGTCAATAGCTCCGATATACGTTAAACGATGCCGCTAAGCCTTCAGTTTTTATGCCGTGCGCTTAGGAGTGCAGCTTATAAACGTCATACTCGTCGCTGTAAGCGTCAAAGCCCTGCGTAGCGACGTTGTCATCGAACTTAGCCTGCCAGATTTCGTTGATCTCATCAACACGCTGAGAACCAGCATAGGTGGACAGTTCTTCGATCATACTATTGAATTCAGCCTCAGAGGACGCCATAATAATCTTAGGCAGCATTTCTTTGCACTTATCCTCGATATTCTTCTGGCAGATACCCAATTCGTCCTGAGAATCGATTTCGCCAGTGATGTTGGTCAACTGGTCTGTCATAAACTTCTGGCCGATATGGAGATCGCTTTCGTCATAGGAACTAAGGTGAGCCTGGCGGGTTACTACCCAGTCCTGAGATTCCGCAGGCAAGGCATCGTTCAGGGCAAACTTGATGCCGTCGACATAGTCAGACTGGGCAGGCTGACTCCAGAACCATGCGCCGGCCGCGTCGGTTTCTGCCGATGTAAATTGGGAAACATCCTTCGTCAGAATAGGCAACGGATATGTTCCGGACCAGTCAATGCTCTCCAGCATAGTGCCGCCCTCAGGACCGTATTGCATATATACCGATCCTTCGGGAGTGAGCATATAAGTAAACACATCAAACAGCCGCTGGGGATTCTCACAGGCGGTGGTAATGCAGTTTACGTTCCAGCCAACGCCACCGGCCTCGTCGCCATAGGTAACGGTAACACCCTCAGCACCGGGGAATTGCTGATCCTTTTCGCCAATATCATAGCCAACAACAAGCCAATCCGCCTCGCCGCCGGACTGCTCCAGCGTAATACGGCGGAAGTTATTGGTGTTGTCCTGAGAATAGTCGTACCACAGCAGAGCCGCACGGCCGTTGGTGAGTTTCTCAAGGAACTGCTCCGAACTGTCGGTGAAGACTTCCGCAGAGAACAGCCCCTCGTTATACCAGGTGTTGGCGATTCTCAGAGCCTCGACAAATTTTTCGTTGTCAACGCCGAACTCGATAACACCGTCTTCCTGGGTCCAGTAGCTATCCAGCAGGGCGCGACCGCCCAAGGCACGGAACATGGGGTAATATACATAATAGCCATTATCTGTGTTCGTCACCAGGAGAGGATAGACAGAACCTCCATTATAAGAGGTGTAGCCGCCCTCTTTCGCGGCCAAAGCAAAATCATGCAGACCTTCCAGCGTGGTGATATCAACATTCTCTGCACCAATCTCTTCATAAATCTGGGAGTTGAGCATCCATTGATAGTTACCGCCGGTAGCACCGGAACGAGCCCAGTTGGGAATGCCGTACAGCACGCCGTCGACTTTCAGCATATTGCGCACGCTCTCAGGAATGTCCTCTGCAAAGGAGCAGCCATCATACATCAGGGTCTCCAAATCCACCAGCATACCCGCACGGGCGACCTTGTTGTGGATGGCACCACGTTCGGTGATGATCATGTCGGGCATATCGCCGGACGACATCATCAAGTTCAGCTTCGCGTCTGGATCGTTTTCACCTGCGCTCCAGTTCAGCGATACATTGAACTTATCACTGAGGAAAGCAGAATATTCATCATCACCCCAGACATGACTCCAAGAAGCATAGTTGTAGTAAACATTAAACTCTTCATGTTCGGTGGTGTCGTCCGGACCGGCGGAAACAGTCGTGCTGCCTCCATCACTTGCCGTACCGTTGTCATCTGCGGTGCCCGCAGAGCTGTTGGTAGAGTTGCTGGTAGAGTTGCTGGAGGTGTTGTTGGTCGTTGCATTGTTCCCGCAGGCGCCCAGGGCTGCCGCAGTCATTATCGCAACAAGCAATAAAGCTGTTTTTTTCTTCATTGCGTTTCGTTCCTTTCTT
>CAYWRQ010000089.1:0-10844 GCA_964460915.1 uncultured Oscillospiraceae bacterium
TGTTACATTATATCACATCAAAGGAGGTTTGTCAATACTCTTTTGAACTATTTTTCAAAAACCGGTCATAATATATGGAGACTGTCCAGCGACCGACTATGATTATAACAGACAAAGCCCTATTTGTCAACATTTTTTTCGCAAAATTTTCCAACCGCCCTTCTGCCCTTTACAGAGAAAGCACCGCCCGGATAAACAGACGGTGCTTTTCTATACTCATCAGCGGCGCAGTTCTTCCCAGAAACGCCTTTGATAACCTTGTAAATGCTCTTTTGTGGAAGGGGCCAGCAGCCCCTTATTCATCATTTGCATGAAAGTGGGGATATCCGCCCACATGACCTCACAGGTCTCATGCTCCTGGAGCCGGACCTCGGACAGCTCCACTTCCCGGTGCACGCAATAGTTCATTCCCAAATATGGCCACGATTTCGCGCTCCCCAGGAAAATTACTTCGTCAGGGGAAACGGTAATCCCTGTTTCCTCCGCCAGTTCCCGGATAACCGCCTCCCGCATCGTCTCACCATGCTTTACATGACCGCCTGTATTTTCCCATTTTCCGGGCGCATAACTCTTATCTAGACTCCGGCGGGTCAATAGGATCTGGTGCTGGGCATTGATCACCCATATCCCGACGGCTGCCCGGTACATATCCGCCGGGACAGGGGCATTGCGATCTTGGATTATGCCCGTATTTTGGAAATTTTCATCGTACAGATCAATGAGTTCCATTTGCTGTCTCCCATTCCGTCCAACCCATTACTGCATGGCCGCGATCGATTCAAGGATCTTCTGCATACGGTCCTGCGCGCGGGAGAGCTTTGCCTTTTCGTTGGCGACAACCTTTTCGGGCGCTTTTGCAACAAAATCCGCATTACCCAGCTTGCGGGAGATGATATCGATATCCTTCTGACAGCTCTCCTGTTCCTTATGGAGTCTCGCCAGTTCCTTTTCCTTATCGATCAGCTCGCCAAGAGGCAGGTAAATCTTTGCCGATTCCGTCACGCCAACGGCAGCGTTTTCGATCTCGACCGTCTCCCCTACCGTCACGCCGGACGCCGAGCACAGGCGCTCAAAGAACGCGGCGCCTTTCTCAAAGGTAGAAACGTAGGTCGTCTCAATATAAACGTGTGCTTTTCTGGACGGCGGGACGTTTTTCTCGGTGCGGATGTTGCGGACGGCCTTGATGGCGTTCATGATCCGCTCGAACTCTTCCTCTTCCTCGGTAAAGCACAGCTTTCCATCGTACGCCGGGTACGCCGCCAGCATAATCGTTTCGCAGTCGTTCGGAATTGCCTGCCAGATTTCTTCGGTGATGAACGGCATAAACGGATGCAGCAGCCGCAGGATGCCGGACATGACATATACAAGGACCTTCTGCGCGTTCAGGGCCGTTTCTCCGCCGGCATTCAGCCTTGCCTTCGAGATTTCGATATACCAGTCGCAGAAGACGTCCCAGATAAAGTCATAGACGTTCTGAGAGGCGACGCCCAGCTCGTATTTTTCAAGGTTATCGTTGACCGTCTTGACCACGCTGTTGTACTTGCTGAGCAGCCACTTGTCTTCCATCATCAGGGCCTCAGGCAGTTCGGGCTTCTCGATCTCGTCGGAAAGATTCATCAGGATAAACCGGGACGCATTCCACAGCTTATTGGCGAAGTTGCGGGCGGCTTTGACCTTTTCATCGCCGTAACGCATATCATTGCCGGGGCTGGTGCCGTTGGCCAGCATAAAGCGGAGGGCATCGGCGCCGTACTGGTCGACGACCTGCAGCGGGTCGATCCCGTTGCCGAGCGATTTGCTCATCTTGATCCCCTTGCTGTCGCGGACCAAGCCGTGGATAAAGATATCCGAGAACGGCTTTTTGCCCGTGTATTCCAGGCCGGAGAAGATCATACGGGAAACCCAGAAGGTGATGATGTCGTAACCGGTGACGAGGGTGCTGGTGGGATAGAAGTACTTCAAATCCTCGGTTTCCTCCGGCCAGCCGAGGGTCGAGAAGGGCCAAAGCGCCGAGCTGAACCAAGTGTCCAGCGTGTCGGGGTCGCGGGTCAGATGGGTGCTGCCGCACTTGGGACAGGAGCAGGGAGCGCTCTTTGCCACAATCGTTTCGCCGCAGTCATCGCAGTACCAGGCGGGAATCTGATGGCCCCACCAGAGCTGACGGGAGATGCACCAGTCGCGGATATTTTCCATCCAGTGATAATAGTTTTTGCTGAAACGCTCGGGGATGAAACGGATCTCCCCGCTGCGGACCGCTTCAATAGCGGGCTGTGCCAGCTCTTTCATCGCAACGAACCACTGCTTGGAAACCATCGGCTCAATGGTCGTATGGCAGCGGTAACAGGTGCCGACCTCGTGTTTGAGTGGCTCGGTCCCTTTGAGGAAACCGCCGGCCTCCAGATCGGCCAGGATCGCTTTCCGCGCTTCTAAGGTGGTCATGCCGGCATATTTCCCGCAGTCCAGAACATGAGGCTCGTTGACGGTCGCTTTGCCGCTGGCAAACAGCTCGTCAGCTGCCGCTTTGTCAGCGGCGCCGGTCATATGGCCGTCATAGGTAAACACCCGGACAATCGGCAGGTCATGGCGCAGGCCAACCTCATAGTCGTTGGGGTCATGGGCAGGGGTAATCTTCACGACGCCGGTACCCTTGGTCATATCGGCGTGCTCGTCGCAGACGATCGGGATTTCCTTATTCAGCAGCGGCAAAAGGACATGGCAGCCGTGCAGATGGGCATAACGCGGGTCATCGGCGTTGATTGCAACGGCGGTATCGCCTAGCATCGTTTCAGGACGGGTAGTCGCCAGCTCCAGCATCTCGCCGGTCTCCTTCACCGGGTAGAGCAGGTGCCAGAAATGCCCATCCTGTTCCTCATACACAACCTCCGCGTCGGAAATAGAGGTGTTGCAGTGGCGGCACCAGTTGACCATCCGGTTGCCACGGTAGATTTTTCCCTTTTCATATAGGCGGGTGAAGACCTCCAAAACGGCTTTGGAACAGCCCTCGTCCATCGTAAAACGCTCTCTGGACCAGTCGCAGGAGGAACCGAGCTTCCGCAGCTGGGTGACGATCCGCCCGCCATACTGCTTTTTCCAGTCCCATGCCCGCTCAAGGAAGCCTTCCCTGCCAATATCTTCCTTTGTCAGGCCTTCCTCCCGCATAGCCTCCACGATCTTTGCCTCGGTCGCGATCGAAGCGTGATCGGTACCGGGCAGCCAAAGCGTGCAGTAGCCCTGCATCCTTCTCCAGCGGATCAGGATGTCCTGCAGGGTGTTATCCACAGCGTGGCCCATGTGCAGCTGGCCGGTGATGTTTGGGGGCGGAATCACGATGGTGTACGGGGTTTTGTTTTCATCGATCTGGGGGGTAAAGTACCCTTTTTCTTCCCAGTTTTGATAGATGCGATCCTCAAAGTCCTTGGGATTATACATCTTATCCAGTTCTTTGCGAGGCATACTCTTTCTTCCTTTCTCTTTATTGACTGGCATAAAGCCGCAATATCATCCATTTACATATCCAGCATCGACTGGACCTTTTCCTCATTGGGCGTGATATACAGCACAAAATAGTGGTCGAAAATCACCATACCAGGCTTGCCGCCGTTCGGCTTATGCACCTGACGGGCATCGATATACTGCACCGGCACCAGCGCCGCCGAACGGGCACGGGAATTGTAGGCCGCGATCATAGCCGCTTCCTCAACCGTCCGGTCGGGAATGTCGTTCAGCGGTGTCCCATTTGTGACCAGAATGACATGGGAGCCGGGGAACCCTTCGGTGTGGAACCAGATATCGTCCGGCCGCGCCTCCTTGAGGGTCAGCTTGTCATTCTGCTTATTGTTGCGCCCACACCAGATTGTGTAGCCGTCCGAGGAACGGTACCGGAGCGGGGGCTGCGCTTTGACAAACTTGCTGTTCTTGGCCGAGTAATGCTTCAAATATCCCTGCTCCGAAAGCTCCTGCCGAATTTCCAGCAGTTCACTTTCGCCGGAGGTTCTCGACACCGCGTCAAATACACTGTCGATATAGTTTAGCTCCTGCTCGGCCTGCTCGATAAAACCGGCCAGCAGCTTTTCAGCCGTCGCAGCCTTGCGGTACTCCTTATAATATTTTTGAACATTCTGAACCGGTGTTAAAGCAGGATCCAGAGCGATGGTCAGCTCCTGCCCGTCATGGTAAAAGTCCTGAACCGTGACTTCTTTGTCCCCTTTTTTGACCAGGTAGATATAGGAAGACAAGAGGTCGCCCTTTTCCTTTAACAGGTCACGGCCGGCGCAGGCGGCCAATTCTTCCTTTTGCAGCGCAATTTTACGGGTCAAACGCTCATTTTGATTGACCAGGAGCTTCAGTAAATCGTTGCTCCGCTGCTTCATCCGCTCCATCCGCACCCGCTCGGAGTAAAAGGCATCCAGCAGAGCGCTCGGGGATGAAAAATACTTGCTCAGCAGCAGCGCGCCATACTGATGCAGGTCGACAAAAGAAAACTCCTTCGGGCGGCCGGACTGCTCATAGAGGATCGTATAGGTGTTCTCTCCGCTCTCCAGCGCCACTTTCATCTTATCCAGCCGGAAAAACAGCTTATCCCACTGATCATCGGTCAGTTCCAGCTTACTCACATCCACCGACTTCATGACCTCTAGGGTCACTTCCCTTGCCAGCGTCGCGGAAAAGCCTTCGTAAGCACCCATCAGCGCCTTTGAAAGGTCCGCTCCCTTGGCCGCCAGAATTGCATCTTTCCCCTCCTCGCGGGTCGCCGTAAAAAGGTTCAGCTTTCCCTGACCGGGCGGCGTTTCGTACAAAACCCCCGGCAAAACCGTGCGGACACGGGACATTTCCGGATCGACCCGCTTGATCGAATCAAGGACCTTCCCGGATCCATCGATTACGATGATATTGGAATACCGGCCCATGATTTCGATGGCGACCGTAATCGTCACCGGGTCGCCCAGTTCGTTTTTGGTGTCAAAGTCGAGGTAGAGGATGCGGTCCATCCCCAGCTGCCGGACGGAAACCAGCTTCGCCCCCGACAGATGCTTGCGCAGCAGCATACAAAACATCGGTGGGGACTTCGGATTTTCGATCTCCAGGGCCGTAAAATGGATGCGCGGCGAATCGGCGCCCGCCGACAAAAGGAGCTTTCCCGACCATCCCCTCGACCGCAGCAGGAAACAGATTTCCTCCCGGGAGGGCTGATAAATCCGGTCGATACGGCTGCCCAGAGCTTTATCCTCGATCTCCTTCCGGATCGCAGAGAGGAATGCACCATCCAGTGCCATGGCTTTCGCCTCCTTTTCAGATCAATAAAAAACGCCTTCAAAAGGAAAAAATCCTTCTGAAGACGAAAAACTCGTGATACCACTTCAGTTCACTGTTCCCTCACGAAAACAGCCTCAGCCAGTACAAACATACTGCCCCGCGATAACAGGCGGACCTGTCGCAGCCTCAGGCACGGAAACCCACGCTTCGGTGCGCCGCTCAGGGGCTACCTTCCCACTCTGGACGACCGCTTCCTTTTCAGCACCGGAAACTCTCTTTCAGGCTCACCCAGAGGATACTCTCCCCGTCTCTGCATTTGTATATTTAGTTTAGCACGAGAAAATAAAGTTGTCAAGAGCTTTTTTCCTCAATTAACTTTTACCCAAGAATGTGGCTTTGTTCTTCCGTCCCGTGTTTTCCCTTTTCTTGGGCAGCTACCAGGCAAAGGACGTGATGTCAAACTCGTTGTTTTAGTAGAGCCACAATATGTACACTGCCATTTTTGAGAAATTTTTTGGTTTAGTTGCAGACATATATTTTTCCCTTTCATCCACTTATATGCTGCGAAGCAATTCAGCTTTCTTTTCGTTAAACTCTTCTTCCGTTATTATCCCTGCATCCTTAAGCTGACCTAACTTTTTCAATTTTTCAAAAGGATTCATAGTTTCTTGGGATTCTTGTTTAACTTTAGGTGCAGCATCACGCATTTCAGAAAAATCAACATCAATAATATTATCATCATTAGCTGCAGACATATTCTTTAATGTTTGATAATCATTTTGCATTTCTTGTGTAGTATAATTAAAAATAGATTGATTCAATATAGTTGCCATTTTTTTCCCAATGGACGCATCGACACAAAAGTAATAGTACCAGAAACAACTCCACCAAGTACTGGAATTGCTTTAGAAACTCCTTTTGCAAACGTATCCTTCGTAATTTTCACAGTTACCAACGCGGCCACTTTTTTCAATACAGGATACCATACTGTCTTTGTAAGAGCTTGTTGCGGTATTTTTTTCAAAGCTTGTTTCGCCATTAAAGATGAAAGCAATCGTACCCCAGCAGAAGCACCAGAAGCCCCAACATAACACCACAATATAGAATGAGTTGACCTGTTACTCGTTCGCTATCAATCTCTCCATTTATCCATAGGTCTTCTGCACCGTATAAATACGAAAGCTCCTGTGCAAGACGAAGTGCCATTCCAAAATACTGCAAGGTATCAGCAGGAATCGTCGCTGCCATAGCAAAACCACCTGGAATTCCAGCTGCAAATGATGCAACAGAGGATTCCGAAGTACGTGTTAGTATCAATCTTGAGGCATAATTTTTCAAAGAGTTTCTTGAACATCCCGCAACGATTGGACCATGCTCCACAACCTCTTGTAAATCAATATTACTGTCATTAGCAAAAGTGTTGGATAAAAATTTCTTTCGATCAACTTTCACACCAGGGATTTTTATCGCATTTGTTTTAATTGTCTCGAGTGCTACAGATTTTGTACTTTCGCTGTTTTGTTCGCCAAGAATGTTATTTATCCATATATTATTCATCCCTTCTAAAATCTTTTTACATATTAAATCACATACAAAGTAAGATGTCAATCCAAAATTATATCAAATTGAATTATTTTTGTTTTCTGTTAATAGTCTAATCATTATAATATTTTCGAGAAAGTATTTTAATGTGTTTAAAGAAGTTGAATCTTTATTTCACATTTTCTTCTTTATAACGTATTGAAGCAAGCAATTGATTGTATTACTTCTTTTTTCCAACATCCAGCAGCATCTTAACGCCAAGTGCAATGAATAGAACGCCCAAAAAGATCGCTACAAGGATGGGCATTTTGATATCCATGAACGCGACAATAATTTCAAGAACGCCTATCAGGATCAATATAATCGGTAGTATTTTTTTTCATGGATCAGCTGTCTTTCTTTATCAAGGCTTTAATGCAAAAACGGTTGGGCCATTCCCCAACGGCAAACGGCCCAACCGCAGGTTTTAGTCCTCATCCGGCTGCTGCCCATCATGTGCCAGCCATTTACATTCTGTCACATCCATATGGGTAAAGGTCGCTTTGAACGAAGAATCCTCCGGGCTGCAGGCATAAATGCCGAACTGTATCTCATCGGCCGCATCCCACATATGGCATATCCTCATCTGAGAAAATGAAACGCCGTCTTTTGAACATTCGATACAAAAGTCGTCCTCTCTCCGGCTTAGGCGATACCACATCGACTTAATCGCGGCATCGATCTCCGTAGTCGCCCAATCCGAATAACCATGATTGGTCACAACGCTGCCAAGATGCTGAAAATCCGTATTTTCGTACTCGATCGAGCCTTTCAGCCAGTTTTCACTGTCCAGGTACAGGACAACGCCGCACTGGTCAAAGCGGTGCTTGCTTTCAAACTCCGTTTTCACGACAAAAGAGAAATATTTTTCCCTCGTTTTCATCTGCAGCACCGGCGCATTATCGTTTCTGAAATGATAATAGGTACGCTGCCAGAGATCCATATGGGGCTTTGTGATGATTTCAATTTTACCTTCCTCAATGGAAAAGCCGTCCGGTTCTCTTGTCCACGCGAATTTGCTGATATCAAACAAAATATCTTCCTCAAAGATTTTGATTTACGAGAATACGATTGGGCCATTCCTGACAGAGAACGGCCCAATTCATCACGCTTTTTATCCTCATCCGGCCGCTGCCTCACCCGAATACAGTTTTGGCATTTAACGGCTTCTGAGAAATTTTGATCGCTTATTTCCCCATATTGGCGGGTCTGAGAACAGGCGCCGCCGTATACGTCTTCACGCGGTCATCGTTGATTACGCCGGAATAATTCATACCGTACGCAAAGTCATACTTATGGCCGACAGAGTCGGTGTAGCACTCCATGTCTCTCGGGGTATCCTCTGCTTGACGTTCTACATCGTCCATATCCTTGGGCATCTGCAAAGGAAGCAGACCGGAAGGTTCGTCGACGCCGGCAATAATTCTTGCCAAAGCTTCAGAGGAAGCGGAAGCGCCGCCGTAAAGGGAAGCGCCGCAGAACGTGATTACGATGCCGTCAACCTGCGGTTCAAACTCATGGAAGCACATAGGATGGCCCGCAAACATCGCAACAACAGAAGGAATACCGAGTTCTTTGGCTTTTCCGGCCATCTCAAGGATCTGATCCAGCTGCCCTTCGTTGGTGGTAGCAGCTTTGCGGCCAAAGTAGCTTCTGTTCTCTTTCGTGCCGTTGGGGAGAATATCGCCAGCAATAGACTGCTTGCGGACATAAGGTCCGTCCGCAACGTAAGGGCGATACTGACGGGTCTGCGGGATAAACTCGCCGTCTTCGTTTCTTCCGTCCTGCGGGAAAGAGTTATCCGGCTCTTTCGCAGGAATCAGGATCAGGTCGCAGTCCTTTAATTCGTCCAGCGTCAGGCGAGTGACATTCGTGCCCTCAACCTTATCCGTGACAACGTCGAAGTACTTCTCCGCCATCTCCAGGCTGATCGGATACGTAACGGTAGGGTCGTTCGTAATCATACCAAAGACGTGATTGAAGCTCTTATATGCTTCATTATACAGTGCAGGAATATAAACCTTCATCCGTTTCGTGCTGGGTTTAATGGCGCCGTTCTCGTTCTTCAGCATTACAACAGCCTTGACCTGCGCCTTCAAAGCCTCTGCCTGCTTATCCTCACTGTTCACGTCGGCAAGAGCTGCCTTCTCGTCCAGATAAGGATTCTCAAACAGCCCGGTCATAAAATAACCCTGCAGCAGTCTCTGGGCGGAAACAGCAAAGGCTTCGTCCATCTTTTCTTTGCCGATCTTTTCGCAGCCAAAGTTGTAGGCGTCGATCAGGACCTGCGGATTGGAACAGCCGCCCATCTGGTCAACACCGGCCATGATTGCCATAAACGCTCTTTCGCCTGCGGTGACCTCAGGATCTTCGATGTGAGGGCCCCACCCGCAGCATCTGCCGCCGGTCTTGATGGCCTCGTTCAGAACCATCCAGTCGGTGCAGACAACGCCGGTAAAGCCATAGCGTCCTCTCAGCAAATCATGAATTTTGTATTTGGAGAAGCTGGAACCAACCGGTTCACCCAGAGAGCCATCTTCAGAATAAGCAATCGAATAGGAACTCATAACAGAAGTGGCGGCACCGGTTTTTCCATCCAAGGAGAATGCGCCGTCTACGAAAGGAATAAGGGAGGCTTCAAAGTTGTTGTTCGGATATACGCCGAATTTACCGCCTTCCAGATGGGCCTCACGGCCGCCCTCACCGGCACCTTCACCGGTCCAGTGTTTTACCATGGCGGTTACCGAATCCTTGCCCCAGCCCAGGTCTTCGCCGTTTTCGTCGTAAGTACTCTGCAAGCCATCGCAGAACGCACGAACCAAATCGCGGCTGAGCGCAGGGTCCTCACCAAAGGTCCCGCTGTTTCTGAACCAACGGGGTTCGGTGGAAAGGTCAACCTGAGGAGCCAAGAAGCAGGCTACGCCGAGATCTCTCAGCTCTCTGGAAATGCATTTCGCGGCGGTTTTTGCCAGTTCGGGATCAAAGGTGGCGGCCAGACCCAGGTTGCCGGGCCAGTCAGCAGTGCCTTGGCCGTTACGGGGGTCAGAAGCAAAATAGCAGGGAATACCAAAATCCTTTCCCTCTACAAAACGCTGCATGGCGTTTGCCCAGCTGATCTGCGTTTCGTCCGCAACCCCTCTCATACCGCAGGAATTCAGTACGCTTCTCAGATGCTGGTTGAGGAACGTTTTCTGTTCTTCGTTCACTTCACTTGCAACATCAAACTGGTGGGCACTAAAGCACATCAAGCCGGCAATCTGCTCGACTGAAAGCCGTCTTGCAAGGTCATCGGCTCTTTCTTCCGAAGAAAGTCTCCAGTCCTCATAAGGCAGCAGCTCACCGGTCTTAGCCAGGTCCTTAAACGCCAAGCCGTCTTTTTCGATGATCTTGACGCCGGAGTCGGGGCAATAGCCCAGGGTTTTGCCGCCTTCATTTTCAATCAGGTTGAAATTATATGGAGTTTTTGTTTCCTTCCACATAGCGAATCCTCCTTGTTCAATATAACAAAATAATTTTGTTCAATAACTATTATATAGGACTCTCGCTGAAATGTCAATTATTTCGTGCAAATCTACAGTCATTTTTTCCGCTTTCACACTTCCGATCCTTCCAAAATTTCTTTTTCGGGTCTATAATACATTTGCCCTTGTTTCAGCTCCTAAAAGCCAAAACAAGGGCAAAACCATTTTTTCATAAGCCTAGGCGGCCTGGAACACCGGCGCTTGGGTGATAATTTCGCACCGGTACAGGTAAGCGCGTATAGGCTTTAGCCTTCGTAAGCGTCTTCATTCTCCCATTTATGCCATCTTAAATGTAATAGTCCCATGTGACCAGAACCCGGATGTACTCATCATCATTATACGAGAGCAGCCACTTCCCTTTTACGCTCTGCAAAACATCACGCAGCCGCTGATGATCCGCAAGGACATGGAAGAGCAGAAAGCCGAATAACGAAAAAAGTCCCTACCCGGTATAGCGCCGGATAGGGTTTTACTTTACTCATATTGGCT
>CAYWRQ010000090.1:0-10795 GCA_964460915.1 uncultured Oscillospiraceae bacterium
GTTCATTGGCAGCTTACGGGCGAAAAAGTGTTGGGAGTCGGCGAAGCGTCCGGTATGTTCCCGATTGACAGCTCTGCCTGCGATTACGACGCAGAGTGCCTCCGCCTATTTGACCGGCTGGCGGAGCCGTATCCCTGGAAGCTGCGGGATATCCTTCCAAAGGTATTGGCTGCCGGTGAGCCGGCAGGATACCTGACCGAAGCGGGCGCAAGGCTTCTTGACCCGTCCGGGACTTTGCAGGCCGGCGTTCCGGTCTGCCCGCCGGAAGGGGACGCGGGAACCGGTATGGCCGCCACCAACAGCGTTGCCGAGAGGACCGGAAACGTTTCTGCCGGGACCTCGGTCTTTGCGATGGCCGTACTGGAGCGGCCGCTGTCCAAGGTGTATCCGGAAATCGATATGGTCACCACCCCGACCGGAAAGCCGGTTGCGATGGTTCACTGCAACACCTGTACTTCCGATTTCGACGCGTGGGTTCATTTGTTGGGCGAAACGGCGGAGAAGCTGGGCTGTAAGGTCGAAACCCCTGTCCTGTATGATACGCTTTACGCCGCTGCCGCAAGCGGCGCCCCCGACTGCGGCGGGATCCTGAGTGTCAACTATTATTCCGGCGAACCGGTAACCGGCATTACGGACGGACGGCCGCTGGTAGCACGCCGGCCGGACTGCGCGCTGAATCTGCCGAACTTTATGCGTTCGCTCCTCTATTCGACCATCTCGACGCTGGCCATCGGCATGGATTTGCTGTTCACGCAGGAGCAGGTCCGGCTCGACTCGTTGACTGGTCATGGCGGCTTATTCAAAACCCCTGTTGTCGGACAGAAGATGCTGGCGGGGGCGCTGAACGTTCCGGTCGCCGTTATGGAGACGGCGGGAGAAGGCGGCCCCTGGGGCATGGCGCTTTTGGCGGCTTATATGGTCCGTAAAGAGGAAGGGGAGACGCTGGAAGAATACCTGTCCAACCGCGTCTTCGCCGCAACGAAGAGTACCCGCATAGAACCGGATCCCGCCGACGCGGCAGGGTTTGCAGCCTATCTGCGCGGTTATAAGGCGGCGCTGGAAATCGAAAAGAGAGCCGTTGAGGTGCTGTAAAGGAAAGGATGCTTGCAGATGAAACAATGGGTGACGGGGATCGGGCATATCGGCATCCCGACCTCGGATATGCAAAAGACCGTTCAGTTTTATGAACGGCTGGGGTTTACGGTGGCCCATCAGAACCAGGTGCCCGCAAGTGGGGCGCAGGTTGCTTTTTTGCAGCTTGGGAACCTGATCATTGAAGCCTATGCCGAGGGCGGGAACGGGCTGGACGGGGCAATCAACCATTTTGCCTTGGACTGCACCGATATCGAAAAGGCTTTTGCCGACGCCCAGGAGCAGGGATACCA
Organism: uncultured Oscillospiraceae bacterium; assembly: GCA_964460915.1. GTDB lineage: Bacteria > Bacillota > Clostridia > Oscillospirales > Ruminococcaceae > Faecivivens. Next base: position 1,386 of record CAYWRQ010000090.1, read on the forward strand.
CATCCTGTCGAATGGGATTGAAACGCTTCCCTTCTGGGAAAACGGTGTGGCCTTTTTTATCATCGAAGGCCCCAATCGTGAGCGGATTGAGTTTTGTCAAAGAAAGTGAAAAGCGCTATGAACCGCCGTATGTACCCGGCGCGTTCAGTCATTTCTAACATTCAGCGACCGACGGAGTGGCGGAGCAAAACGAAGCGTTGCAGTCTTCGAACGATCTTCCCGTAGGGATAACACGTAAGATGGTCTAGCAACCTGTTTTGCCGTTTATTTCCAGAAGGAAAACGCCCGCAAGCCGTATGCGGGCGTGGCAAAACGAGGAGCGTCGCGAATAAGAAAGTTTTCGCCCAGCTGTAAAAGGATAGCGTTATCCCGCGTGGAAAAACGTATCGAAGACTGTGAGCTTGCCGAACAGTCTCATGCGCTTTCCCGCGTGGGATACGGCCGCGGCGGACAGAAAAGTTTTTGCCCAGCTTTTTTCAAAAAGCTGGAGCTCGCGCCTTCGTAACAAAAGGCGCGGGCTTTTATCAGTCCATTATTTATCGGCGTTGAAGATGCCGGCATATGCGTTGACAGGAGATACGCCCTTGAAGGTGCTTTCGCCTGCAATCTTTTCGACCAGCGTTTCCACAACGATATCCTCAGAGGTATAAGCGTTGATATAGGTGGGGATACGGGGAGCGTCGATCAGGTGATAGGGGTTGTCGATCGAAACCATCATCGTCGGGACATCATGGATCATGTTCGGAACGGTGCCGCGTCTGCCGGGCCAGGTGATACGGGCCGCGCTGTCGGAACCGTTGGTTTCAATGTTGCAGAAGTAGAGGATGACATCGTATTTCTTCTTGAATTCCTCGATCTTCATCTTCGCAATGTCCGCGTCCTTATCTTCGGGATCATAAACGGTCACATTGAAGCCCTTTTCCTGCAGCTTTTCGACAAACAGCTTGCCGTAGCCGCCGCGGGTATTGTGATAGCCGGGCTGGTCGCCAATGACGATCACATAGATGTTTTTCTGCTTGTTTACATCCAGCGGCATCAGGTGCTGGGTGTCCTTAACCAGCGTAATGCCCTTGTCGGCGATTTCCTTGGCCAGAGCATGACCTTCGCCCTTTTCAAAGATTTCCAGCGCTTCGACAGGGGGAACCAGCGTGCCGTTTGCTTTCTTGGTGTGCAGATGCATCTTTGCCTTCAGGCCGAGGATACGGGTGATGGCTTCGTCCAGACGCTCGACGGTCAGGATACCGTCCTCGATGCCCTTCTTCATGTAATTGAAGTCCTCTTCCATATCGCGGGAGAACAGGAAAATATCCGCGCCGTTGGCAATCGAGAGCGGGACGGCTTTGCTTCTCGGGATAACTTCATTGAAGCCGCCCATGCTGGTCGCGTCGGTAATGATCAGGCCGTTGAAGCCCATCTTGCCGCGGAGCAGCTTGTTGTGCAGGTCGCCGTTCAGAGAGCCGGGGAGGATGTCCTCGTCGGCAACGTCAGGAGCGTAGTATTTGGCGTAAGAGGGGAGCAGAATATGGGCGCTCATCAGGGTTTCCATGCCGTCGTCGATCATGCCCTGGTAAACCTTGCCGTAGCTCGCGTCCCATTCTTCCATGCTCAGGGAGTTGACCGAGGCCAGGAAGTGCTGGTCGCGTCCGTCAACGCCGTCACCGGGCCAATGCTTGATGCAGGGGATCAGGCCGCCGTCGCGCATACCCTGTGCAATCCGGCGGGCAAATTTCAGGACATGGTCGGGGTCGGAACCGAAGGAACGGACGTTGGTGATCGGGTTATAGGGGTTATAGTCGATATCAATAACCGGGCCGAAGTTCCAGTTGGCGCCGACTGCCGCACATTCCTTTGCGCAGATGAGGCCGGTCTTGTAAGCAAGCTCCGGGTCGCCGGTTGCGCCGATCTGCATCTGATGGCCGCAGGCGGTACCGTCGACAATCATGTTGCTGGCGCCGCGGTCGAGGTCGCCGGCAATAAACATCGGAATCTCGTAATAGTCCTGGAAGCCTTTGATTTTTTCCCGGATTTCCTTGGAAACGTTGCCGCGCAGCAGGAAGCCACAGGGCTTTAGGCCGATTTTTTCGAGCTTGTCAATCGTTTCCTGCGCGGTATCGGTTGTCATACTGTTGAACAGAAAGAGCTGGCCGATCTTATCCTGCAGGCTCATCCCTTTCAGCGTGTTTTCCACCCAGGCGATCTGCTCGTCGTCCAGATAAAAAGGTTTTGCACGTAAATCCACAAAAATCCATCCTTTCTATTTCACTTGATAGTGCTATTATACCATTCTCAATATTGCTTCGTCAATCATTTATAGAAAAGAGATCTGAAAAATGCAAAAAGATGTCTATATTTTTATAGTAGGAAGGATCTGCCCTTGATAAACGACAAAATAGCTTCCGGCAGGTGAAATCCAAAACAGCCTTTCTGCGCGTTTTTCCTTTCGCTGGTTTTTCTTTCCGGATCCTTGACATTGCGGCAAGGGTCCATTATAATGAAACCGTAGGATAGAAATCGGGCCGCTCAAAGAGCGGTTTATTTAAAAGAGCGAATTAGCCCACGCTAACTCATCATGCCGATGCTACCTTATAAACTGTAATCCATATCAAGAAAAGAGGGAAAAGATGGAAAGAGAAGCTTGGCAAGGGATTTTGATCCCGTTTTTGGGAACGGTACTTGGTTCCGGATGCGTGCTGTTTATGAAGAAAACGCTGCCTTCATTTGTGCACCGGATACTGCTTGGGTTTGCGGCGGGAGTGATGACCGCCGCGTCCATATGGAGCCTGCTTATTCCCGCGATGGAACAGGCCGCTTTTATGGAGCAGTGGGCGTTTGTGCCGGCGGTCGTTGGCTTTTGGCTTGGGGTATTGTTTTTGCTGGTTTTGGACCGTGTAATCCCGCATCTGCACCAGGGCAGCGACGAGCCGGAAGGGCTGAAGGTGAACTGGAAAAAGAGCACGATGCTGGTGCTGGCCGTTACCCTCCACAATATCCCGGAGGGCATGGCGGTCGGCGTCGTTTTTGCCGGCTGGATGTCCGGAAACGGGGTAATTACGGCGGCGGGAGCATTGGCCTTATCCCTTGGAATCGCGATTCAGAATTTTCCGGAAGGGGCGATTATTTCCATGCCCCTGCGCGCCGGCGGAGCCAAAAAACAAACCGCCTTTTTATACGGCGTATTGTCCGGGATTGTAGAACCCATCGCCGCTTTCGGCACAATCCTGGCGGCAGGCTTCGTCGTACCGGTCCTGCCTTATCTATTGAGCTTTGCGGCCGGGGCTATGATCTATGTCGTTGTCGAGGAATTGATACCGGAGATGTCCGCTGGGCATCATTCGAATTTGGGGACCGTTTCGTTCGCCCTTGGTTTTACCGTGATGCTGGCATTGGACGTTGCGCTGGGGTAAAGATAGACGGGGCAAAGCCTTTCCTTTGGTTTGACGTGGCGCGAAAAATGTATAAACCAAACGTACTGCTGGATCTGTTTCCGCCGCCGGAGCGGTAAAGGGAAGAAATTCCCACCGGTTAAATATCGAAAAGTAAAAAAAGAGAAAAAACGCAAAAAGAAAAAACGTATGAACTTTTTGCTCCATACGCCTTATTTCGGCAAAAAGATCCGATGTTGGATGTCAGTCATCCGGCATGTATTCGATGATGTCTGAAACAGGGCATTTTAAGATAAAACAGAGCGTATCCAGCGTTTTCAGCGTAATCGTATACCCATGTTTCATCCTGTGCAGCGTATTTGCCGAAATACCTTCCTTGAAAATCAAATGGTATTCTGTAATGTTTTTTTGTTGTAAAGTTTTGTAAAAAGGTGCATAACTAATCATAACGATAACCTCAACCTTTATTATACCCGCAGAAATCGTAATAATGCGCTTAATATATTAGGCACATTTATAAAAACATCAAAAATCATGAGCCTTTACAGAGTTTTTGCAAGAATTTTTATAAAAAAAGCAAATATAGTCCGGCAGAACGCATGGGCTTCTGATCGGTACGGCTTCAGCGGAAAGAGAATCGGGCAGGCTGTCGCAGGGGTGACTGGCGGGGAAAATCTTTTTCATGTTTAAAAACAAAATTTTTGATACACTTGTCTTATAAAACTCTTTGCGCGGAAAAAGGAAAAGCGTTTACCCTCCCCGCAAAGAAGAAGACCGCCTACGGTGCAGTAAGCGGCCTTGCTTTTGGGGCAGATAAAACCGGCAGTGCTTTGGATCCCATCGGTTGGAAATAGAAAACTGGCATACGAAAAGGATGCACAGATCGGTTTCGTGCGTAAGAAACTGCCCCGCTAAAGCGCGCGGGGCAGCAATCGTTTTATTTCTGATCCTTCGTAGGGATACCGACATTCTCGCTGCTGACGCCTTTGACTGCATCATTGAGCGGGAGCCAGTTCAGTGCTTTTTCGATGTACGCATCCCAGAAATCCCAGTTGTGGACGCCGGGGCCGCACTGCCAGGTTACGTCGAAGCCGTCCGCAATCAGCTTATCCTTAAACGCGGCGTTTGCGTCGTAAAGGGAATCCTCCGTGCCGCAGGCCATATAGATTTTGGGCTTGTTCGCCGCATCCTTGAGGCCGTCCGCCAAAGCTTCGTAATCGTTGACCGAGCCGGCGTAGTCTTCGATTTTGTCGACGCCGAACAGCGTTTCATATTGCCGTCTGGTGAAGAAATCCCCGCCGGGTTCAGCCGAAGCCGTGAGAATTTTTTCTTTGATAAGAGCGGAAGAAAGGGCACAGATACAGCTGAAGGTGTCCGGATTGCGCAGGCCGTTTACAAACGAGCCGAAGCCGCCCATCGAAAGGCCGCCGATAAAGGTGTCCTCTCTCTTATGGGAAACGGAAAAGGTGTCCCGGATAAAGCCGACGAGGTCCTCGGCGATAAATTTTCCATACCGGTCGCCGGAAATTTCTGAATCACAGTAGAATTTGTTGTCGCCGGAGGGCATGACAACACAGAGATTTTTGTCGTTGGCCAGCGCCTGGATGCGGGTGCCGTTGACCCAGTCGGTGTAGTTGCCGAGGATGCCGTGAAGCAGGTAGAGGGTTTTAAACGGCTTCTTTTCGGGAACCGGCATACCGGGGAAAACGATCTTGTCGCTGGGGATCACAACGTTGATGGTGACCGTGCGCATCAGCGCCTTGGAAAAAAAGTTTACCGTAGAAAATGCCATAGGAAAAGCCTTCTTTCTATCTCTATTTTCCATATTATATCATATATTTGCCCCAATTTCTATCATATTTCCGATATGTTTTTTCGTAAATCAGATATCTTCCCGCAGCCGCAGCAAAGCGCGGATTTCCTTTTCGTCTCCGTTTTCCGCCGCCAGACGGAGACGGGCCAGAAGCGTCTCCAGCTCTTCCCGCGTAAAGGCGGAATATAGGCGCGCAGATTGGATTTTGGGATGGCCGGTGGGCCGGAACCGCTCTTGGGGGAGGGAAAGCTCCTCGGTCAGCTTTTCTCCCGGACGCAGGCCGGTTTCGATGATTGGTATTTGCTCTGTCGTATAGCCCATCTCGCGGATCAACTGCTCGGCAAGACGATAGATTTCGACCTGCTCCCCCATGTCCAGCATAAAAATCCGTCCCTTGTCCTTCTTTTCCGCAGCCTGCAGGACAAGGGATGCGGCTTCCGGGATGGACATAAAATACCGCTTCATCCGCCGGTCGGTAATGCGCACCGGGCCGCCGGAAAGGATCTGGCTGCGGAAGACCGGCAGCGCGGAACCAGCCGAATCCAGTACATTTCCGAACCGGACGGCGGCAAAGCTGACCGCGCTCTCCTCCCGGCAGGCGATCAGCTGTTCACAGATCCATTTACTTGCGCCCATGACGCTGCGCGGGCGGACGGCCTTGTCGGTCGAAATCAGCACAAACCGCTCGATGCCGGCTCTCTCGCAGCCCTCAATCAGGTTCAGTGTGCCGAAAATGTTGTTTTTGACCGCCTGGTCGGGATTCTTTTCCATCAGGGGCACGTGCTTATGGGCGGCGGCGTGCAGGACGGTCTGCGGGCGGCAGCGGGCGAGCAGCCGGAAAACCGCCTCCCGGTCGCGGATCGAGACAACCTCCGGATAAACGGGCACGCCGCTTTCCCCCGCAAGGGAGAGGGAAAGCAGGTACAGGGAGTTTTCGTTTATATCCAGCAAGACCATTGATCTGGGGCGGAGTTTGTATACCTGCCTGGACAGCTCGGAGCCGATTGAGCCTCCCGCCCCGGTAATCAGTACGTCTTTTCCGGTAATGGCCTCATTTTGGCCGGGAAATGTTGGCATGATGCTTCCCCTTTCCGGTTGGGCTTACAGCTGAAATTCCAATACCTCTTCGGTGGTGGGCCCGCCCGGGAGCATTTCCTGCCGCCGGCCGGTCACCTGGCCGCCCATTGCCCGGTAAAAGGAAAGGGCAGGGTTTCCGGCCAGGCAATGGACCCGCATATGCGCGTACCCTTCTCTCCGGAGGGCGTCCATACATTCCAACAGCAGCCGTTTTCCGATCCCCTGCCGGTGAAACGGCTTGAGGATGTATAAGCCGAAAAGCTGGCCGGTATCGCGGGCGCCCGGAGGGAGCGCCGGCCCGCAGGAGGCAAATCCGATGATCGTGTGCATGGTTTCGGCGACAAAACAGACGCTCCCGTTTTCGAGATCGCTTTTCCACTGACCGGCCCGTTTTGGAATGTTTCGGATCATGCTGTCCAGCAGGTCCTCCGGCATCAGCCCGGTATAGGTGGTTTTCCAGGTATACATATGCACGATGGCAATGCCGAGCGCGTCCTCCGGGCGGGCTGCCCGGATGCAGATCTTGTCCATTTCGCTCCCTCCTTTTGATTTGTATTATACCGCTTTCGGTGCGGGGAGTAAAGCGGTTTTTCGTCCTATTGGCGGGAGACTGTTCGGAAAAACGGCCTACATGGTATCGGGAGTGTGCCCGGCGCCGGGCAGCGGTATAAAATAACGTTTTTTTCAGCCCGATTTCTTTCTTTTTTCCCTTGGTTATGTTATACTATATTTGTATATGCCCTGCGCGCAGACGCGTTTTGCGGGGAAAATGAGAAAGAAAAATACAGGGAAAAACCGAGAGAAAGGATGGCTTAAATGCCGGAGGAGATGGAGCAGCTGCAATCGAACGAGCTGCTGACCAAAGAAGAATGGGAGCCGCTGCTGCAGAGCACGGAAAAATTGTCGCCGATGATCCAGCAGTACCTCAATATAAAAAATCAGCATAAAGGATATATCTTGTTTTTTCGGTTGGGCGACTTTTACGAGATGTTTTTTGACGACGCGCTTTTGGTATCGCGTGAGCTGGAGTTGACGCTGACGGGTAAAAACTGCGGCCTTCCGAAGCGTTCGCCGATGTGCGGAATTCCCTATCATTCTGCAGAAAGCTATGTCCAGCGGCTGGTAGAAAAAGGATATAAGGTCGCGATCTGCGAGCAGATGGAGTCCCCTTACCTGGCCAAAGGGGTCGTGAAGCGGGAGGTCATCCGCATTACTACGCCCGGTACGGTCATCGAAAGCACGATGCTGCCGGAGGGGGAAAACAACTATATCGGTTCGGTCTATGTTCAGCTTGAAGGGAACCGCGGAATCGGCGTCTGCTTTGCGGATATCTCTACGGGCGAAATGCAGTTTGCACAGCTGCCGGGGAACGACCTTTCCCGGACGCTGGTAGACGAGCTGTCCCGGTTTGGCCCGAGGGAGCTGCTGGTCAACCCTTCCTGTGAGCAGCTGCCGGAAGTCCGGGAGCTGCTTGCGAACCAGCTGCAGTGCGTGCAGAACCGCTGGGCGGAGGAGGATTATCAGGAAGAGGCTTTTGTACGAAACGTACTCGCGCAGTTTCAGGCGACTTCTTTGGGAGATCTGGAACTGGAAGGAAAGCCGCTGGCATTAAAGGCGGTTGGGAGCCTTCTCGCTTATCTGACCCAGACGCAGATGAGCGGTGTGCGCCGGCTGACGACGCTAACCTGCTACACCGAGGAGCAGTACCTGGCGCTGGATCTGTCCGCCAGAAGAAACCTGGAGCTGGTAGAGACGATGCGCAGCCGCGAGAAAAAAGGCTCGCTGCTTTGGGTGCTGGACCGCACGAAGACCGCTATGGGCAAGCGGCTGATGCGCAAATATCTGGAACAGCCCCTGCTGAACATCGCAAAGATTACCCGCCGCCAGTCAGCCGTCACCGAGCTTTACCAGAAAACCGTGGAGCGCGGGGAGCTGATCGATGGGCTGACGGGGGTTTATGATCTGCAGCGGCTGATGACGAAGGTCGTTTACGGGACCGTTGGGCCGCGGGATCTGCTGGCCTTGGCGACGGCGGCCGGAAAACTGCCGCAGATTAAGGCGGTGACGCAGACGCTCGGCGCGACGCTGCTCAAGGATCTCGACCAGAAGGTCGATGTGCTGGACGATGTAAAGGAACTGATCGAGGCGGCAATCAGCCCGGATTGCCCGGTTACGCTCAAAGACGGCGGCGTTATCCGGAAAGGGTATTCGGACGAGCTGGATGAACTCAGCAGCCTGAAAAATAACGCCAGCGGATATCTGTCCGCCATGGCGGAGCGAGAAAAGGAAAAGACCGGCATCAAGACGCTGAAGATCGGGTATAACCGGGTATTCGGGTACTATATCGAGGTATCGAAATCGTTTATTGACCAGGTGCCGAAGGAATGGATCCGCAAGCAGACGCTGGTCGGCGGCGAACGGTACATAACCGAGGAACTGAAGGATCTGGAAACCCGAATGCTCTACGCCACCGAAAAGATGCTGGCTTTGGAAGCGGAGCTGTATGAGGATGTCCGGAAAAAGGTGCAGGCGAAGCTCCCGGTTATTGAACGGACGGCGTCGGCTGTGGCGGAATTGGACGTCCTGGCGTCGCTGGCCGAGGTGGCGGTGCAAAACCGCTATGTCTGCCCCAGCGTCACGCTGTCCGGAACGATCCATATTGTCGGCGGCCGGCATCCGGTCGTCGAACAGCTGGGCGCGGAAAGCGGTATTGCCGGTAAGAAGGAAAGCGTCTCGTTTATCCCCAACGACGCGCTGCTGGACACCTCCGCCAACAAGGTCGCGATTATCACCGGGCCGAATATGGCGGGTAAATCCACCTATATGCGCCAGGTCGCGCTGATCACAATTATGGCGCAGATGGGCTCTTTTGTCCCGGCGGAGGCGGCGGAGATTTCGATCTGCGACCGGATTTTTACCCGGGTCGGCGCATCGGACGACCTGACCGCCGGACAGTCCACCTTTATGGTCGAGATGAGCGAGGTCGCGGCGATTTTGCAGAACGCGACCCCCAGGAGTCTGGTGCTGCTGGACGAGATCGGCAGGGGCACCTCGACCTTTGACGGCATGAGTATTGCGAAGGCGGTGATCGAGCATATTTTGACCGAGAAAAAACTCGGCTGCAAGACGCTGTTTGC
>CAYWRQ010000091.1:0-10712 GCA_964460915.1 uncultured Oscillospiraceae bacterium
GTCTGCATGGCCAAGACCCAGTACAGCCTTTCCGATGACCCGAAGAAGCTGGGCCGTCCCGAGGGCTTCAACATCACCGTCAGCGAAGTCCGTCTTTCGGCGGGCGCGGGCTTTGTCGTTGTCCAGACCGGCTCGATCATGACAATGCCGGGCCTTCCGAAGCGTCCCAGCGCCGAGCTGATCGATATCGATGCAGAGGGCAGCATCACCGGCCTGTTCTAATCGAAAACACGTTTGCCTGATACGTTTTAGCGCCATCCGACAGTTTTCTTGCTGCCGGATGGCTTTTTTCGTGTTTTTGACCAGATTTGTCAAAAAACCCTTGTCTATGGTTAAAGAATAGACTATAATGTATAAATGAGTTACCCGGCCCTTCCTGGCACAGGAGCCTTTCCGAGGACTTCGTTCGGGTAGGTTATCGATATAATGCCGACCCGTACAAAATCCACGGGACTGCCAGACTATTCCGTAGGGGCGCACACGCCGGGCATATATACTGCTATCATGCGGCACCCTACATAATCCACGGGACTTTCCCGAAAAATGTAGGGGCGGATGACAACATCCGCCCGCCTTTACCTTGCCAACCTCCCCGCGTGTTCGCCCGCCCGTCTCCGAACCGACACCGCGAAACGTTAGGTTTGTGTATCGAAAAGGCGGTCCGTGACTATCCTTTAAACCGATCATACGGGACAAAAGACGTTCGAAGACTGCTGAGCCTCGTTTTGCCGCGCCCGCGTGTTTTCCTGCGGAAAATAAACGGCAAAACCCTCTGCCCGAAAGTGTAACCATCGCGCAGAGCGATGGGGCTATGTTTATTGCCCTCTAACGGAAAGTATGATTCAAGTTTAGGATCCAGCCCTTTTCAAAGGGCTGGGGGAGGGTGGAAGTGAGGAAATGGATTAGGGAGTATTTTTATCGGTTGGATAAGCCGCTGCTGGTGATGGTGATGGCGGCGATCTGTTTTGGGTGCGTCGTGCAATACTCGGAGATGTGCGCGGGCTTTATCAGCCGCCGCGCGTTTTACACCCAGCTTGCCGCGTCGGGAATCGGGGTTGCAGCAATGCTTTTGATGGCGGAGGTGGACTACCGCCGCCTCGCCGAGTGCTGGAAGCTGCATCTCCCGGTGACTCTCGGGCTGACACTGCTGACCTTTACAAACCTGCCGGTCGTCTACCGGCCGAATGGCTCAGACGACAGCGCCTGGCTGCGGTTCGGCGCGTTTTCGCTTCAGCCGGGCGAACTGCTGAAATTTTCGTTTATCCTCACCCTCGCCCTCCACCTCAGCCGGGTGCAGGAGGAAATCAACCGCCCCCGGAACGTGCTGCTGCTCTGCCTGCACGGCGCGCTGCCCTGCCTGCTGATCTTTCTGCAGGGGGACATGGGGAGCGCGCTGGTCTTCTTTTTCATCTTCCTGTGCATGGTTTTTGCGTCCGGCCTTTCATGGAAATATATCCTGCTGGGAGCCGCCGTCATGGCCGGCGCGGTACCGGCCGTCTGGTTCAGCGGCCTGCTCCCGGACTATCTGAAAAACCGGTTTCTGGTGCTGGGGGATTTGGAGAACGCCACGTTAAAGGAAGCCTATCAGCAGCTTGTCGGGCGGAGGATTCTCGGCTCCGGCATGGCCTTCGGCAAGGGGCTTTTAAGCGACGAATTCGAATATGTATACGCGATCGAAAACGACCTGGTTCTGGCACATATCGGCCAAGCCATGGGATTTGTCGGAACTGCCGCAACCCTCTTGATATTGACGGTGATTTGTGGTAAAATACTCTTAGTTGCGAGATCGTCCAAGGATTTTCTCGGCAGCAGCATCTGCGTTGGCGTGTTTGGGATGTTTTTTGTCCAGTCGGCGCTGAATATCGGAATGGTTTTGGGATTGATGCCGGTTATCGGGATCACACTCCCGTTTTTCAGCCAAGGCGGCAGCTCCCTTGTGGTCAGCTGCCTGTCGATGGGCTTATGTATCAGTGTCGGTGCGGCGTCGAATAAAACCCGCCGGACGCACCGTTTTGCATCGAAATGAAACCGGCCCGGCGTGCCGATGGGTGCACGGGTGGTTTTGCTTCATTTTTATCGGAAAATCGGAAGGGGGGAATCGGAATCCATGAGAGTCATTACCGGATCTGCGCGCGGAAGAAAGCTGGAGACGCTGGAAGGGCTGGACGTCCGGCCGACGACCGAGGTTGTCAAGGAAGCGGTTTTCAGCATCATCCATTTCCGCCTGCCGGCGGCCAACGTCGCGGACATCTTCGCGGGCAGCGGCCAGATGGGCATTGAAGCCATCAGCCGGGGTGCGGCGAAAGCGACCTTTGTCGACCAGTCGCGGGCCTCGCTGGAGGTAGTCCGGCGCAATGTTGCGGCGATCGGCTTTCAAAAGCAGTCGGTCATGCTGATGGCGGCGGCTGACGCGTTTCTGCGGCAGACGTCCGACCGGTTTGATATTATCTTCCTGGATCCGCCCTATAATAAAGGATATGGCGAGGCGCTTCTGCCCCTGTTGGACCGGCCGCTGGCGGAAGGCGGGCTGATCCTGTTTGAACATTCCCGGGACGAGGCCTTCCCCGAAGCGGTGGGCGGCCTGAAACGGGTGCGGGAGTACCGCTACGGCAAAACCCTTATTACGACCTATGCCCACGCGGACGAGGTTTCCGGGGCTTAAGCATCTGAGTGGAAGGGGATTTATCAGTGAAAACAGCAGTTTGTCCGGGCAGCTTTGACCCGATCACCATCGGACATCTCGACGTCATCAGCCGCGCATCCAAGCTTTTTGAACAGGTGATTGTCCTGATTTCGGTCAATGCGGCGAAAAATACGGCTTTTACGCTGGAGGAGCGGGTTGCGCTTGCGCGGAAGGCGACCGCCCATCTGGACAATGTGCGGGTAGAAAGCTTTGACGGGCTGCTTGTCGACTACCTTCGCGCGCTGGGGGACTGTGCAATCGTGAAGGGTCTGCGGGCAGTGTCCGACTTTGAATATGAGTTCCAGATGGCCCTGGCGAATAAAAAGCTCTACGACGGAGCGGAGACAATCTTCTTGACGGCGGGGGCGAATCATATGTACCTCAGCTCCAGCCTGGTCAAGCAAATCGCCCACTTTGGCGGCGATATCAGCGGGTTTGTACCCGAAAGCATCCATAAGGAAATCCGGGAACGCCTGGCCCCCCCGCAGGAATAAGGGAGCCGGGCGGCCTGAAAAAAATCTGCGCCGTTTTGGGAAATGACGGCAGAGAAAGGTAAAAACAATATGGAAAAGATGGACAATACGGTTGAAAACATCCTGAACATGATGGAAGAACTGGTGGATACAGGATGGAAGGTCCCGCTTTCCGGCGGTAAGGTTTCGATCGAACAGGATCGCTTTTTTGAGATGATCGCCGACATTCGCGCCCAGCTTCCGCGTGAGTTCGAGGAGGCCCGCCGCATCGTGGCCGACCGGAACAACATCCTGGAAACCGCGAAGAAGGAGGCCGAAATGACGACCCGCGTCGCGGAGGAGCGCGCCCGTAAGCTGGTTGACCATGACGAGATCGTCAAGCAGGCTCAGATGAAGGCCAACGAGATCATGAGTACCGCCCAGCTCCAGTCCCGCGAGCTGAAAAAGGCCGCGATGGAGTATGCCGACAGTATGCTGCTGCAGGTCGACGAACAGCTGAACAAATCGCTGGTCGAGATCCGCCAGAGACGGCAGGGCTTGAGAGGCAGATAAGCGGATTCCCCGGTTTTTCAGCCGGGGATTTTTTCGTTTTATAGGGTATCGCGCGGATTTTTTTGATTTATATTGCAAATTCATTCACAAAATACTGCCCCGAATCGACAGTTCAGGACGTTTTTTCAACAATTCGGGACACACCGCTTGAAAAAAGTGACTTTTGTGCGATAATAACTGTATATTGGATTTCGCTTGGAATCTGTCTTCGGAACGGAAGGTACGGGGCCGTGAATTCGGGCAAACGCGATATGAAAAATGAAGTTGGCCGAAAAGGTTATACCCTTTTCGTTATGTATCCTGCGATACATATACCCAAACGTATAATAAAACGCTCATCCTCGACAACTGTAACCTGAACTTTAAGACGGCAGGTTTCTCTATCTCAGAAGGCACGACGATTATTGTCAAAGGTAGCTGTACGATTACAACAGGTAAAGAAGCACCTGATAAATGGGCTGATACGACATCTAGCCCAATCGCGGCTTTTTGGGTACGTAATAGTTCTCCTTCCACTGTTACAATTCAGAAGGGCAGTGAAACGCGTCCTTAACCCTCTCCTGTACGAGTTTGAAAAACCGATAGAAAATCCGAATTCTTCTTCTTCCAATAGTGTGCAAAGGTTGGCTCTTATTCAATTTTCAGATTGCAAGCCCTATGATGAACCTTCAAAAAGTGGGCTTACAATTGACGGCGTTTCGGTAAATTTGATAACGGAAGAAGTCCCCTGCGGGATTATGACCGGCGATTTAACCGTCACGGGCGGCGGCTCTCTCGACATTGACATGGGATTTAAGCATTGGGAAGGTGATGATAAATCGACTTCTGATAATATGTATGGCGTTTATGCAAAGGAATTAACTGTAGATGGAACTGATAATACATTAAAACAACTTGATATTTCGATCAGCAGCGATACGAATAAAGGTATGTATTTGGATGGGCTGTATTTGGAGAAAAATCTTAATCTTTCAAAATGCAGCGCAGCAATCAAAATCGTAGATAACGTGGCGATTCATGACGACTCGGGCGCAGTCGGGATTGGTATAATTGATTATAATATCGACGCAGATGGACAAGCAACAATTTTGAACAGTACAGTCGATATTAAGGTCAAGGGCAAACGAGCTGATGGCATTTTGGCTCAAACAACCGGCATTTCCGTCACGAATAGTGAAATGAATATCACCGCCACTTCTACAAATGGTAGTACGGGTATACAAACTTCTAGCAAAGATATCGAAATTGATAATAGCGCAGTAAACATTAAATCAATTCAAACTGAGAATCAAGGTGGTCAGATAGACGGTATCTATAGTCCTACTTGTAATGTTATCATTCAAAAGCAGAGTACCGTTACGATTGTGGGTCAGTCTATCAGCCCCAATCCATCCAGGTCCTGCCTGGATGGCAAAAACGTGACGGTTACTGGAAATAGTACGGTAAATATTACCGGTACCGCCACGGCCAATACTACGGATCCAAGTGAACAGGAGCGTGTGGACTCATACGGTATCAGCGCTGTGGATACATTTACCGCTGAAGACAGCACCGTAAACGTCGATCTTACAACGACTATTTCTCCTAATGTTACATATAGTAAAATTGTCAAGTCGTGGGGGATTAACGGCGGAAAGAGCGTTTCAATTGACAACAGCGCCGTAAACGTTATTTCCAGGGGCAATTTGACTGAAGCCACACTGGCAGAAAATCCTACCTTTATCTTCAGGGGTATTTCCTCTTTCGAAGAAGTCTATGGAGAGGATGATAAAATCGGTACGATTTCCGTCTCCGGCAACGAGGAAGTGAAGGCGGACGTTATCCTTACGGGTACTTCTCGTACAGGCGAAGCGTTTATGCCCACGGCTACGCTTATCCCGGATGCGGACGGCAATACGCTCCTCATTGAAAAGAAGCCGGACGGCGCTTGGTACTATCTCGACGCGAAAACCGGCGTCCGGCAGCTCGGCTGGCAGAAGTCCGGCAATACCTGGTACTACCTTGACCCGGCCAGCGGGAAGATGTACGCAGGCGGGGAGTACCTGATCGGCGGCGAGACTTACTACTTCTACAGCTGGGGCGGGATGGCGTCCGGCTGGTGGTACCTCGACGAGGAGACGGGACTGTGGTACTACTTCCGCGGCAACGGCGCCATGGCGAAAAACGCCTGGATTGAGTGGAAGGGCAAGTACTACTACGTTGGCTCGACCGGCGCGATGCTGGTAAACACCACCACCCCCGACGGCTACCGTGTCGACGGACGCGGGAAGTGGATCCGGTAATCCGGCAGTGAATCGATAAACAAAAATCCCATAAAGTTAGGTTTCCCTAGCTTTATGGGATTTTTTCTTGGTGCGGGCAACAGGACTCGAACCTGCACGCCGGAAGCATTGGTTCCTAAGACCAACGTGTCTGCCATTCCACCATGCCCGCACACAATACACATTATACCATGGCGGCGCCGGAAAGTCAAGTTTTTCGCGGGCCATTTTTGCGCCGGCCTATGCTCACCGGGTTACAGCAGCCCGGCGAGCATCTCTTTGGCCTGCGAAGCGTTGGCGAGGACGGTGTCCGTCAGCTCGGCAAGGCTGTCAAACTTCCGCTCCCCCCGCAAAAAGCCGTAGTAGGAGAGGGTGACGTTTTTCCCGTACAAATCCCCGTCGAAGTCCAGCAGGTAGGTTTCGGCGGCCGGGGCGTACCCGTCGCCGACGGTTGGCTTGACGCCGATATCGGTCGCCCCGATAAACCGCTGCCCGCCGACTTCGGCAATCGTCGCGTAGACGCCGAAGCGGGGGAGAAGGTCCTCCGGCGCGAAGGGCTGGTTGATCGTCGGGAACCCGAGCCGGTGGCCCAGCTGCCGCCCGCGCACGACGATGCCGCCGGTCTGATAGGGATAGCCCAGCAGCCGGTTGGCCAGGGGGATGTCCCCTTCCCGGAGGGCAGCGCGGATGCGGGTGGAGCTGACCGGCTCCCCGTCGTCCAGCAGCGGGGGGACCACCGCGAACCGGATGCCCGCCTCCCGGCAGCACCGCTGGAGCAGCGCTGCATCCCCGGACGCGCCCCTGCCGAAGCGGAAATCCTCCCCGCAGAAGACGGCCCCGGCGTGCATAAAGCCGCGCAGGACCGTGTCGAAAAAGCGCTCCGGCTCCATCGACATGATGCTGGAAAAGGGGGGCTGGAGCATGACCTCGATCCCCATTTCCGCCAGCTTTTTTGCTTTGAGTGCGGGGGAAAGGATGCGGGAAAACGCCTTTTTGGTGATCAGGGCTTTCCGGTCGAACTGAAAGGTAAAAACCGCCGGAGTCAGGCCGGGCGCGCAGCGGACCGCCTCCCGGATGACCGATTGATGGCCTCTGTGCACGCCGTCAAAAAGCCCCAGGGCCACGGCGGTTGCCGGCAGGGAGGAGCTTTCCTCTACTTTGTCGCAGATTCTCATCGTCCTATTCGATCCTTTCTGTATAGGCTATTTGTCGGGAAAAAACTTGACCAGCCGCAGTTCCATGCTCTCCGGAACGCCCTGTCCCAGGCCCAAAAACGCCCCGTCATGGCCGAAAATCCGCCAGGGGGTATTGCTGTCCAAGCTCCTGGCGCCGTGTATCCGGTTTAAATCCAGCCGGACGCCGTTTCGGAACATCCGGGTTTGGATTTCGTTCAGCTTGAGGGCGGGGTAGGGGGCGAAAAGCCGTTCCGTCGGAAGGAGCCTACCGGGCAGCTGCCCTTTTTCCATCAGCTCCGCCGCCTCATCCAGCGTTACCGCGTCCGAGAGAGTAAACCCGGCGGCTTCGGTCCGCCGCAGCCCCGACATCACGCAGCCGGTCCCGAGGGCCGCCCCGATGTCGGCGCACAGGGTCCGGATGTAGGTTCCCTTGGAGCAGGCCACGTCCAGCGTCCCCATCCCGGCTCCCGGATCATAGTCCAGCAGCTCCAGCCGGTAGACCGTAATCTCCCGCGGCTGCCGCTTGACCGTGACCCCCTGCCGGGCCAGCTCATAGAGCCGCTTGCCGCCGACCGAAAGGGCCGAGTACATCGGCGGCAGCTGCATGATCTTGCCGCGGAAACGGGGGAGGAGCGCCTGTAGACTCTCTAGGTCGGGCAGCTTGACATCCCTTTTGGTTACGTTTCCCCAGATATCCTCGGTGTCGCTGGTCATGCCCAACGTGAACCGGGCGGTGTAGCGCTTGTCTTGGATCGGGAGGATGTCGCAGGCCTTGGTCGCCGCGCCGAAAAACACCGGCAGCAGCCCCGTCGCCATCGGGTCCAGGGTTCCGGCATGGCCGATTTTGCGGGTACGGGTGATGCCCCGCAGCTTGGCAACGACGTCAAAGGAGGTAAACTGCTGCGGCTTATCGATGCAGAGGACGCCGTTAAGCGGCATGTTTTTGCTCACAGGCCCATCTCCTCGCGGATGGCCGCCGTCAGCTTCTCGCGGATTGCAGCGGGGGACAGGGCTTCAAACTGACAGCCCGCCGCCCTCGCGTGGCCGCCGCCGCCGAATTTCCCGCAGATGTGGGACGCGTCCAGCGTTTCGCCGGTCCGGACGGAAACCTTGTACTCGCTTTCCCCCCGCTGTTTGATCGTGACACCGGCTTCGACCCCGGCGATCTTGCGGGGCAGGGCAGTGATCGCGTCCAGCTCGGTTTCCGGAACCCCGGTTTTTTCCATCATCTCGGCCGTAATGGTCAGGACCGCGATCCGGCCGTCGTCGGAGAGCCAGAGCTGCTCCAGCGCCATCTGCTCGAGTCTAAGCTCGGAAAAGGTCTTGGTGTCAAACATCACCTTGTTGATGCCGATATAGTCCGCCCCAGCTTCGATCATCTCCGCCGCAATCCGGTGGGTGCGGGGGGAGGTGTTCGAGAACTTAAAGCAGCCGGTGTCGGTCGCGGCGCCGGTGTAGATGCACCCGGCAATCTCCCGCGTAATCGGGCAGCCCATCTCCCTCAGCAAAACCCATAGGATTTCACAGCAGGAGGCGCTGTCCCCTTCGAGGTAAAGCGCCCGGGCGAACTGCTTGTGGGTCGGGTGGTGGTCGATCGAGAGGTCGGGTGTGCGGCCGTTTAGGACCTCGATCGTCCTGTTTCCCAGCAGCGCCGGGTCCGCCACATCGACCGAAACAATATGTTCCGGCTCAAAATCCGGCATTTCCGGGAAAAGGTAACGGAACTTCGCGGGGATTTCGTCGTGGCAGAAAACCCGCGCCTGCCTTCCCATATTGAGATACGCCCGGCAGAGCGCCCCTGCGCTTCCCAGGGTGTCGCCGTCCGGGTTGCGGTGGCAGAGGATCAGCACCCGGTCGTAAGAAAGAAGCTGCCGGGCAGCCTGTTGCAGTGTAAGGGACATAATGTGCCACCTTTCTTTATTCTTCGTCCGGTTCCGGCTCGTTTTCGGAATCGTTTTCTGCCTGACGGCGGGCAATCTGGTGCAGCAGATCGTTGATGTGGGCACTGTAGGCGATCGAGAAATCCGGGATGAAATGAAATTCCGGGCACTTGCGCAGATGAAGCCGTCCGCCGATTTCCTTGCGCAGGTACCCCCCGGCGGAGGTCAGCCCTTTGACCGTCTCACGGGTCGCCTCCTCGCCCTCCAGCGCGCTCACGTGTACCTTGCAGTGGGAGCCGTCGGGCGAAATCTCGCAGCGCAGGATGCTGGTCATCGGGGAGATACGGGGGTCCTTTAACTCCCGCAGAAGGGCGGACAGCTCCCGCTTGATATCCTCCGACAGCCGTCCTATCCGATAATTTGGCATATTGATAATCCTTTCTGGTCGCGCGGCAAAGCTGTGCCGCAGGGAAAAAAGCCGGGGCACGGGCCTTTGCCCACGCCCCAGCCGCATTGATTATTCCTCTCTGTATTCTTCCATCTTGAAAGCCTCGAAGATATCGCCTTCCTTGATGTCGGAGAATTTCACAAGGCTGATACCACATTCGTAGCTCTCGGCCACCTCTTTGACATCGTTTTTGAAGCGCTTGAGGGAGTCGATCTGGTCCTCGGCAATGACGATCCCGTCGCGGACGACACGGATCTGCGCGTCGCGGACGATCTTGCCGGAGAGGACGTACGCGCCTGCGACCGTGCCGACCGAGCTGATCTTATAGATCTGGCGGACTTCGGCGCGGCCCAGCTCGACCTCGCGGATCTTCGGGGCCAGCATACCCTTCATCGCGTCCTTCACGTCGTCGATGGCGTCATAGATGATCCGGTACATTCGCATCTCGACCTCGTTTGCTTCGGCGTCCGCCTTGGCAACAGGGTCGGGACGGACGTTAAAGCCGATGATGATCGCGTTGGACGCATTGGCCAGCATAACGTCGGATTTGCTGATCGCGCCGACGCCCGCGTGGATCACCTTGACTTTGACCTCGTCGTTCGAGAGCTTTTCCAGCGACTGCTTCACCGCTTCGGCAGAGCCTTGGACGTCCGCCTTGACGACGATGGCCAGTTCCTTCATCTCGCCCTCGGCGATCTGGCTGAACAGGTTATCCAGCGTCACCTTCTTGGCGGTGCCCCACATCTCTTCCTTCTGCTCCTGGCGTCTCTGTTCGACCAACTCACGGGCCAGCCGTTCGTTTTCAACGGCGTTGAAGATATCGCCCGCAGCGGGGACCTCGGCCATACCGGTGATCTCGACGGGGACGGACGGTCCGGCCTCATGGACAACCTTGCCCTTATCGTCAAACATCTGACGGACGCGGCCGACCGAGGTACCGGCAATCAGGATATCGCCCGTATGAAGGGTACCGTTTTGGACCAGCAGAGTCGCGACGGGGCCGCGGCCTTTGTCCAGCCGCGCTTCGATTACGGCGCCCTTGGCCAGACGGTTGGGGTTGGCCTTCAGCTCCTGGACCTCGGCGACCAGCAGGATGCTTTCGAGCAGATCGTCAATGCCCTGCCCGGTCAGAGCGGAAACCGGTACGCAGATGACGTCGCCGCCCCATTCCTCGGGAACCAGACCGTATTCGGTCAGCTCCTGCTTAACCCGTTCAGGGTCCGCGTGGGGTTTATCCATC
>CAYWRQ010000092.1:0-10679 GCA_964460915.1 uncultured Oscillospiraceae bacterium
CCCTAATGAAAGACGGGGCGCTGCTGCTCAATACGGCGAGAGGCCCGCTGCTGGACGAACAGGCAGCCGCCGATGCGCTTTGCGACGGTAAGCTGGGAGGTGTCGCCGCCGATGTCTGCTGTGTGGAGCCGGTCTTGCCGGAAAACCCGCTGCTGACGGCGCCGAACTGTATCCTGACCCCGCATATTGCCTGGGCGGCGAAGGAGTCGCGGGCGCGGCTGATGGCGGTTGCGGCGGAAAATCTTTTTGCTTACCGGGCCGGGCATCCCCGGAACGTAGTCTAGAGGACAGACTGAAGTTTATCTGCAAAACGCTTTCTCCCTGCCGGAGAGGAAAGGTTTTGCATTTTAATCAAAATAAAAGAAAGGATACTTGTATATGAAAATCATACTGGCCGAACCGCTCGGCGTAAACCAGAAGCTGATTGATGATTTTGCGGCACAGCTGGCCGGGATGGGGCATACCTTTACCGCCTTTGATACCCGTCCGGCGGATCAGGACGACCTTGCCGGACGTATCGCAGGGGCCGACGCGGTTATGATCGCGAACTATCCGTTCCGGGAGGCTGCGATCCGAAGCTGTAAAACCCTTCAGTATATCAATATTGCCTTTACGGGTGTCGACCATGTTGACATCCCGGTCTGCAAGGAACTGGGCATCCGTGCGTCCAACGCTTCGGGGTATTCGGATGTTGCGGTCGCGGAGCTGGCGTTTTCGATGATGCTTTCCCTTTCGAGGAATGTGCTGCAATGCGATGCGGCTGCTCGTCGGAGCGGCACGAAGGAAGGGCTGATCGGGACCGAGCTGTACGGCAAAACGCTGGGGATTATCGGCGCGGGCAGGATTGGCAGCAGAGTGATAAAAATCGCTTTGGCTTTTGGATGCAAGGTCGTTGTCTATTCCCATTCCGTCGATCCGGAGCTGGAGACGATGGGTGTCCGGCCTGTTTCCCTGGAACAGCTGATGGCGGAAAGCGACATTGTGTCAATCCATGTCCCGCTAAACGACTCTACGAAGGGTATGATCGACGCCCGCTTGATTGACCTTATGAAACCGACGGCAATCCTCATCAACACAGCCCGGGGACCGATTGTCGATTCTGCCGCCCTGGCGGAGGCGCTGAACGCCGGGAGGATCGCGGGGGCCGGTATCGATGTGTTTGAAACGGAGCCGCCCATCCCGACGGACCATCCGCTCGTGACGGCAAAGAACACTCTTTTAACCCCGCACGTGGCCTTTGCGACGAAAGAAGCGCTGGAGCGCCGGGCAGCGATCGTCTTTGAGAACACCTTTGCCTGGCTGCGGGGCGAAATAAAAAACGAAATTTGCTGAGTTTTCGGCAAGGAGGCCGTTATGAAAAAGTGTATCGTAATCCCGGATTCCTTTAAAGGCACCCTTTCTTCCACCGAGATCTGTGCCGTTATGAAAAAACAGATTTTGTCCCGTTGGCCGGAGGCCGAGGTGATCACAATTCCGGTGGCGGACGGCGGGGAAGGGACGGTCGACTGTTTTTTGGAGGCTCTGTCCGGCCGCCGGATACAGGTCGCTGCCCATGGCCCGTTCGGAGAACCGTGCGTGGGGGACTGCGCGCAGTTCGGCGACAAGGGCGTTGTGGAGATGGCGGCCTTTGCCGGGCTGCCGATGGCGGAAGGAAGGCTGAATCCGGGTACGGCCTCTACCTATGGCGTCGGAGAGGCGATCCGAAAGCTGGTGGAAATGGGCTGCAAGGAGATCCTGTTGGGGCTTGGCGGCAGCTGCACCAACGATGGCGGCACCGGCATGGCGGCGGCCCTCGGCGTAAAGTTTTATGATGCGGACGGGAAGGTCTTTGTCCCGTCCGGCGCAACCCTTTCCCGCATCGCGCATATCGATATTTCGGAGGCGGAACGCTTTCTTTCGGGTATTGCGGTCACCGCGATGTGCGATATCGATAACCCGCTTTACGGGAAAGAAGGGGCGGCCTATGTTTTTGCGCCCCAAAAAGGAGCGGATGAACAGATGGTGGAGCTGCTGGACGCGGGGCTGCGCCATCTGTCCGATGTCATTCAGAGTGATCTCCATATGGACGTTTCCGGCCTTCCGGGCAGCGGTGCTGCCGGAGGGATGGGAGCGGGCGTTTCGGCCTTTCTCGGCGGCAGGCTTCAGCCCGGCATACAGGCGGTGCTGGATATGGTGCAGTTTGACCGGATGCTGGAAGGGGCCGACCTTGTCTTTACGGGAGAGGGCCGGATCGACAGCCAGAGCCTGCGGGGGAAGGTTGTAATCGGCGTAGCCGGGCGCGCGGCCCGGAAACGGGTGCCGGTGATCGCGGTCGTCGGTAGCATCGGGGACGGTGCGGCGGGCGCGTACGATTTGGGAGTTACGGCGCTGTTCAGCATCAACCGCCGGGCGGAGGACTTTTCGGTGTCCAGATACCGCGCGCGGGAAAACCTCGCAGAAACGATGGAGGATCTCTGCCGGTTTTATGCGGCCGCCGAAGCGGGAAGGGCTGGCGGCTTGGTTTACGACGGTTTTCCAGAAAGGGGGGTGAGAGAAGGATGGCTGAGAAGGAAGTAGAAAGGCTTCAGGAAGGTGCGGCAAAGGGTGATCCCGAGTGTCTGTATCAGCTTGCAATGCGGCATATCTATGGCAACGGCGTGCCCGAGGACAATGACTATGCGTTCCTGCTTCTCCAAAAGGCCGCGTCTGCAGGACATATTGAGGCCAAGTATAATCTGGGCATCTGTTATCCTTACGGCTTTGGAACCGGAATCGATTTGCAGAAGGCCTATGATTTGTACCTGGAGTCCGCCCAGGCCAGCTATGGTAAGGGCATGGATCTGGTCGGAAGGTTTTTTAACCGGGGCATTTATGTCAAACAGGACCGCGCCAAGGCGGAATACTGGCTGTACAAAGCAATCGAAAGCACAGATATCGATGCGGTTACCGAAGCGCAGAGAGAACTGGAAGTAAATAAATGATTTGGAAAGCCTGTCCCTGCAAAATAGGATAAGAAAAGCCCCGTTTTTCACACAAAAGCTGAAAAACGGGGCTTTTTCAGGCGGCACCGGCATTTCCGGGGCCGCCTGCGGGTAGCTTTAGTCTGCCTTTTCCAGCATCCTTTGATAGGTCTGGGGCAGTACCGTGCCGGCGTATCCTGGCTGATATGGTACAACCGCGCCGAAATATTCGTTTTGGATGCCCTCATCATCCGGGATGTATCCGGTGCGGTCCATGCTGTTTGTCAGGATCAGGGTATCGGGCGATTCTTTTTGGATCGCAAGGCCCAAGGTCGTAAACAGCTCTCCGCTCAGGCAGCAAAGCTTGATGCCGCCGATTTGGAGCAGCTGCATCGGGATCTTATACTCCCCTTCGTTTTTGTATCCGATGGGTTTCGCCATGGGGCCACGAACGGCGGGATCCCGCAAAATCGTGCGTCCGGGGAGGACAGCCTCTTCCTGCGCAGTTGCGACGACGGCCTCCGAAGCGGTGCAGCGGAGTGCCCGGTTGATGCGCAGCAGGTCGTCAAAATGGCGGTTGGCAAGTACCGTTAACAGCTCGTAGCCGACTCCCTTGATATGGGTGCCGGAGAAGGAGCCGTCTTTGGGATTGGGACAATAGGGCGATGTCATAAAGATCGGGTTTTGATCGCCCGCGGCGCCGGATGTCCATAGGGCAACCGTATTCGGGAATTTTTCCTCGAACAGCCCGGAGGTTACGCCCGGCAGGTCGGCGGAATAGCCCATGGCGGTGGGATTGCTTTCATCGGGGCAGTTGAAATGCATCACAACCCCGTGTACGGCGTAGTTGAGCAGGAAGGCAATTGGCTGCCCCTGCGCATCCTCAAAGCGGACGACGGCGGCCGTTTTATTGGACGGGCCGTGCGGGTTAACCCCCAGGCCGCAGCGGTCGGAGTAGCGCTGGTTGCGGTTGGTGTTGATATAGGATTCCCCATACCCGATCCCAACCTTCGCAGGACGGAGCGTATCGACTGCTTCTTTTGCCGCGTCCGCCATCTGCGCGTAAAAATACCGCAGATACGCCAGTTCATGGGAGTCCGGCTTTTCGGCTTCCAGCCTTGCAATCGAATCCAGGATTACGACGGAAGCGTGGGCATGGGTTGCGAGCAGGATAATATCCCGCCGCGCAACGCCGGTCTTTTCTTCCAGCAGCGCGAGGATATCAGCAGAGTTTGCCAGCTCGATAATATCGGCCACGACCAGAAGGGCGGTTTTAAAGCCGCTCCGTACGGCCAGTGCGCGGACAAATCCCCGGTCAAAAATCTGATGGACAAACTGCCCGCAAAAGGGAGTCCCGCTGGGGAGCGGGAGCATCTCCGGCCTTGGCGTGATTTCTCGTTTTGCTGCGGACGCAAAAAGCTGTGACATAAGCATACACTCCTTTTCATTTTGCTAAAGAGGGGGCCTTTTGACAGGCTCCCTCTCTGCGGATGATATTATTTTAAACTATCCTCTGTGAAGACAATGGTTGCCTGCCCATACTGCGAGACATAGGCGGGCTTCTCAAAGCTGCGGAAATAAGGCTTGTACTCGACTTCCTCCTGCAGGATCTGGTCGCAAAGGGCAATCAGGTCCTGAACCCTCTGCAGGTCGTTGGGGTTGTACCGGTCCCCGTAGGGGAAGTAGCCGCCCTCCTGCTTGCAGTGACCGCCCATAAAGACAACGCCTTCGTATTCCGGCGCGGACATCCTTTCCAGGAAATGG
This sequence comes from uncultured Oscillospiraceae bacterium, assembly GCA_964460915.1. Lineage (GTDB taxonomy): Bacteria > Bacillota > Clostridia > Oscillospirales > Ruminococcaceae > Faecivivens. The sequence continues at coordinate 4,704 of CAYWRQ010000092.1, forward strand.
GTGAGCTGCGCCTTGTAGGTGCGGAGGTTGGTTGCGCCGGGAACCTGCATCCAAACACCGATGGCGTCGCCGACAAGGGCGATCTTCCGCTTTTTGTCCAGATAGACGACGCTGCCGGGGGTATGGCCGCCGAGGTCAAAGACTTCGATTTCGTATCCGCCGCCCAGGTCGATAATATCGCCGTCTTTTACAGGCATCAGCTCGGGACGGGTATAGTCTTTTCCGCCACCGAGTCCCATCATCCGTTCGCTGTCCAGAAGGAACTTGTCCTTTTCGCTCATATAATAGCGGTCGAACTTATCCAGGTGGTACATATGGTCGCCGTGGCAATGGGTGACGGCCAGGTCAAACGGGAGCTTGGTCAGGCCCTTGACCATCCCGATAAAGTCGTTGTCGCACCAGCCGGTGTCGACGACCAGCGCCCGGTCCTGCCCTTCGACGATATAAATCGAAGCGCCTGTCGCGTCTTCAATCCAGTAAAATCCGGGCTGAACCAAATGAATTTCATACCGATCAGTCTTCGTGTGCGAGAAAAGCCATTCCTTTGCCTGGCCGTTCTGATAGGCCGGAACCCAGGACGCGTGGGCGCCCAGCCCATGCTTTTCCATCCATCCAGCCGGATATTCGGTATAGTGGGCATCGGTGTTGCCGGCGCTGCGCAGGGAGTTTACGAGCCAGCGGGAGCCTGCCATGTTCGCAAAATGGCTGTCCGGCAAATAGCCGTAAGCCTTGACAACCGGGTCGTCCTCTGCGTGGAACGCCCAGACGGGAACATCCTTTGCCACACGGACTTCAAAGGGGTCCGCCGCGCCGCAGATCGGCATCGCCGCCGCGAACAGGGTCGGGTATTTGCTGATCGCCTTCCAGGTGCCCATACCGCCCATCGAAAGGCCGGTGATATAAACGCGGTTGCTGTCGATGGGGAGCTGCTTCTCCATCGGGAGGGTCATTACGGCCTTGGCGATCAGGTCGATGTAGGTATCGTCCGCCCACCATTCATTGTCGGAAACCTGGGGCGCGAGGACAAAGCAGGGGTGTTTTGCCTGCCACTCATCGGACGCAAAGGTGGTGCCGCCCGAGTTGGCAAGGGCCACTCTCGGATTGCTGCCGCGTTCGCCCGCGCCGTGGAGGTACACGACGAGCGGATACTTCTTCCCTTCCTCGGTCTGAGGGGTGAAAAGCATATAGTCCATGACCTTGCTGCCGCCGCGCACCTGGCCGGGGGCAAATTTGTCCTTGATGGCTTCGAGGGCGGGGTCAGGGCGCTGGAAGAAAATGTTTTCGGGGTCGTAGCAGAAATCGACCATCTGCCCGTGTCCGAGATGATAATAGGACATCTCTCCTCCATGCCACGGAATCGAAGCCGGTTCGCCCTTGAGGACGCCGTTTAACAGGCCGTTGGTGATGTACAGGGTGTCCCGTACATACTGCCCGGTCAGCTGGACAGGGGACTGGACGCGGTGGCCGGGGTAGATTTTTAGGTTGGGGCACTTGCTGGTTTCGGCGTAGAGCGCTTTCAGCCCCATCTGGAAGACATTCAGCGCGGTGCAGAAGGGCAGCTGCATCCAAAAATGTCCCGAGCCGATCCCGTCGCCAGAGAACATAATCTCGTTTTCATAGTCCAGCGCAACCATCGAGCCTTTGGAATGGCCGTCGATGGCGAGGGTATGGAAACGATAGCCGCCGAGGTCAAAAATCATGCCGGGCCTTAAGTCAATAAACCAGTCGGGCTGCTCGCCGTAATCAAACATCTCTTTGAGCAGGTCATAATCCTTCCTGCTCATATAAATCGGGATGCCCGCTTCATGCAGTTCCTGAATAGCGGCGCCCGCGTGGTCAAGATGCCCATGGGTGATAAAGACGGTCAGGGGCTTGTCGGTGATCTTCCGCACTTCTTCATACAGGCCGGTTTCGGTCTGCAAAGCGTCGACCAGCAGCGCCTTTTTTTCGCCGACAATCAAATAGGCGTCTACATAAGGGCCGTATTCATTGGCTTCGTTAAACTGATAGATGTTCTCCGCAATGCAGGTAGGGGCATCAACGTGTTTGTTCATAGCCATTTTCCTTTCATACGTTTTATTCGTGAAAATATAGTTCCTAGAAAATGCGCCGCTGCCGGTATCCAGCAGCGGCGCATGCCTTACAAGAATCGTTTAAAGGTTGTTTTTCTTATTACTGTTTTGCAAGTTCGGCATTAAGTTCATCCAAAACTGGCTGAATCATAGCCATCTTATCAGAAACCCACTGGTCGTAGTTGGTATCGAAATCGCCGGACTTCGTGATGATATTTGCATATTCATCATAGTAGGTCATGGACGCAAGGTTCAGAGCTTGAGACGAATAGGATTCGAGCAGCCAATCGGGTTCATCCGGCTGGTTGGTGCGTTCAGAACGGACTTTATACAGGTTCGTTGCTTTTTCACGTGCTCTTTCAGTCATAGCAGGATTGATGAACGAGAAGTCGTCCGACAGGATAAACATATTGCCGTACACCGGGTGGATCGCATAAATATCGGTGGAAATGCTGGTGCCGGCGGGGAAGTTGGAGTAAAGGTTGCCGTCATCGTCAAAGCCCCAGTCTTTTTCCGGGATGCCTAGGCGGATACGGAGCTGGCCGTCTTCGGTGCAGCTGTAGTCCTGCATCGTCAGGATACGTTCCAGCTTGCCGTCGTCGATGTTGGGCGAGAAGATGTTGCAAACCCAGTAGTTGGAGCTATAGTCGCCGTGATAGACGCCGTCATCGTCGGTGATAACAAACTCGTTGGCGACATCCCAGTAATCAAGGTTCAGGTTTTCTTTCATCCAAGTTGTATATCTGTCCTGGGTAATGGCCATGCCCTCTGCAATCGTCGCGGCAGCATCGCCAGAAGCGTAGAAGTGGCCCTGGTCATCGGGTTCCTGCAGGGTGTAGAATTCGGGGTAAATCAGCCCTTCGTTATACGCCTGCCATACGGCGCGGACAGCCTCTTTCACGCCGGTTTCCTCTTCGCCGGGACCCCAATGGTACTGGCCGTCGGAATCGCTGAGGTAATAAGCTTTTTGAGCTATGCCGGAAGCCTCGGAAACATAATCGACGAGAGCGCTCATCAGATTAGAGGTACGGGCATACATCGGATAGAAGTTGGAAGGATTGTCGGTGTTCTCTTTGACCGCGCGGCAGTAATCGTAGATTCTGGAGATGGTGATCGCGTCTTCTTCCAGTTCCTTGCTCAGGTCAAAGCCAGCTTCTTCTGCCCAGTCGGTACGCAAAATGGTGGACATATGAGAGGTAATCTTTTCCGCTGGGAAGTTGTTGGCGAATACGGGACGGAAGAAGTAGTACATACCGCCCAGCAGGTCTTCATAGTACTCGTTATACGCGGTAAAGGTAGAAGAAAGGGAAAGGTTCGGATACAGCTCACGCCAGTTCTCCGGCATCTGTTTTACAAGGCCCTGGTCGGCGTAGTTGATCGCGTCGCCGGGGTTAAAGTTCCAGGTGCACAGATCGGGCATATCGTCCGCGTTGATCCAGGTGTTCAGACGTTCGGTCCAGACATCATATCCCAAAGAGGTGATGTCCCATTCAATGTTGAAGGTGTCGGTCCACCATTTAACCCATTCGTCGCCCTGGTTGTAGTCGAGGGCGTCGTCGATCTGGATAGAAGCAAAGGAAATCTTATAATGCTCGCTGAAATCTTTTGCGAGGATATCTTCGGCGGTAGTTCCCGTTACAGCGGCGGATGTGCCGGAATCGGTCTTCGTCTCACCGGCGGGAGCCGACGAAACCTTTTCGGTGGAAGATTCGCTGACGGGGGTGCTGTCCGTCGAGGCAGAACTGGAGTTGGAAGAAGAATTGCAGGATGCGAGTGAAACGACCATGCCTGCTGCCATCAGGGCTGCCAAAATGCGTTTGGATTTCATTGTGAGTTTCCTCCTTTGAATTTTGTTCAATGCCATGGCCGGTAAGCGGGTATCGCCCCGGCCGGATCCACTTAAAAAATCACGCCTTGATTGCGCCGACCATAACGCCCTTTGCAAAGTGCTTCTGCAGGAAGGGGTATACGCACATGATCGGAACCATTGTCGCCATAACGGCGGCCATCTTAATTGCGTCGGTAAAGTTCTTCTCGCCTACGTCAACGCTCGTGGACGCGGAGTCGACAACGGCCGAGTCCATAACAATCGCGCGCAGAACCTGCTGCAGCGACATCCAGTCGTTCGAGCGCAGGAAGATGATGGACATAAAGTATTCGTTCCAGAGCTGAACGGCAACAAACAGGACGACGGTCGCGAGAATTGGCTTGGACAGGGGGAGGACAATCTTAAACAGGATCGTCCATTCATCCGCGCCGTCTAGGTTGGCCGATTCCATCAGCGCTTCGGGGAGCGAACAGAAGTAGTTGTAGATCAGGATCATGTTAAAGGTGTTCATGCCCTGCGCCAGGATGATGGCCCAAATCGTACCGTTCAGGTTCAGGCTTCTCATGACCAGGTACAGCGGAACGATACCGCCGTTGAAGATCATCGTAAAGAGCACCAGCATGAAGACCAGATGGCGGCCCATCCAGCCTTTCCGGCAGAGGGCATAAGCAAGGGTGGTGCAGAGAAGAAGGTTCAGCGGAACGCCGATGGCCAGGTAGCACAGGGTCGTCTTATAGCCGACCAGCAGTCTTTTGTCCCCGAACATTTCCTCATATGCGTCCAGGACCGGTTCCTTGGGCCAGAATACCCAGGTCGACTGCATGTACTCTTTATAGGAGGTAAGGGAGATCGCAATTACATTGAAAAAGGGAATCAGGATACAGAGCATTCCGAGCGTCAGAACGATGATCAGAATCCAGTCCATCAATTCGAATTTTTCTTTCCCGAATTTTTGCTTCATTATTTGATCATTCCTTTCTGACGTGAATTAACCGAACAGCCCGGAGCCGCCCATCATCTTAGAGCCTTTATTGGCAATGACAAGCAAAACCATGTTAATTACCGAACGGAAGAGGGAAACGGCCGTCGAGAAGCCAAAGTCGACCGAGCTTTGGAAGGTGATGCGATAGATGTACATATCCAGGATTTCCGCAACGTTCTTGGTGGCGGCATTGCTGATGTTGAAGATCTGGTCGAAGCCCATGCTCATCATATTGCCGGTGTTCATAATAAACATAACAGATACGGTCGGCATGATGTTGGGGAGGGTGACGTGCCAAATCCGCTGCCAGCGGGTCGCGCCGTCGATTTCGGCGGCTTCGTACTGATCCTGGTCGATACCGGAGATCGCCGACAGGTAGATGATGGAGGAATAACCGGCTGTTTTCCAGATGTCCGTTAAGTAAAGGATCGGCTGGAACATCTTCTCACTGCCGAGGAAGCTGATCGCAGTGCCGCCGCAGGCGACAATCAGGTTGTTGACAAGGCCGTCGACTCTGAGGAGGTTCTGCATAACCGAAGCAACAATAACCCATGACAGGAAGTGCGGGAAGGTGAATACCGTCTGCATGACCTTTTTGTACCGGCCGACCCGCAGCTCGTTGAGCATAAGTGCGAGGATAATGGCGGAGGGGAAGCAAAAGACCATACGGCCAATGTTGATGACCAGCGTACGTCCAACAGAACGCCAGAAATACATATCGCGGAAAACCGCCTGAAAGTTTTGTAATCCGCACCAGGGACTCCCCCAGATGCCGATCTTAACCTTGTAGGTTTTGAAGGCAAGCTGCAGGCCTGCCATCGGATAGTAGGCGAACATGATGTACCAGACAATTGCCGGGATAATCAAAATGTAGATCTGCCAATACTTCTTAAAGTTGATGGCAACCTTTTGAAACCCGGTGGCATTGGCACTTGTGACCGCTTTTTTTGCATTGGTTGCTTCTGCCAAAAGTATCACTCCTTCTAAAGAATCAAAATCAAAATACAAAATCGGCAACAAATTTGTATTTTTCTTTGTTCGCAAATTGCAATAGCAAGTTGCAATAGTTAGCAAAAATTTATGGTAGAACGGAT
>CAYWRQ010000093.1:0-10539 GCA_964460915.1 uncultured Oscillospiraceae bacterium
CCACCCCAAGCACACCGAGGGGGGCGACTTCCGCCAGGCCACCTACCGGGCCGTCCGGCAGGGGCTGATGCAGGCGGAGAGCGTCCTGCTGGAACCCTACTATAACTTCCGTATGGAGCTGCCGCCGGAAAATGTCGGGCGGGCGATGAACGATATCCAGACCCGTGCCGGGCAGTTCGACCCGCCGGAGACGGTGGGGGAGATGGCCGTGATCACCGGTTTTGCGCCGGTCAGCGAGATGCGGGACTATGGCCCTGAACTAACCGCATACACCCACGGCCGGGGGCGGGTCAGCTGCACCGTGCGGGGGTACGAGCCGTGCCACAACGCCGGGGAGGTGATCGCGTCCTTTGACTACCATCCGGAAAGCGACCTGGAAAACACGCCCGATTCGGTTTTCTGTGCCCATGGGGCCGGGTTTGTTGTGCCCTGGGACGAGGTGCGGGAGCATATGCATTTACCTGGACTGAAATTTGATGATGGGGAGGAGCCGGAACCGGAGCCGGTGAAAGCCCCGTCTTCTGGGCCGCGTTTTTCCGGCAGGATGGCCTATTCCGGTACCCGGGAGGAAGATAAAGAGCTGCAGCGGATTTTTGAGCAGACCTACGGCACCGTCAAGCACCGGGATTTCCTGCCCCAGAACACCGTCCGCCAGATCGACCGGAGCGTCCTTCTCAGCGAGATGGAGGATGTGCAGGAATTCCTGCTGGTCGACGGGTACAACATCATCTTTGCCTGGGAGGAACTGCGGGAGCAGGCGAGAGTCAACCTCGACGCTGCCCGGCAGGCGCTCATCGACATCCTCTGCAACTACCAGGGGTACAAGCAGTGCGGGCTGATCGTCGTATTCGACGCCTACAAGGTGCACGGCGGCCGGGGCGGCGTCGAGCGGCAGAACGACGTCTACATCGTCTACACCAAAGAGGCCGAGACGGCGGATATGTACATCGAGAAGGTCACCTATGAGTTAAAGGACCGCCGGCGGGTGCGGGTTGCGACGTCGGACAACCTCGAGCAGATGATCATCATGGGTCATGGCTGCACCCGGATTTCCGCCCTCTCCTTTTACGAGGAGGTACAGGCCGTCGAGGGCCGGATCTCCGACATCATCCGCCTGCAGAACCACAAGGACTTTATGTCCAGGGCAAGGCTGGGGGACAAAATGAATCCTAATGAATAATGAATAATGAATAATGAATAATGAATAATGATAGTGCGGCACGGGTCGCGCCGCAATTGAATAATACCGTTCACGCGGGTGGGCCGTCTGTTATCAGGACAGACAGCCCGCCCGCTGTTTTTCTCGTGCCCATGTGCGTCTGTCGGGCGTTTCTCTACGGTAAATAAACGGATAACGCGCTGCCCGAAAGCACGACCGGCCCGCATGAGGTTCGTTTTGCCGCGCCCACGTACGGTTTGTGGGCGTTTTCCTGCGGAAAATAAACGGCAAAACCCTCTCCCCGAAAGCGCGACCGGCCCGCATGAGGTTCGTTTTGCCGCGCCCACGTACGGTTTGTGGGCGTTTTCCTGCGGAAAATAAACGGCAAAACCCTTTCCCCGAAAGCGCGACCGGCCCGCAGAGGGCCGGTGCTATGTCTATCGCTCTCTGACGGAAAGGGTGACAAAGGTTTAGGGGTCCCGCCCCTTTTTAAAGGGGCGGGCGGAGTCCAGAGGCAGAGCCTCTGGTGTCAGGAAAAGACGCTGTGGAGGTAGACGCCGAGTTCCATTTTGAGGCAGTCGAGCAGGCCTCTTTCGTCGATCTGGAAGTGGCAGTTGTGGTGGGGGGAGGAGGTGATGGGGCGCTGCGGGTCGGCGACGCCCACGTGGAAGAAGGCGCCGGGCTTTTCCAGCTCATAGAACGCGAAGTCCTCTGCGCCCATGGAAATCTTTTTGGGGGCGATGGCGTAGCCCAGCTCAGCGGCGGCCTTATGTACAATGCCGACCTCCCGCTCGGCGTTGACGCAGGCGGGGAAGCCGTAGAGGGTCTGGGCGTCGCAGGAAAGGCCATAGGCGGCGCAGATTCCCTCGCTGATGGATTTGACCTTTTCAAGGATTATGTCCATCGCCTCGTTGCTCAGCGATCTGGTATCGCCCGAAACCCAGGCGTCATCGGGGATGACGTTTAAGTACTTCGGGTCGCCGCCGCGGATGGAGGTGACCGACAGGACGGAGATGTCGCTGGGGCTGATCATTTCCGGGCGGAGGGTCGTCAGGGCCGTGCCGATGGCGCAGGCGACCGGCATCGGGTTTAGAACGCTGTGCGGGGCGGAGGAATGGCCGCCTTTGCCGATGACGTGGACGTTGAACTCGCTGCAGGCGCCGGAGCTGGGGCCTGCAAAGCAGTCGACCGTCCCGAGGGGCTGGCCGGAGGTGACGTGGCAGCCGAAGATAAAATCGACGTCCTTCATGACCCCTTCCTCGCAGAGGGTGACGGCGCCGCCGGGGAATTTTTCTTCGGCGGGCTGGAAGATGAACTTCACCTTGCCCCTTACGAGATCCATATTCTTGCGCAGCAGGTCGGCAAAACAGAGGAGGATTGCCGCGTGGCAGTCGTGCCCGCAGGCGTGCATGACCCCGGGGACGGTCGACTTGTAGGGCAGGTCGTTGTCCTCATCCACCGGCAGCGCGTCGATATCGGCGCGGAAAGCAATAGTAGGCCCTTCTTTCCCGCTGTCCAGGACGGCGACAACCGCGTTCCCGCTGTAGCCTTTTTCCTCCGGGATGCCGGACTCGGCCAGCTTTTGCCGGATGAAGGCCGCCGTTTCGACCTCCTCAAAGGACAGCTCCGGGTGTGCGTGCAGATGATGGCGGTACTCGATGAGCCTTTCCTCGTAAGGGGCGGCAAGGGTATTTACCGTTTCTTTGATATCCATATTCAGGTTCCTTTCTATGCAAAATCAGGAGACTGTGTCTTGGGGGCGTGTCTCAGGTGTTATGTGGCTCCGGATATAGCTTTCGCCGAACTTCCCGATGCTGTCCAGCACCGGCACGAACTCCCGCCCTGTCTCAGAGAGGGCGTATTCTACCCGGGGCGGTACCTCCGGGAATACGCGGCGGGTGATCATCCCGTAGCCTTCCAGCTGCCGCAGCTGTTTGGTCAGGGTGGCCTGGGTGATCGGGGCAAGTGCCCGCTGCAGCTGCCCGAAGCGCATCGTCTGCTGAAGCGACAGATGCCACAGGATCAGGATTGACCACTTCCCGGACAGCAGCGTCTGGGTCGTAACGTACGGACAAATTCCGAAAAGCTCCGAGGACGGCTTTTCCATATAATCCCTCCTTTTCATTCCTATCCAAATGGATACTAAATATTCAAAAAAATCGTACTTGTTTTTTCTTTGCCAAGGATTATAATGATAGTATACGACAGAGAAGCTCTCTTGTCAAACCTTTTACATTTTCATCTGGAAAGGAAGGCATTATCATGGAAAAGGTTCTGGAATTTTTGAAAGAAGCGGGCACCTGGTATCTGGCGACGGTCGAGGGCGACCAGCCGCGGGTCCGTCCCTTTGGCGCGCAGATGGTTTATAACGGCAAGCTGTACCTGACTACCAACAACCAGAAAAAGGTCTATCAGCAGATGAAGGCCAACCCCAAATTCGAGATCTGCGGCATGAACAAAGAGGGCCAGTGGATCCGCATCACCGGCAAGGCGGTCGAAGACACCTCCCGCGAGGCAAGGGCGGCTATGCTGGAGGCAAACCCGGGGCTGGGCAATATGTATTCCCTCGACGACGGGATTTTCACGGTCTTTGCGTTTGAAGAAGCGCGTGCGGTGATCGCTTCCTTTACCAGCGAACCGGAAACTATTCAGCTGTAATCGGTCCATAGAAAAATACCCTCAGCGCCCGTCCGGCATTGAGGGTATTTTTTTGGCTGCGCTTGTTCTTCCAGCCGGAAAACCCAGCGGATCAGGATCCCGTCTTGAAGCCGGTACCCCATCGCCAGCAGGTTTTCGGACGTCGTCTGCATGATCATCAAAAAGGCGCCGTCTTCGGCGGTGCTGTCCACCGGGCAGGCCTTCCGGATCCGGCCGAGGTTTTCCGGAAAGGATTCCTTAAATTCGGACCTGCCCATGTTCATATACGTCAACTGCCGAAATCATTGTAGGGAACTGGCCCCGCTGTTCCGGGTTTGTATCGCGAACTTAACGGGTATTGCAAACCTCCCGCTTGTTTGCCTGTACATTCACGAACGGCGGCGCGAAATAGGGAGTCAATCTTCGGAGAGTTCGACCCATTCCTCCATGTCCGCGTCCTGCTCGGCGTGCTTCTCGTTCAGCTCGGCGCAAAGCTCCTGGAGCCGCTCATACCCCATCTCGGGGTCGGTCATCTGCTCCTCGATCCGCGCGATCTCTCCTTCCAGCTCCTCCAGCCGCTTTTCCAGCGCCCTTACCCGGGCACGGATCCTGGCGGCCTCGGCGCGCTGTTCCTTGCCGCGATTATAGCCCACCGCCCCGGCCTTCGGGGCAGCGGGAGCCTCCGGAGCCGCCCGGCGCGCCGCTTCCGCCGCCAGAGCCGCCGCCCGTTCCTTTTGCTCCAGCTTTTCCATATAATAATCGTAGTTGCCCGGGAACACCTCGACATGATCACGAAAAATCTCGATGATCTTGTCCGGCACCCGCCGCAGCAGATACCGGTCGTGGGAGACGAACAGCATCGTCCCGGGGAATTCGTCCAGCGCGTCTTCGAGGATCTCCTTGCTGCGCAGGTCGAGATGGTTGGTCGGTTCGTCCAGCATCAAAAAGTTCCCCCGCTGGGCCATCAGCACCGCGAAGGACAGCTTCGCCCGCTCCCCGCCGGACAGGACGCGCACCTTTTTGTACACATCTTCCCCGATCAGCAGCACCCGCCCCAGCTCGGTACGGATTTCCGTTTCGGTCTTGCCGGGGTACCGTTTCCAAAGCTCCTCGAGGACGGTGTTGTCGGGGTCGAGCTGTTTGTTTTCCTGGTCAAAATAGCTGATCCGCGTCTCGTCGCCCCATCGGTAGCGGCCGCTGTCGAACTTCAGCTGCCCCAAAAGGGCTTTCAGCAGCGAGGACTTGCCGATCCCGTTTTCGCCGATGATGGCTACCTTGTCTCCCTTCTCGATCTGGAAGGAGAGATTGTCGAAAAGGTGCTTGCGCTTGTCCGCCGCGCCGACCGTCAGGGAAAGGTCCTTCGCCACCAGCACGTCCTTGACCGGGTCGCGGTCATAGGAAAACCGCAGGGTCATTTCCCGATTGTATTCCTTTGGCTTATCAATCCGCTCCATCCGATCCAGCTTTTTGATACGGGATTTGGCCATCTTCGAGGTGGTTGCGCGGACAAGGTTGCGGGCGATATAGTCCTCCAGGTCGGCGATCTCCTCCTGCTGAGCCTCATATTCCTTCTCCCAGCGGGCCATCAGCTCGGCCTTGAGCGCCTTATACCGGCTGTAATTGCCCGGGAAAATGCGCATCGAGCCGAACTCGATCTCCCAGATTTCCTCCGCAGTCTGGTCCAGGAAATACCGGTCATGGGACACCACAATCACCGCCCCGCGGTACTGGGACAGATGCTCCTCCAGCCAGCGCAGGGTCTTAAAATCCAGATGGTTGGTCGGTTCGTCGAGAATCAGCAGCTCCGGCTCCCGCAGCAGCAGCTGGGCCAGGGCGAGCCGGGTTTTCTCCCCGCCGGACAGGGTGGAAATCCGGGTATCGAGGTCGCGGTCGCCAAATCCCATGCCGTTGAGAATCGACTGGATTTTGACGTCGATCAGATACCCGTCGTTGGACTCAAAGTAAGAAAGAAGCTTATCATATGCGGCAGCCAGGGCGGCATAATCGGGAGAATCCGCCGACAGCTGCCCCATCTCGATCTGCAGATCATCCATCTGCCGTTTTGCGTCCAGAAGCGGGGAAAACACTCGGCGCATCTCCTGCCGGATGGTGTTATTGCCGCTAAGGCCGCTGTTCTGGTGGAGGTAGCCGATCCCGAGCATCGGCTTGCGGGCGATCTCCCCCCACTCGTTTTCCAGCTCACCGGTGATCATCGAAAGGAGCGTGGTCTTTCCCGCCCCGTTGGCTCCGATCAGCCCGATACGGGATGTTTCCTGCACATCCCCGCTGATATGTTCCAGTATTGTGTTTCCCGCAAAGGATATCCCAATATCCTGCATTGAAATCAGCATCTTAACCACTTCCTTTCCCAGCCCGCGTTCCTGCACAAACCGTTCATCACACCGTCCCATAGACAAATCCAAAAATCTCCGTTTAGCATTGTATCACAAATCAGCCCATCGGTCAACGGCGGGAATGAACGCGGCGCAGCAAAAACCGACAGGACGGAAAACCCATCCTGTCGGCCTGTTGATCCAATTTATTCCGCAGTCTCGACCTGCATGCGCTCGATCACGATATCCGTGACCGGCTTGTCCTGGAATCCGACCGGCTGGGCCGCGATCCGGTCGACCACGTCCATTCCCTCGATTACCTGCCCGAAAACGGTATGATGGTTGTCCAGCCACGGGGTGCCGCCCAATTCGGCGTATTTGGCCTTGGTTTCCTCGTCCATCCTGAGCCGGTACTGCCGCTCCAGCATCGGGAACATCCGCTGGTCAACGGGGCCTGCCTGCACGATGAAGAACTGGCTGCCGTTGGTGCCGGGGCCCGCGTTCGCCATCGAAAGGGCGCCGCGGAAGTTGTGTGCATCGGGGGAGAATTCGTCGGCAAACGCTTTGCCCCAAATGCTCTCGCCGCCCATACCGGTGCCGGTTGGGTCGCCGCCCTGGATCATAAAGCCGTCGATGACCCGGTGGAAGATAATGCCGTCATAATACCCGTTTTTCGCGTGGGTCGTAAAGTTTTCCACGGCCTTGGGTGCAACCTCGGGGAACATCAGAAACTTGATGCTGCCGCAATTGGTGTGCATCGTCACAAGGGTATCGCCTTTTTGTACTGCACGGAAGTTGATCATCATGATTTCCTCTTTCAATTTTTATTCGGTTTATTTGCTGGAAGATTCCTCGGAGGAGGTGCCGTAGGTGCCGTTGGAGATGGCCTCGTCCATCACAATCTGTTCTTCCTCGCTGCGGTAGGCCATATCATCATACGCTTCCTGCGTCATCGTATTGTCCAGCTCATCATAGTCCGCCGCGTGGAAGGTCGAAAGGGTTACCTTATAGATCGTAACCGGCTCGTCCAGCGTATAGCTCTGTTCATATTCCTCCGCAGACGCGCCCTCGGCTTCCATATCCACCTCGGTCCACGGCAACGACTGGATCTGGTTGACGACCTCCATCCCATCGATTACCTTCCCGAAGACGGTATGATACTGGGCAATACCGGGGACGCCGCCCATTTCCTTAAAGGAGTTGGTCATCATCGCGGGGAAATAGTTCTCCTGCATCTGCTGGAGGGTATCCTCGCTCAGGTCGACATCAGCGATAAAGAACGACCGGGAATCGAAATAGAACCCCTTGTTCCACAGCTGCCCCATCTCGCTGCACATCGCGCAGAGGGCACCGGAAAATGGCCACAGGCTGTCGGAATATTCCGCCTTAATAGGACTGCCGGTGTTGCTGTCGGGGGAGTTGCCGTCGTCCGTCGCGCTGCCGAACACCTCCGCGCCGACGCTGGGGACGAGCTGGTAGAAGACCTGGCCGTCATAAAAGCCCTCTTCCACAAGGTCTTTAAAATTCTGCACAACCGCCGGAACCTCGTCGGTAAACAGCTGGGCGGTAATGTTGCCGAGACTTGTCTCGAAGATGGCAATATCGTCCCCCTCATCCGGGGCAAGCAGCTGAATCGAATAATCGATATTATCCGGGTCGATGCTGTTGCTGCAGCTGCCGAGCAGGCACGCCGCCAGGACAGCAGACGCGGCGGCAGCCAAAACTTTACGGAATTTAAGCATATATAATCGTATCCTCTCTTCTGCATTTTCAAGCTGCCTGTCACGTTTCCATTACAGCCAGCAAAGTTACTTTATAGTATAACGCAAAAATGCAAGAAAAACAATACAATTTTGTAAATTCGCGGTCGCGGACCGCCCGGCGCGCTCGACATTTTCTAAAAATAGCTGACCGAGCGAACCCAGTAGCAGGATGCGACTCGATGTCCTCCGGACATCCCGCGAACCAAGTTTAGGATCCAGCCCTTTTTAAAGGGCTGGAAGAAAGCGTTTTAAAGGTAAGAATGGATGCCGCGGCGGTGGACAAAAGGTCGCAGACCGCGCCGGCCCACAAAAGCCCCGTAAGCCCGAAGGTCATGTGCATCAGATAGAGCACCGGAACCAGCACCAGCCCCTGCCGCAGGATCGTCGCGACCGTCGCGGAAACAGCGTTCCCGCTCGCCTGGAGCAGGTTGGTGCAGAGGTAGTATATCCCCAGCAGCGGCGCACCCAGCAGCCCGATACGCGCAGCCTTGACCCCAAGAGCAACTGTCGCGGCGTCGGTGACGAACAGCTGCACCAGCCTTTCCGAAAAGATACAGCACCCCGCGCTCAGTACCAGACAGGCAATCGTCGCCGTCAGGCCGCTTTTCCGGATCGTTTCAAACAGCCTGCCCCGGCTGCCCGCGCCGTAGAAGTACGCCAGCACCGGCTGGATGCCGATGCAAAGCCCCATCGCGACCATCGACACGACCATCGTCGCTTTGCCCGCGACGCTGAAGGCCGCAACCGTCGATACGCCGTAGCCGGAATAAAAGCGGTTCTGCATCGTCCCGGCAAAGTTGGACAGGAAAATCCCCGCCGCGCTCGGAACTCCCAGCGCCAGCACCGAACCGAACACCTTCGGGGACGCCTTCATCGCGGGGAACAGCACCCCCGGGCGGATTGAAAAGCTCCCGTTCCCCTTGATCAGCGTGCGGAGCAGGTACAGGCTGGACGCCAGATGGCCGAGCACCGTCGCGGCGGCCGCACCGGCCGCTCCCCACCGAAACGCCAGGATAAACAGCGGGTCGAGCAGCATATTCGTAAAGGTGCCGAGCAGGCTGGCGATCATCGGCTCCTTCAGCGAACCTTCCGCCCGGATAGTGCCTGGGATACCCTGGGAAAAGACGGTCAGCGGGGAACCGATCGCGATAATCCGCAGGTAGCTCCGGGTAAACGCCGCCGTTTCCTCCGTAGCCCCCAGGGCCGGCAGGATCCACTCCATCCCCAGCAGCGTCACCAGCGTGCACCCGACACCGAGCAGCAGCCCCATGCTGATGCACGCGCCCATCGCCGCGTCCTTTACCCGGCTGTTTTTCTCACCCAGCGCCCGCGCGATAACCGCGCATCCGCCCCCGCCGATCAGCTGGCCAAGCGCTGACTGCACCCCCAGCATCGGCCCCGCCAGCGACACCGCCGCCAGCTGGTTGACATCCTCCAGCATCCCGATAAAGAACATATCGGTCATGCTGTACACCACCTGGATCAGCATAATGACAATCGAAGGCAGGCACATCCGCAGCATCAGCTTCCAGACGCTCTCTGTTTCATAAATGTTTTCTTTCTGCATAAAACCGCTCCCTTTTTATTAATCCAACGCTTGTTGTTTCTTACAATTTATAGTATAATAGAGGGGAAGCGGAATTTCAACCATCAATATTTGTACATATGTTGGATTAATAGAAAAAGGAAGGGATCACCCTATGAACACCGCCAACAACCAGCGTTTCCAGGACACCGACCGTCATATCAAGGATGTTATGCTCCAGCTGGTGCAGGAACAGGATGTAAACAAAATCACTGTCCGAGACATCTGCACCCGCTGCGGCATCAACCGTTCGACCTTTTATGCCCATTTTGTCGATATTTATGACCTGCTGGGCAAAATGCAGCAGGAGATCTACCAGGATGCAGCGGACTCGTTCCAGGGGATAGAAATCGGCCGCCCAGGTACTTTTCTCTCGAATACCTTACGGTAGTCCTGAAGCACATTGCCCGCAACCAGGCCTTCTACCGGGCTTATTTTGCGAAGGGCGCGGAGGAGATCAACCGGAATTCGGATCTGGTCCTGGAGTGTTTTGTGTATCCGTATATGCGTTCGATCGGCCTGACCTCCGACCGGCAGATCAACTATTATTTCCGGTTTTTCTGGGCGGGACTGCTTGAGGTAATGCGCATCTGGGTTCGGGACGGCTGCCCGGAGACGCCGGAGGAGCTGACGGGCTTTATCGGAAAGAGCATCCGGGATATGCCGGAGACGGTGGAATTCCCGACCCAGCAGGATACCGAAGACTCCCCGTAATTGCGGCAGGGGAGGCGCACGCAATGGTGATATGCGGCCACATCCGCCCGAGGGCCTTCCGCCCCGCACCCCTTTCCGCCAGATAGAGAAAAAAAGAACCCCGCCGCTCGGCGCTCCCGAACGACAGGGTAGTTTATTATGTTATATCGAACGGGACAGAAGACGTCCGCATACGGCTAGCGGGCGTTTTCCTGCGGAAAATAAACGGCAAAACCGTTTTGCCGCGCCTACGTGCGTTTGTCGGGCAATAAACAGCAAAACCCTTTGCCGCGCCCACGTACGGCTAGCGGGCATTTTCCTGCGGAAAATAAACGGCAAAACCGTTTTGCCGCGCCCACGTACGGCTTG
>CAYWRQ010000094.1:0-10515 GCA_964460915.1 uncultured Oscillospiraceae bacterium
GCAACGACCAGGTCCGGTTTGAGCTGGCCATCAAGGCGTTTGCCCCGACGATGAAGATTATCGCGCCCTGGCGGATCTGGGACATCAAGTCCAGAGATGAGGAAATCGACTACGCCGAAGCGCATGGTATTCCCCTCAAGATCAACCGGGAAACCAACTACTCCAAGGATATGAACCTCTGGCACCTGTCCCATGAGGGCCTTGATCTGGAGGATCCCGCCAACGAGCCGCAGTACAACAAACCCGGGTTCCTGGAACTGGGCGTCTCCCCCGAGATGGCGCCCGATAAGCCCACCTACATTACCCTGCACTTTGAAAAGGGCATCCCGATCGCTTTAAACGGCGAGGAGATGGACGGCGTGACGATGATCAAGACGCTGAACAAAATCGGCGGTGCAAACGGCATCGGCCTAGCCGACCTGGTGGAAAACCGGCTGGTCGGCATGAAGTCCAGGGGCGTTTACGAAACGCCCGGCGGAACGATCCTCTATCATGCCCATGACGTGCTGGAAACGATCTGCCTGGACAAAGAGACGCATCATTATAAACAGCAGGTCGCGCTGAAGTTTGCCGACCTCGTCTACAACGGACAGTGGTACACTCCCCTCAGAGAAGCGCTCTCTGCTTTCGTCGACAAGACCTCCGAGACGGTCACCGGCGACGTCAAGCTGAAGCTCTACAAGGGCAACATCATCAACGCGGGCGTCACCTCCCCCTACACCCTCTACGACGAAGAAGTCGCGACCTTCTCCGAGGACCATGTCTATGACCAGAAGGACGCAGGCGGCTTCATCAACCTGTTCGGCCTCCCGATCCAGGTCAAGGCGATGCTGGACGAGAAGCGTGGCAAATAAGCGCAAACTGAATAAGATTCAACGAAGAAAAGGGGCGGCGAACTTACGCCTCCCCTTTTTGTATTTGTACGGGGCGGACGTAAAACGAGCGTATACACAATCTATCAATCGGGACAAGAGAGTCCGAGGAGCGCGAGCTTGTCGAGCGCTCTAGCTGATTTGGATCGCTGTGACACAGCCGCGGCGGATAAAAGGCGGTCTGCGACCGCTTCATTATTCATTATTCACTATTCACTAAGATGGTAAAGGATTGGTTCTATGGCAATGATGTGGGCTGGGCGGTTCAAAAAGGAAATCGACCAGGGCGTAAATGACTTCAACTCCTCCCTCCCTTTTGACTCGCGGATGTATCGGCAGGACATCACCGGTTCAATCGCCCACGCGACCATGCTGGGCAGGCAGGGCATCATCCCGCAGGGGGATGTTTTGGCGATCATCGACGGGCTGACCGGGATTTTGGCGGACATCGACAGCGGCAAGCTTCCCTTTGATTCGGGTGCAGAGGATATCCATATGTTTATTGAGGCGGAACTGACCGCCCGGATCGGCGATGCCGGAAAGCGGCTGCACACCGCCCGCAGCAGGAACGATCAGGTGGCGCTCGACATCCGGCTCTATCTGCGGGACGAAATCGCGGAGATAAAGGCGCTTGTGAAAACGCTTGTCCAGACCCTGTGCAATATGGCAAAGGAGCACACCGAGACGATTATGCCGGGATATACCCATCTACAGCGGGCGCAGCCGATCACCTTTGCCCAGCACCTGATGGCCTACGCCAGTATGCTGCTGCGGGATATCGGGCGGCTGGACGACACGGCAAAGCGGATGAACTACTGCCCGCTGGGCAGCGGCGCCCTCGCCGGGACAACCTACCCCATCGACCGCGAGATGACGGCTGAGCTTCTCCATTTCGACGGCCCGATCATGAACAGCCTGGACGGGGTGTCCGACCGGGATTTCTGCATCGAACTGGCGAGTGCTGTCTCGACGATTATGATGCACCTCTCCCGCTTTTCGGAAGAAATCATCCTCTGGTGCAGCTGGGAGTTTAAGTTTTTGGAACTCGATGACGCCTTTGCGACCGGTTCTTCCATCATGCCGCAGAAAAAAAATCCCGATGTTGCCGAGCTGGTGCGCGGCAAGACCGGACGGGTATACGGCGACCTGGTTACCCTGCTGGCAATGATGAAGTCGCTCCCGCTGGCCTACAACAAGGATATGCAGGAGGACAAGGAAGCGATCTTTGACGCGGTCGATACCGTCAAGCTCTGCCTGTCCACCTTTGAGCCCATGCTCCGCACGGCAACTGTCCTGAAAGAGAATATGCGCGCCGCAGCGGCAAAGGGGTTCATCAACGCGACCGACTGTGCCGATTACCTCACCAAAAAGGGCGTCCCCTTCCGGGATGCGTACAAGATTACCGGAACCCTGGTCGGTGTCTGCGTCGACAAGGGGCTGACGCTGGAAACTCTGCCGTTAGAGGAATACAAGGCTCTTTCCGATGTCTTTGAAGCAGACATCTACGACGCGATTAACCTCACCACCTGTGCAATGACCCGCAGCTGCATCGGCGGCCCCGCTAAGGAGCGGACGCTCCAGCAAATCGCGTGGGCGGAAGCGCAGCTGTAATAGGGAGAGGAGTACGCGCGGCTTTTTGAAAAAAGCCTGGCAAAAACTTTCCTGTCATGCTCTTCATCAGCGTGAGAGAAACATAGCCCAGCCGCTCTGCGCGGCTGTCACCACTTCGGGAAAAATTTTGGTTTATATTTACGCGGGCGCGGCAAAACGACCTTCCCTGCGGATCGATTGAATGTTCGTGTAGAGGGTTTTGCCGTTTATTTTCCGCAGGAAAACGCCCGCAAGCCGTACGCGGGCGCGGCAAAACGATGCTCCTGCGCAATGGTCGAACAACTGGAACTAACCTAAATATACTTTATCAGTCTGGACAAAGAGTGTCCGAAGATCGTGAGCCTGTCGAACGCTCTAGTTAGCTTGGTTCGCTGTGACACGGCCGCGGCGAACAAGAAAGTTTTTGCACAGCTTTTTTCCAAAAGCTGGACGCGGCGGAAAGGATAACAAATGAAAACGAAAATATTCATTGATGGCAGTGAGGGGACAACCGGCCTTCGGATCCATGAACGGATCGCGGTCCGGGACGATATCGAAGTCCTTGCCATCGACCCCGAAAAACGCAAAGACCCCAGCGAGCGCGCGAAGCTGATCAACGCCTCTGATATCACCTTCCTCTGCCTGCCCGATGCGGCGGCGGCCGAGGCGGTTTCCCTGGTAGAAAACGATACGGTGCGCATCATCGACGCCTCCACCGCCCACCGCACCCTCCCCGGTTGGAGCTACGGGTTCCCGGAGCTGTCCCCCGCCTTCCGCGAAGGCATCAGGACCGGCAAGCGGGTCGCGGTGCCCGGCTGCCACGCGTCCGGCTTTATCGCCTGCGTTTACCCGCTCGTAAAAATGGGCGTTATCGCCCCGGACTACCCCGTCTCCGCTTTCTCCCTCACCGGCTACAGCGGCGGCGGCAAAAAAATGATCGCGGAATATGAAGGGGCGTCCCGCAGCGCTCTCCTCGACGCCCCCCGCGAGTACGCCATGACCCAGCAGCACAAGCACCTTGGAGAAATGAAGGCCATCACCGGCCTTGCACAGCTGCCCCTTTTCTCCCCCATTGTCGCCGATTATTACAGCGGCATGGTCGTAACCGTCCCGCTCTATACAGGACTATTCAACAAGAAGATGGATGCGGAAACCTTGCAGGCCTTCTTTGCGGATTACTACCAGGGCGAAAAGCTCGTAACGGTCGCCCCCTTTGGCAAAGAAACGGAGGACAAGGGATTTATGGCGGGCAGCAAGCGCTCCGGCTGGGACGGGATGGAAATCTATGTCACTGGGAATGAGGAGCGTGTCCTCGTTTCGGCAGTGTTTGATAACCTCGGAAAAGGCGCATCCGGCGCGACAATCCAGTGCCTGAATATTATGACTGGAAATGACGAAGGGTACGGGTTAAATCTATAGTTGGACAGGAGTCCCTTGAAGCGGCGGAACTGTTAAGCTCCTTCCGAATATATCCCTTAAACATTTTGGAAACAGGCTGCTTCTGGGCGCACTCCGTTCAACGATGGATGACTGTGCTATAAGGGCAGCTCTCCCAGCCGCCCGCCAACTTACTACGCAAATAAAGGAGATTCACGTATGCTTGTAGAATTTGAAGGGTATACCTTTGTCGACGGCGGTGTTGTCGCTGCAAAAGGGTTTCAAGCGTCCGGCATCCATTGCGGGATCCGGAAGAATAAAGAGAAAAAGGACCTTTCGCTGCTGGCGGCGGCCGGGCCTGTCCCGACGGCGGCCGTCTATACCCAAAACAAGGTAAAAGGCGCGCCGATCGCCGTCACAAAAGAAAACATTGCCGACGGCTATGCCCAGGCTGTGATCGTCAACTCCGGCATTGCCAATACCTGCGCCCCCGACGGCGAAAAAAAGGCCCTCGGTATGTGCGAAATCGCGGCCCATGCGATGGATATCCCGGCGACCGACGTTGTCGTAGCCTCTACCGGCGTGATCGGCCCGTCGATTGACCTGGAGCCGATTCAAAGCGGGATTTATCAGCTGGTCGAAGAACTGGACTCCACCCCCGACGCGGGCCTTCACTTTGAAGAAGGCATTATGACCACCGACACCCACCCAAAGATGGTTGCGGTGGAATTCACCCTCGGCGGGAAAACCTGCCGGATCGGCGGCTGCGCCAAAGGCTCCGGCATGATCCACCCCAATATGGCGACGATGCTCTGCTTTTTGACCACCGATGTGTCCATTACCCCCGATCTTTTGCAGATCGCCCTGAAGAAGGTCGTCGACGATACCTTTAACATGGTCAGCGTGGACGGCGACACCTCCACCAACGACACCTGCTGTATCATGGCCTCCGGTGACGCGGGCAACGAACGGATTGATCATCAGAACACGGATTTTAATCAGTTTGTCAACGCGCTGTATGTCGTGCTGATGAATCTCTCCCGGCTGATCGCGGGAGACGGCGAGGGCGCCACAAGGCTGATCGAGTGCGTCGTTACGGGCGCTTTTACAAAGGAGCAGGCAAAGATTGTCTCCAAATCGGTGATCTGTTCTTCCCTGACCAAGGCGATGATTTTCGGTGCCGATGCCAACGGCGGGCGGGTGCTGTGCGCCATCGGCTATGCGCCGGTGGAGGTAGATGTCAGCCGGATTGACTTGTCCTTTGCATCCGCCGCAGGTGTTTTGCCGGTCTATAAGGGCGGGGTCAGCCTTCCCTTCTCGGAAGAAATCGCAAAAGAAATCCTTACCCAGCCGGAGGTCAAGCTGCTGATCGACTTAAACGCCGGCGACGAGCAGGCAATTGCCTGGGGCTGTGATCTGACGTATGATTATGTGCAGATTAACGGCGACTACCGTTCGTAAGGAAAGGAAGGCTGATCATCATGGAAACTGTCAGTAACGCCCTTAAGGCCCAGGTCTTAAACCAGGCCCTTCCCTACATCCAGAAATATCACGAGAAAATCGTCGTCGTCAAATACGGCGGCAACGCGATGACCAGCGAGGAACTGAAAAACGCGGTCATGTCCGACCTGGTGCTATTAAATCTCGTCGGCATCAAGGTTGTCCTCGTCCATGGCGGCGGCCCGGAAATCAATGAAATGCTGAAACGGGTCGGCATTGAAAGCCGATTCGTCGGCGGCCTGCGCTACACCGATGCAGAAACCGCCGAGATCGTCCGGATGGTGCTGGCGGGCAAGGTCAACAAATCCCTTGTCGCCCATCTTGAGCGGCAGGGCGGCAGCGCGCTCGGGCTGTGCGGCTCCGACGGCGGGATGATCCAGGTCAAAAAGCTGGAGGGAGAAATCGACCTTGGGTATGTCGGCAAAATCACCGGCGTCAATGTCCAGCCGATCATAGACAGCTTGGAGCATGGCTACATCCCCGTTATCGCAACCGTCGCCACCGATGAAAAGGGGCAGGCTTTCAACATCAACGCCGACACCGCCGCCGCGCAGATCGCAGCAGCCCTCCACGCTGAAAACCTGATCCTGATGACCGATATCAAGGGCCTTTTACGGGACAGGGACGATGAATCCACCCTGATCCCCCAGGTCAACGTCTCGGAGGTGCCGATCCTGATCCGACAGGGCATTATCTCCGGCGGCATGATCCCGAAAATCGAGTGCTGCGTCGAGGCTGTCCGCCGCGGGGTGACCAAAACCTGCATCATCGACGGCCGCATCCCCCACTCCATCCTCATCGAAATCCTCTCCAACGAAGGTGTCGGCACCCTGTTTACCTAACACCAGGCAGGCACAGCCTGCACTGATTTCGCGTGATGTATGAAGGACATCGAGTCGCATCCTGCTACTGGGTCCGCTCGTTTGTGATACACGTGACGTGAGTGGTCGCGCCGGGCAGGACAACGAGCTTTATTTTAAAAAGCCGGAAAGGAAGGATAAAATGAATTTTAGTGACATCAAGGCGCTGGATCAGGCGCATATTATGAATACCTATGGGCGCAACGACGTCTGCATCGTAAAGGGCAAGGGCAGCCGCTGCACCGATATCAACGGAAAAGAGTACATCGATTTTACGACCGGCATCGGGGTAAACTCGCTGGGGTTCTGCAACGAAGACTGGGTCAACGCGGTCTCGGAGCAGGCGGGGACGCTGCAGCATATCAGCAACCTGTACTACTCCCTGCCGGACGTAAAGCTGGCCGAAACCCTCTGCAAGCGCACCGGGTACGCAAAGGTCTTCTTCGGCAACTCGGGCGCAGAGGCCAACGAGGGCGCGATCAAGGTCGCCCGCAAATACTCCTTTGACAAATATGGCATAAAGCGCACGAATATCGTGACGCTCCAAAACTCCTTCCATGGCCGCACCGTCACCACCCTTGCCGCCACCGGACAGGATGTTTTCCACAACTTTTTCTTTCCCTTCACCGGCGGGTTTATCTATGCAGAGGCCAACTCGATGGAAGCGCTGAAAGCAGCCTGCGACGACACGGTCTGTGCGGTTATGCTGGAGTTTATCCAAGGAGAGGGCGGCGTCGTGCCGCTGGACGCGGAGTATGTACAGAGGCTGGCCCAGTTTTGCCATGAGCGGGATATCCTGATCATTGCGGACGAGGTCCAGACCGGCATCGGACGGACCGGGACACTCCTTGCTTCCCAGCAGTTCAGGTTCCTGCCCGACATCACGACCCTGGCAAAGGGGCTGGGCGGCGGGCTGCCTATCGGCGCGGTTATGGTCAATGAAAAGCTCGCTTCGGTCATGGGCGCGTCCAGCCACGGCTCGACCTTCGGCGGCAACCCGGTTGTCTGCGCGGGCGCAAACGTCGTACTGGAAAAGCTGGATGACGCGCTGCTGGCTGATGTGAGACGCAAGGGCGATAAGATCCGCGCGGCGCTTATGAAGTGCAGCGAGGTCGAATCAGTCAAGGGGCTTGGAATGATGGTCGGCATCGGGCTGAAAACCAAAACCAGTAAAGATGTCCTCAAAGCCTGCCAGGACGCGGGGCTGCTCGTACTGACGGCCAAGGCAAAGGTGCGGCTGCTGCCCCCGCTGACGATCCCGGACGAGGACCTCGAAAGGGGCCTTGAAATCCTCTGCAAAGTACTTGACGCACAGTAAAAGCTGTGCTATAATAAGTTTTTCCAAAAGACATTCAGAGCAAAACACGCAAGGATAAAAACGCAATGCACATCCCTGTGTTAGAGCCGGTAGGTAGCCCGGCCGTCATAGCATCGTCTATGGTAAGTAACCTGCCCCTCCGGGTTGTCCGTTCCTTTGCTAAGCAATCAACCAGGAGGGATTGCCATGAGCAAAGTAACTGGCAAACTGACGCTGTTTTTTGAAGGCTCGTTTTGGGTCGGCATTTTCGAGCGGATCGAAGGCGGTAAGCTGTCCGCGGCGAAAGTAATTTTTGGCAAGGAGCCGAAAGATTATGAGGTGTTTGCGTTCATCCTAAAGCACTACGACCGTCTGCAATTCAGCCCCACCGTGACAGCTGCCATAAAAGAAACAGGAAAAAACCCGAAAAGAATGCAGCGCGCGGTGAAAAAGCAGCTGCAGGAGAACGGTACCGGTACCAAATCCCAGCAGGCGCTGAAATTACAGCATGAACAGGCTAAACAGGCACGCAAAATAAAAAGTCGGGAACAAAAAGCAGTCGGCAAACTGAAAAAATTTGATCTGAAGCAGCAAAGAAAAGGGAAAAGCACAAGGGACATTGACGCCCTTTCTCTTTGAATTCAAAAAAGGAGGTTTTTTCGTCGTGAACAAAATGAAAGCGGCCGGTCTTACATTGGCTGCATAGTTTGTTGGTCTATTGCTGGATGCCAACATTCATTTCTATCCGGAAGGTTTTTTATGTTTTCGGGTACTTTTCCCTATTCTAGCGATGGGGCTTTGTATTTTGAGTGCAATTCATGAAAACAAACCAGAAAAATAAATTTATATTCTGAAAGGACAAGTTTATATGACACAGCATTTATTGAAAATGGCTGACCTTGACAAGGAAGAGATCATCGATCTGCTCAATCTTGCCGATCAGCTCAAGTACAACCAGAAGCATGGTATCCCCCATCGGTGGCTCGAGGGCAAAACCCTCGGCATGATCTTCCAGAAGGCCTCGACCCGTACCCGCGTTTCCTTCGAGACCGGTATGTACCAGCTGGGCGGCCTGGCGCAGTTCCTCTCCTCCCGCGACCTGCAGATGGGCCGGGGCGAGCCGGTTCAGGATACGGCGCGTGTCCTGTCCAGATACCTAAACGGCATTATGATCCGCACCTATGAGCAGAAAGAGGTCGATGACCTGGCCAGCTTTGGCTGTATCCCGATCATCAACGGCCTGACGGATTATGCGCATCCCTGCCAGGTTCTCGCCGACCTGATGACCGTACGCGAATATAAGGGCGCGTTTGAGGGCCTGAATTTCTGCTATATTGGCGACGGCAACAATATGTGCAATTCCCATATTGTCGGCGCCCTGACCGTCGGCATGAAGGTTTCGATCGCCTGCCCGGAGGGCTACGGGCCGCATCCGGATGTTCTCAAATTTGCAGAGCAGTACGGCGATATGTTCCGGATCAGCGACAACGTCCAGGAAATGGCCGCAAACGCAGATGTCCTTGCAACGGATGTATGGGCTTCGATGGGCCACGAAACCGAGGCCGCCGACCGCAGAAAAGCGTTTACCGGCTTCCAGATCAATGATCAGATTATGGCCGCTGCCAAACCCGGCGCGATGGTGCTCCATTGCCTGCCCGCGCATCGCGAGGAGGAAATCACGACCAAGGTGTTTGAAGCACACGCCGACGAAATCTTCGATGAAGCCGAAAACCGCCTGCACGCACAAAAGGCTGTTTTGGTCAAATTGATGGGCCCGAATGAACTGTAAAGGAAGAATAAAAAGGCCGCCCACCCGGTAAGGATGAGCGGCCTTTGGCCTGCCAAGAGACGGATTATGCCTTAAAGAACTTCGGCGCAGCCTTGTACAGCACACCGGCGACCACGGCGGTGATGATTGTATTGGGGATCATGTACGAGCCGTTATAGACAAAGCTGTACCACCAGACGTTGTCAAAAGTGTCGGGCATATACGCGCCCCAAATCCACGCCCCGGAAATATAGCTGCACAGAAAACGCAGCAGGCAGACAATCGCCGTGCCCAGCACGACCCCCAGCAGCTTCTTCTCGCCGAACAGGTCGCTAAACATCTTCGCCAGTCCGAGGACAGAGAACGCGATAATGTAGTCGAGCAGAATACAGCCGATCTGGGTCAGCAGCGTTGGGCAGTACATGACGTTCGAAAACCCGATGATCATCTGCAAAACTGCATGGACAAACGCCGTAAACACGCCCCATTTCGTCCCGTGCCGGTAGGCCATCAGCACCAGCGGGATCATTTCTAAGGAAATGGAACCGCCGTACGGCAGCGAAAAAATCTTGATGTTCGAGAGGATGGTCGCCAACGCAATCATCAGCGCCCCTTCTACGATTATCCGGGTTTTTGACATGGTTTTGGTCATAAAACGACTTCCTTTTCGCAATAGTACATAAAATCCCCGCCATAATGGCAAAAGAAAAACGCCGCAGCACGCGGCGCCTTGTTTCTAACCGATTCTGTCCTGTTAAAAACTTCCCACGCCAGCATTATCTGGATCGGGTGTAAGGGTCCTCTTTCGAGTCTCAGCTGTTTCCGCACAGAAACGCGCCCCTGTTTTTATGTCCGGTAACAGAATACCATATTTGTCTCATTTTGTCAACTGCGTGTTGTTCCCCTCATATTTCCCTAACACCAAAGGCTCTGCCTCTGGACTCCGCCAGCCCCTTTGAAAAGGGGCTGGACCCCCTAAATTTATATCACCCTTTCCATTAGCAGGATAAAAACATGACCCCGGCCCTCTGCGGGCCGGTTGCACGTTCGGGGAAAGATAGGTTTCCGTAGGAAAGCCGGAGAGGGCGTAACCACACCCGGATGCAGCCCGTTCTATTCCATTCTATATGATGCAATAACCGGCAGTCTGATATGGTTGATGCCCATTTTTATTCATTGCGTGCACAATGGCATGAAATAGTCCGCCTACCCCGCGTGAACGGGTTTATTCAATCGTGCGCCAACCCGGCG
>CAYWRQ010000095.1:0-10139 GCA_964460915.1 uncultured Oscillospiraceae bacterium
TGGTGTACGCTGCGCCGTCGATCGTGGCGGTATCGCCTTCGGCATAACCGTCAGTAGACTTAAACTGACAGGGCACTAGGCCTGTTCGATTGCCCAAGCCGATAAAGGCGTGGACAGTGCCGCTTTTGGCATGCGTAAGCGTGACGACCATACTGCCATATTCCCCGCTGCCGTCGGATATCTGCTCAAAAGCTTCAGTTACCTCGCTGCGCAGCGTCTCCAGCTGCTGAGACGTCGCGTAAATTGTATTACCTTCTACCGTAATCGTAATATTATCCGCGTTCAGTACCGCGATTGTAAATTGCAGCATTTTATTGTTGAGGGTCGTTTCGTTCATTCCGGGGATATAATCGGGTTTATCCGTGCTGCTGTAATAGACCAGAATATCCTCCCCGCCGTCGGGATCGGTCGCATATATCCCGACTTCCGACCAGGTAAAGCCCGTTTCAATATCGCCGTACTGCAAAACCGCGGTCAAAGTCACTTTGTTCTTCACCCGGCGCAAAACGGTAATCGGGAGCGATAATACCGGTGCGGTCAGTTCCTCCATATCGGCGCCGCTGCCTGAGCGTCCGCTCCCAAGAACGACACGGGTAAAGTTGACCTTTTGCCCGTTTAGGGTCGACGCCAGAAGCTGCAGCCCCTGCGCCGTTGTCCGCAAAGTAAAGGATGCCATTATGTCACCTCGTAGTAATCTGTAATTGTAAGGACTGCCGGAAAGCAAAGCCCGGGATCGTTGTTATTCGTCCTTTCTGTCTTCTGAAGCCGCTGTCCTTTTTATCCGGCCAGTCCCGGTATTGCGGCGCCCTGTTTATATTCCGGCAGGCGTCCGGTAAATGGGTATAAAAATACTGCGTACTACTTTTTAAATAGCCGCAGCATCTTTTTCGTATTGCATTCGTGTAGCGCTTTCTGCGCGTCTTTGTATCTGTGGAACCGCCCCTGTACCCAGGTAAATTCCCCGAACATGGGCGTGCAGATACCCCAGTAGCCGTCATCGCCGCAGCGGATGCAGGCGGGTTTCATCACTAATTTCACATAAATTCGACTCCCTTCCTGTTTTTGGGCATGAAAAAACGCCGGCCGATCGGTCGACGCTTTTATTCGGGGTGATGCTTGCATTTTAGGCACCTGTTTTGATTTTCGTCTGTAAATGACATTTCTTCCGGAAGCTCCGATAAGGGCGAGACTTCTTCATACACCAGAGCTGCATCGAAACAGTCAATACTTTCAATTTCGCGCTCCAGGATAGGACAGAAAAACTTCTTTTCACTCTTTTCCATATCCTAATTCCTCCATAATCTTTTCCACTTTCCCAGTGAATTCTGCTCTTTTATAGGCGGTTCTAATTTCACCGTCGTGTCCCACATAAGCAGCGCCTTTCGGTGAATAGTAATTCGTTGAAATATTCCTCTTTATAGAAAAGACTGCATTATTGATATAATCAACAGCTTCTTCCAGAGTAACATCGTGATTCCTGGCTGCTATATGAGCGGCATCAATCGTCAGGACAGAGGTATCTATCTTATTTGCCGGTACTCTGATGACACCAGAAAAACCGGAACTCTTGACCTTCTTATATATATCGAAGTCTTCCTTAGCTGCTTCTGGCACCTGTCCTTTATAGGAATATAGCCCAGTCAGGTCTTTATACCCTTCCGGGTCCTCATATTTCAGCTTCTGGAAATCAGCGAAGTTTTCCGGCGCTTCCTTGCCCAACCGGTCTGCATACCGCTGATATTGTTCCTGATCTGCAGTTTCATTATACGCCTTTTTACGGGCCAGTTCAAGAGAACCCTCACCATTTTCCTTGATATATTTTTCCTTCCACTGCTCATACGTCATCCGTTCCGGCATCGCCTCCCCGGAGTTTTGCCAGTCCAGCGCGTCTTCCGGATCGTATTCCACCGTCGTACAGCGGCAGTTGGGATGCATCGTCGGGAAATTAATGCCCGGCTCTGCATCGGATACCTTGAAATGCTGCCCATCGAGCGCCCCGCAGACCGAACAGGTGCACTCATCAAGCCCGCAAAGGTATTCATATTCTTTAACATCCGCGTCTATGTATGCGCTGCGGTCGGCCTCGTTGTGGATATGAGCGGTTTCCGTCCGGATCAGCCGTTCTGCGCTTTTGAATGACGCGCCGGTCTTATCCGACAGCTCCTTGGTCATTTCCGCAATACTTTTCCCGCGAATAATCCCCTGGGTAAGCGTATTTTTCAGCGTGTAGGAGAGTACCTGCTTGTTCTGCCAAAGCCGGGATGAAAAGGTTGCGCCACTCCAGGGATAGGAAAGTACCGATTCAATCTTTTCGGGACTGATGGCGGCGATCTCCTGCGCAAACCCCGCGCGCTGCTGGATATCAAAATGCTTTTGGTAATAGCCTTCTGTGAACGCGTCCCCGAAGGTCTCCTTGCATTGTTGCACGCCTTTGTCAAACAGCCTGCCCAGCTCCTGGTCAATCTGCGCCGCCAGAGCGTCTAAACGAGTAATCCGGGCGTTATAGGACAAGGCGTCCAGCTGCATTTTTAACAGCCGCTTAACCTCCGGGTCGGAAACCGTATCGATCTGCTGCAAATATTCATCCAGCGTCTTTTTCCATTCCTGCATTTCCCGTCGGTTTAAGACTTTCGCGGCATCCTCGTAGGTCAGCCCGTATTTTTTCGCGTACCGGACGTAAAATTCTGAAACATCCCGCTTAATTTCCTTCAGCGCCGTTTCATAGTCACTGTATAGATCAGCGGTCAGCTGCCAGCCGGCGCGGTAGGACTGTTCTTCCCGCAGCCTGGCTCGTCTCGCCCAGTAATCACGGCTGTTCATGTAGATTTTCCTCGCTGTGCGCAGGATCGTCAAACAGCCCCGCGCCGTACTTTTCCATATTTTCCTGCTGTTCCGCTTCCAGCCGTTCCAGCTCCTCATCCACATCCTTCACCCAAGGATGCTGTTCCAGCTGGGTCCGACGGGAGATAATGCCGTCGCTGCTGCGGATATTGGTGATAATATCCGTTTCGTTGACCGGAAGGTCCATATTGAAGATAATCTCAAACTCGGCGCCGGTAAAGTCTCCCGCGCCGGTTGTCACAAAATAAGTATCCAAAAACAGCTTCAGCCGCTGGAAACTGTCCTGCAGCTCATCCCCCAGCGCTTCACAGTCGCTTTGCAGGTCGAGATACCGGAACTGGATCGCGGTACCGGACGCATTGCCCAGGTCGGGGTCTTTGGTATCGACTGCCGACGCAAAGTCGTATAAATCCCGGCGGGTGTTGTCCAGGAATTTCATGACCGCATCGATGTTGATGTCGCTGGTCAGCTTATCGACACCGCCGTCGTCTACGACACTGATTGCCATATAATGCCGCAGGTCGGAAACAAACTCTCCCAAATCGGTCCCGCCGTAGTTTTTCAAAACATAGATAAACTTTGCGATATCCCGCAGCTCATCCGCTGTAACCGAGTTCTGCCAGTTGATTTCGTCAATCATTTCCCGCAGATAGTAGCAAAGCGGTCTTTCCTCGTCGTTATATTTCAGCCAGATGATCGGGACGCTCTCCCAGTTCATTGCCTTGCCCTTGTAATAAAAATGCGGCTCGGTGTAATCGTGCACTTTGTCGCCGTGCTCTTTGTCTACGACGAACTCATGCCCCGGGCCGGAAGAAACGAAATACTGCACGCCCTCTGTCGTCCAAAGCTCTGCATGGGTGATTTCCTGCTTGCGTGTCCCTATGTATATGGTCTGCGGATACACCCGGATAAAGGCTTGCAGCCGTTCACGCTCATCATCTTCCCAGATCGGGATCACCTGCGTCGCCGGGATCCGCGTGAATGTCAGATCACCCTCATCATTCACATATGGCTGCACCCAAGCAACCCCATATTTGACTGCATCGGCAGCAAAAAGCCGCAGCTTCTTCCGAAAACTGCGGTCGAAAATAGTGTTCAGCGCATCCGCATAGGCCGCGTCTTCGGTCGAAACTGAGAACGGCTTTGCCAGCAGGAAGGAGGTTTTTTGACCGATCAGCTTTCGGAGGATCGGATGCTCCATCTTGACGTTGCTGTGTCCGGTCAGTTCGTTGGTTTTCCGCTGGACGTCCGACCGGTTATCGTAATACCGCTCTGACGCCTGCATCTCATGATACTGCGGGGAATGGCGAAATTCCCGTATTTCCTCGGTCACAATCTGCGCCAGGCTCATCGGCGCGCTTTTCTCAATCGCGGCCTTGATCTGGTCCATTACCGATAGTTCCATTTTGCTCACTTCCCTTACTTCAAAATCGAAATGCCGCTGCGCATGGGGAAGGCCTTCTGCACAAAATACCGCAGGTCATCCATGCTGTGGTCGTCCGTTTTCAGCGGCTTGTCCTCGGCCGCCTTTTCGTCCCAGCGGTACAGGCCAAATTCCCGGATACAGTCGCGGCAGCTGTCACAGATGAAAATCTCCCCTTGCTGTAAGCGGGCCGCCACATTGCGGATCCCGTCCAGGACTGCGTTATTGGCCGGTTCGACGTGAAAACGGCCATGCCTGCGGATAACCTGGATAAAAGACGCAGCAGACGGGTCAACGATCACTGAACGGATTTTCAGCTCACCGGCCAGCTTTTCCAGTTCAGCATAATATTCTTCATCGGTTTTCTGACTGCGCTCTTTCCGGCTGTCAAAATAATATTCCCGCATCCGATACCATTTTCCATCGGCCTTTCCCCATAATCCCATGCTGGTCGGGTTGATCGTGCCGTAGTCGCAGGAGATATAATACTGCTCATAGGGACGCGGAACAGACGATACCACATGAAAGTCCTTGTTGAACATCGTGTAGATCAGCCCTTCGGCCACTGTCCATAATCCCCGGATGTACCGGTCGTAGAAGACGCCCGCATACATTCCTTCATAGCGTTTGCGGATATCTGCGGATAAGCTGTAGTTGTCCGCCATCGTGAAATGCAGATGCAGGACATTTTTCTCTTTGGCTTTTTGTATCCATTCCTGGTAAAACCAGTGTCCCGGTCCTTCCGGATTGCAGTTAAACCAGAACTTAGAGCCGGAAATGCTGCATCGGGCCATGGCCTGCTCTACATAGCTGCGCGGCATCAAGGCAACCTCATCAAAGAAAACGCCCGCCAGCGTCATGCCCTGAATCAGCGCATAGCTGCTTTCATCCCGGCCGCCGAAAAGATAATAGGTGTTGCTTTTCCCGCCGGATGAAACAATCAGTTTGTTTTCTGCCCGGCGCTCGGTAACAGAAAAAATCCCTTCCAGCCATGCCGGCAGATACACAATGACGTTTCGCCGCAGCGATTCAATCGTCTTGCCGCAGATCGCAAAATTCTGTCCGGAAAACTGCACCATGCTCCAAAGAATAAACCCGATTGACATCGAAACGGTCTTTCCGGAACGGATAGAGCCGTCACAGATCAGCCCGTCATGGCTTTGCAGCTCCCCCCGGTTCCACCAGGTCAGGGTCAGGATCTGCCGCTTGCTGAATTTCTGAAATTCCATCGGTGTTTATGTTCTCCTTTGTCCCGGCAATGATCGCGTCTAAAAGGTTATTGGTTTTGTGCGCATCAGGGGCGTCCGGCGGTTTATCCCGCCAGGCTTCCGGTTTTCGGTTTTTCAGCCAGAAGATCTGTGCCGTGACATTCGGCAGCACCATTTTTTTCGTAACCCGTTTCTTTATGCCGTCTTCGGATTCCTCGGTCATGACCTCGTCATAGGTAAACCCGAGCGCGCTTTTTAACAGTGCGTTTTCGACTTCAAGGTCAATGACCTCTTTGCCCCTTTTTAGGGTGGCCGAAATGGCCGGATACTTTGATTTCCATTCTTTCAACGTAGAGCGACTGATTCCCATATTATGAGCGATTTGATCTTCACTCAGGCCGTTTCTAGCCCATCCTTCCAGCAGGGTAAGCCCTTCCGGCTCCAGCCATTTTTCATATTTTCCTTTTGCCACAAGATACTCACCCTTTCTGTAAACTGGTTTGGTGGCATAGGGAGTAGGTCCCCTCAGCTGCCCGAAGCTGCGGTTATGAGAACCCATGCCGCCATTGGTACCGGGGCAGGCTCATGCGCCAGCTCCCAGCAAATCAAAAAGACGCCCA
Organism: uncultured Oscillospiraceae bacterium; assembly: GCA_964460915.1. Classification (GTDB taxonomy): domain Bacteria; phylum Bacillota; class Clostridia; order Oscillospirales; family Ruminococcaceae; genus Faecivivens. The sequence continues at coordinate 6,093 of CAYWRQ010000095.1, forward strand.
TCTCTAGACGCCTTTTGACACTACCATTTTAGCATATTTTTATGTGACATGGTGTGACATCTTTTCAGCAGGAACGATAATTTTTGCCAACGCCCAGCCATGCATACGCAAAATCTGCCGATAGCTAAACATTAGATGGATTGATTGCAGTTATCCTTTTCTGGCGGTTGTTGAACTGTTTGCCGCTTTTTTGCAATAGCATCTACAGCCTCTGTAAAAATCTTCTCTGCTTTTTTAGGGCAACGTTTTCCATTAAATATTGCACTAACATATTTAGGATTATATCCCAAATAATCAGCCAGTTCTTTTGCAATGATACTGTAAATGTGCATTTTGCCAATAATATCTCCTGTCCATTGTGCAATCAAACAAAAATCACATCCTTTCTTTAAAAAATGTTGAATTAAGTAAGCAAAAATGGTATGATATAGATGTGAAACAAATCAACTAAAGCTTACTTAATTCACCCTTGTACTCATTATAGCTGAATAATATCAACTTGTCAATGATTTAGGTAGAAAAAAGTTAGCTTCTATGTTTTATACAAAAAATGGAGCTGATTTTGTGTTTTATGACCTGTTCTGTGATTTATGCAAGCAAAAAAATGTTAGTCCAACTCGCGCATCACTTGAAATTGGATTAAGCAAATCCACTGCAACAAAGTGGAAAAACACTGGCGCAACACCAAACGGCGAAACCTTATCTAAAATTGCCGACTATTTTGGTGTTTCTACTGATTACCTACTTACTGGTAGCGGGGGCAAAGATCCTTCTAATACAAGTGAAAAAGAAAAAAGCCCTTCCCCCGTCAAAGAGGAAGGGCAAAGCATAGAAGAAATCTTGAGCAGAACGCGCAAACAGTTGGAAAGCCAGGAAGGCCTTATGTTTGACGGCGGTGTTGCGCCACAAGAAGCCATTGACAGTATTATTGCCGCAATGGAAATAGGCCTTGAGGAGGCTATGAAGAGAACCAAAGAAGAACGTGAACGCTCTCGTCGCTTGAAGCAAGAAATTATTGATGCTGTTGATCGTAAAATGCGGGGTGAAAATGATTGACGCAAGCTGAAATCGCAGCAAAATATATCATTACAAAATTTGGGACAAACAATCCCTTTGAAATCGCTTCGTCTCTCGGCATATCGGTTATATATACTTCTCTATCAGGGATGAGGGGATTTTATCAGCAAGATATATATGGTGACATTATCTATATCGAAGAATCGCTATGTCCCGAATTTCAAATGTTTATTTGTGCGCATGAACTAGGACACGCGCTTATGGATTCTTCCATGAATGCGGTTTATCTTAGTAATCACACCTTTCACAATCTCAGTAAACACGAACGAAATGCAGATCGCTTTGCCGTTATGCTGCTATGGCCAGACGATAGCGAACTGATGAAATACGCAGATTTGACACTGGAACAATTATCAAATCTAATGGGCGTTCCAGAAGAGTTAATCAAATGGCGATACAATCAGATAGAAATGTAATCCTTGTGGCTGAAAGGATGATAAATGTGACTATTCCAAATTCAAAATCAATTGATCGGACTTTTCTTCAGGAACTCATTGATAATAAAGTCTCTGAAGACAAAGAATTAGAATACAAAAGTTTCCAGTTCATCGACGGTAAAATCCCTGATAAAGTCAAAGACGATCTATTAAAGGAAATTACTGCTTTTGCTAATACCAATGGTGGTATAATAATCGTTGGCATAAGAGAAGATGACAACCATAATCCTGCTGAACTTATTGGGGTTGGCTTCTCAGAAGAAAAATATGAAGAATGGCTTGCTAGTTTTAATCAAATTATGTTGTCGCGCATAAAGCCGAGGCTGCATGGAATAAGTTGCACACCGGTAAAACTAGATGGAGAAAATATTGCTATCGTTATTTCCGTGCCTAAAAGTTATGCCCGCCCACATTGCCGCAAAATCGGAAACAGAGAAGAATTCCATATACGTACAGCAAATATTGTCACTAATATGGATATTGATGATTTGCGCAAGTCTTTTTTATATTCAAACGGTTTGCAGGATAAAATTCGTCAATTCCACAATGATAGAATTTCTATGATTCTAGCAAATGAATGCATAGGCGATATGGGCATCGGACCTAAAATTATATTTCATATCATTCCTGAATGGAGTTTTGAGCTTGGAAATTTGGTAGATTTACATCCGCTTTATTCAGATCCTTCATTCCGTCCTATTTCTGGAAGTGGCTGGGATCATCGATACAATGCTGATGGTTACTGTATTTTCACAAATAATGCTAAGAATATCATAGGATCTTATACACAAGTTTTTCATAATGGAATAATCGAAGCCGGTGAAATTCGACTATTTTCAGAATATCGTGCCAATCAAATATACGACTGGTCTTCCACACAAAGTGCTCTAATTCGTGCGTTGGATAATTATGAGAAAATTTTAGACGGATTACAGATTCCTAAACCTTGGCATATTTTCGCATCTATTTTGAATGGAAAAGGTTGTGTTTCTTCCAACGGATGGGGAGATATGTCACTTCCACTTGACCGCAATATTGTTAATTCACTTGGCGGGATATGTACAGATGAAATCTCTTTACATACGGCATTAAAACCCGTTTTCGACTCTTTATCACACGCTTTTGGATTTGCTGGATCAAATTTCATTTAATAAAAAAGTCCCGCCTCAATGCGCCAACACCGAAGCGGGATGAAGATTATTAAGCTGGGTAGCTATAACAATCCCTATACAAGATTATTATACCACCCAGCTTTGATAAAGTCTACTCTTTTTCGAAGAAAGGTGGTATTTTTTATGCCAAGAAAAAAGGAAAAACCAAACCACGGGAAGTATTATGAATGCAAGGTCACGGTCGGACACGATCTGTCCGGCAACCCGATCCGCAAATCGTTCCTCTCCAAGAAAAGCAAGGCCGATGCTAAGCGGATGGCCGAAGATTACAAGGTGCAGATCAAAGCGTCCATGATTGTCGGCGAGCCGTTCGCGGATGGATCTATGACCTTATCCGATTGGGCGGATCAATGGCTGCAGCTGTACAAGGCCGGCAAGGAAGACGCGACATACCTTACCTATGAGCGGCCAATCCGGCTGCAGATCAAGCCCTATTTTGGCGATACGAAACTGCGGGATATTTACCCGGCATCCGTCCAGGCGTTCTACAACCAACTCCCCGAAGGAAAGTCACAATCCTGGTATCACAAAGTGTATCTTACTCTATCTGCGCTGCTTTCGTCGGCAGTGGAAAACGACCTGATTACCAAATCCCCGCATCGAAACATTGAGATACCAACCGGCACGCACACCAAAAACAAACGCACCTATGCACAAGACGAACGGGACAGGCTTTTTCAGGCCGCGCTGTCATCCAAACAAGGAATGTCTATAGCGCTGCTTTTGGAGCTGGGCCTGCGCCGCGAGGAACTGTTTGCCTTGCAGTGGGAACACGTCGATCTCATTCACCAAACAGTCAAGATCCAGCAGGCGATCAAAGTGACCAAAAACGGCGGCATCCTGATCGGCGCGACCAAAAACAAAGCCAGCGTACGAGAATTGCCCCTCTCAGGCGATTTGTCCCAGTACCTGACAAGGTACCAGCAGGAAAGCGGATTCGTTGTACAGGCTCCTCTGGGCGGGATATACTCCCCTACAAACTGGATGCAGCGGTATTATGATCCATACATGAGCCGCACCTGTGAAGCGCTAAACATACCGGTCCTGAATCCACATGAACTTCGGCACACCTGTGGGACGCTGCTCTACAACCGCACCCATGATATTTACGCCGTTTCAAAATTCCTCGGCCATGCGTCTACACAAATTACCGCACAAGTCTACGTACATAACAATGTCGAATCGCTGCGGAACATCGTCTATCCGTCTGTCCCCGATGAGGTACAAAATAAGGTACAAGTGTCTAATAAGTCGACATAATAAAAATCGCCCGTAGCTACAAACCGCGTAGCTACGGGCTTTTTCGTGGCTGCCCCTGTCAGGCTCGAACTGACGACATCATGATTAACAGTCATGCGCTC
>CAYWRQ010000096.1:0-10137 GCA_964460915.1 uncultured Oscillospiraceae bacterium
CTTTCGTTCGTCAATTATAAGACGGGGTGACGACTGAAAAAGTTTCGGTATTTTGATTATAATATGGGAAAGGAAAAAATAAAACTGCCGGGGTCTCTGATTCAGAGAGACTCCGGCAGCGATTTTTGCCTGTTATCCAGGAGTTTTACAGGCACTCCTGGATAAACAGGACATCCGGCATTTTGGCCATCCGCTTATTTCCTTTTGGGTCTTGGGCCGTGACCGCTTCGTCGGAAATGCCCGTGACCAAAACGGCATACAATCCGCCCGGCTTGCTGAAGCCCAAAAGCGGCGAGGTCTGTTTTAGCTTGATATCACATTTCCGGTTGAGGAAATAATCCCGGACCTGGGGAACGTTTCTGCCTGTGAAAAGGGGTGGCAGCTTGCCGGTTTGTTTCCCGCCGGTAAGCTCGGAGACGGTGTGGACAGAGGCCGTATCGATTAGAATGGCCGCTCCTTGAGCATCCATAAACAAAAGCTGCGTGTTTTGGATTGCGATCAGGCCAATATGGTAAAAACCGTTAAACTCCTTATCCTTTAAAAAACCTGTAACCACTTTCCAATATACGGGGCATATAGAGAGGGCTGTCCCTTCTTTTGGTCTTCGCGAGGAATATCACGTATATCCCGCAGAAGATAATCCAGGCTTACATCTAAAACCCCACATAGAACCAGCAGCTTTTCTGTTTCAGGATAGGCAGCTCCCGTTTCCCATTTAGAGACAGATTGTCTTGTGACTTCACATTTTTCCGCCAATTCCTCCTGAGACAATTGTTTGGACTTTCGTACACACTGCAATTTTTCGGCAAATGTCATGGTGGCAGTCTCCTTGTACTTTGATAGCTCTATTGTAGGGCTTTTGGCTTTAAAATGCTACCAACTTTACCGTGCTTTTTGGCAACTTTGCGTTGCGAATGCCTTTTCTAATGGCTGCATTTGTAAAACACCTCTCGGAGGATGGACGGGGCCTGCTCAGGACTCGCGTTCCTTTGCCGGGGAACTTTGCGGGATGGACTATGCGCCGGTGGTATGTCTCGGTTTCCAGACATATCCGGGCACTTCTTCGTCCAGCAGCTCATTGTTCCCCCCGGTGCTGGGCATTATTCAGCCGCACCATCGTTTCGGTGACCGTGAACCGGCCGCCGAAGGCATCGGGATCCGGCTCGATCCGATCGCCCCGGCATATGGCTTCATACCCCGGCCGCAGGTCAAAGCCCGCAATTTCACTGCCGATGCGCAGGAAATCCTCCGGGGTTGGATTATCGATCTGCAATAGCGCCAGCTCGATGTCCAGCAGGGTATGCCTGTTTCCGGTAGATCTTTGGATCGCGGCATCGAGGTTGGAAAGATACAAAATCCCGCGGGCATAGGGGAGCCACTGGCAGTGGCGGTCGGTCCAATAGAGCTTGCCAAGCTCTAGGTTGGAAAGTCGGTTCATGGGATTGGTATAGTAGTTGCCGGCCTTGTCGTTGATATCCGCAGCGGTCTTTTCGGGCGAACAAATCCCCATCTCCATCGGGACGAGGACCGAATAGTATTCGGCGCTCCCTTCTACGTACCAGGTCCCAAGCCCGGCCGGATGGTCGGTCATCGTCGGCCAGTTGTGCACCATTTCGTGAGTCAAAAGCGATTGCAGGCCTTCGATGGTCACCTCGTCCTGCAGCCCGTATCCATAGATATACGAGCGGGTCAGCGCGGTGCCGCCTCCGCCGGGGAAATGGTTGTGGCGGGCAAAAACCCGGTAGTCGCCGCCCTTGTCCCGGAACATCTCCGACATATGGTTGAACAGCATCGTAATCTGCCGGGCGCCTTCGTTTGCATCGATCGGCATCCGGTCAAACCAGTAAAATCCGGCCGGGCCGTCCTCAACGGCATGAACCTTTCCCACCATATAGGCGCTGAAAAGGATGTCGCTGACGGAAATATCCGTTTTGGAGGCGGTATTTTCGGCTCCCAGGCTCCAAATCCCCCGGCAGCCCTCCGGAAGCCGGGCAAGGTCCCAGCGGAGGGTAAAGCTGGCCGTTTCGGAAAGGCCGGGCGTATGGAGCAGGAAGGTCGTGCCGGTCCCCAATACGCCGCCCTTTTCCGCGACCAGGTCAAAATAGGGACTGGAACGGTACCCTTCTGGCTGAATACGGGGGGTAACGCGGTAAGCAATCGTGATTTCTCCTTCGGTATCCCGCAGGGCCTTATAAAACTCCCGATGGACAAAACTCATCTCGGTTTCGCCTGCATAAGGCTCGGTTTCTAGCACGCCCAGCGCGTCGGTAAAAACCGGCGCATCCATCGGGCAGAAGGGGATTGTGACCAGCTCCAGCATCCGGGCGGCAACATCTTCCCCCGCTTTTACCCCGCGGTCGGTGCGGATACGGATATTGAGAGCGGAAACGGTGTCCTGCTCCCATTCCGGCTGAATGGTAACGGTAAAATACAAGTAAATTCCCTCCTTGGTTTATAGGTATTTCTGAAACCACCCGATCATCGCGTCATAGTGGGCAATCCGCAGTTCCATCGGCCCGCCCATGGGGAAGGAATGGGTCATGCCGGGGAACAGGATCATCCGCACGGAATTATCCGGATGGGTTTCCTTTAGGGCGGAGAACATCTGATGGGCGTGCTCGACCGGGCAGCGCATATCGTTCATGCCGTGCAGCAGCAGGAACGGGATATCGATTTTTTCCGCATAGCTGACAGGTGAAACCTTGAGCTTTTCCATCATGAAATCGGAAAAATCCGCATAGTCCTTGGAACTGCCCGCCATGTCGGAGGAGGCGTATTGGATCAGTTCATTGGCGATCCCCCGCTGGGAAACGGCGGCTTTAAAGCGCTTTGTGTGGCCGCAGATCCAGTTGGTCATATATCCGCCGAAGCTGCCGCCGGTGACGCCCAGCCGCTCCCCGTCAATCCAGGGGAACCGGCGGACGGCTTCTGCGGTAAATTGCAGGATATCGGTCATGGCGCCGCCGTCATAGGCGCGGGTCATGCTTTGGTGGGATAAGTGGCTGTATGATTTGCGGCTGTATCAGCGCAAAAGCGGCGCGATCCCCGTTACGATCCCGGAAAACAACGCCTATCAGCCCTTGCCCTATTGCTTTCCCACCGCCATCTGGGGAGACGCCTGCACGACGGTACCGTGGGCAGTTTACCGGGCCTACGGCAATCGGGAACGGCTGGCCGAGCAGTATGAAAGCATGAAGGCGTATACGGCTGCGGAGATCCGGGCGGCGGGAACCGGCTTTGGCAAGCATAAATTCCTTTGGGATTGGAATGTTTTCCAATATGGCGATTGGTGCGCCCCCGGAGAAGGCTTTCACCAGTTGAAGAAAAAGGGAAAATATCTGTCCACATCATTCTTTGCCAACAGCGTAAACATCATGCGCCAGGCGGCCTATGACCTGGGCAGGCAAAAGAGGACGAAGCCTACTATACCCGCCTTTTAACCGGCATCAAGGACGCTTTTGCGGATCTGTGCCTGCGAGAGGACGGAAAGTTAACCGGCGATTTCCCGTCAAACTATGTTTGCGCGCTCTATTATGACTTGGTGTCCGAAAAGCAAAAGCCCGGGGCGGCAAAACGCCTGGCGGAGCTGGTACGGGCCAATGATCACAGGATTGTCACAGGCTTTGCCGGTACGCCTTATATCTGCTTTGCCCTGGCCGATAACGGCTATGTGGAGGATGCCTACAAGGTGCTGCAAAACGAAAAATGTCCCGGGTGGCTGCACACCATAAAGGCGGGCGGCACAACCACCTGGGAACGCTGGGACGCGCTGGACGAGAACGGACATTTTTACAAGGGCAGCGGTGCGGATATGGTGTCCTTTAACCACTATGCCTATGGCGCGGTGGGGGCCTTCTTTTACCGCAGGATCTTAGGGATCGAGCCGGTGACGGCGGGGTATGGGACGTTTCAGGTGAGGCCCGTTCCCAGCGGGACATTGACTTCGGCGGAAGGGGCGCTGGAAACGGGGTACGGGAAAATTGCCGTAAGATGGGAACGCGGCGGCGGGGAATTCCTGTTGGATGTTACCGTTCCGGCCGGGACCTGCTGCTCGGTTGTGCTACCGGACGGAAGTGTTCAAAAAGCCGGCGGCGGGGAACACCACCGCTTTGTATCGGAGGGAGGATTATAATGAGCAAATCGGTATTTCCAAAGGATTTTCTCTGGGGAGCGGCTACGGCGGCCCCTCAAATTGAGGGAGCTTGGGACGAGGACGGCAAAGCCCCGTCCATCTGGGATATGGCGCCCAAAGAAAAAATCAAGGGCGGCGCCACCTGCCATGTGGCCTGCGACCATTATCATCACTGGAAAGAGGACGTGGCCCTGATGAAGGAGCTGGGCCTGAAATCCTACCGGTTTTCTGTCTCCTGGCCCCGGGTGCAGCCGGAGGAGGGCAAAGTGAATCCCAAGGGGCTGGCGTTTTACGAGGATTTGGTAGATGAGCTGCTGAAAAACGGGATTGAGCCGCTGGTGATGGTCTACCATTGGGACCTGCCGGTCTGGGTGCAGGAAAAGGGCGGCTGGATGAGCGAAAGGATCGTTCCGCTCTTTGCCGAATACACCCGTATTGTTGTGGAAGCCTTGTCCGACCGGGTCAGATGGTGGATCCCGATGAACGAACCTCAGTGCTTTATCATGAACGGGCATATGGTGGGCAATCATGCTCCCTTTCAGCACAACTATCTGGCCCTGTCTAAGCTGACGAGGGTCTGCCTGCTGGCCCACGGGACATCTGTCCGGGCAATCCGCCGGTATGCCAAGCAGCCCGTCCAAGTGGGCATTGCCATGGCGGCAAGCGCCTTTATCCCGGAAAACGAGACGCCGCAGGCGATTGCCGGCGCCCGCAGGAAATCCTTTTATTTCAAATCCGGCACGATGTCCAACCGCTGGTGGGCAGACCCGATTTTCAAAGGCGAACCGGTCACCGCTTACGGCATTTACCATACCCGAAAGAGGGATATGCCCGATATCCGGTGCGATATGGATTTTATCGGCGTGAATGTCTACGCGCCCTTTCAGAAAAATTGGTATGGCACCTCCCAGACGGCTCCGAAGGACCGCAAGAACGCGCTGGGCTGGGTGATCGACGGCCGGTGCCTGTACTGGACGGTCCGGTTCTTTTACGAGCGCTATCACTTGCCGGTGATGGTAACGGAAAACGGCCTTGCCGCAAATGATACGGTGGATAGGGACGGCCGTGTACACGATCATAAGCGGAACGGCTTTTTGTATGAATATCTGTCCAGCCTTCAGCGCGCCCTGTCCGAGGGGATTCCGGTGCTGGGTTATCAGCATTGGTCGCTGATGGATAATTTTGAATGGGCGGAGGGGTATGGCCCCCGGTTTGGCCTTGTCCATGTGGATTATCAAACCCAAAAGCGTACCCTGAAAGATTCGGCTTATGAATACAAAAAGATCATTACGTCTAACGGCGCTTGTCTATCCGGAAATCCGTCTGATTCCTTATAAAACGCATCATTTCAATTTATGCAAAAACAGCCCCTAGGCAAACTTCGCGGCAGAACCGATTTGCGAAAACGTTCTGCGCGAAAGCGGCTTAAGGGGCTTATTTTTCTGCATCTCTATGAAAAGCGCGGAGTCTTTGGAATAGCCGTTTATGACCGGGAGGTGAAATGAAGGGATCAGGGACCTTCTTATTCTAGAATGTCCAGGTTTTGTACAGAATGATCCTCCCATTGACAGGGTTTCCACTCCGGAAGGCCGTCTCCGTTCGGATTACCGGTTTTGATAAAGTTGACCCAGTAGGTATTCATTCTTTCGGCAAGCGCAGCCCTCATTTGAAGATTCCAGAAAACAGAAACGGATATTTTCTTTTCCGTGTATTGACAGATAGGATGCAGGGTGCTATAATTGTTGCAGTAGCAACAGTTGCAATCGCAACGAATTATCCGAAGGAGGAATGAAGATGGATGGCCTGATGAAATATATCAACCGTACCACCCGCTGCAGCAATTTTTACCGCACGGCACAGCTGCAGGACAGCGGAATCAGTGGCGTCCAATGTGCCTATCTGATGCGGATCAGCCGCCAGCCGGGCATTTCCCAAGACCAGCTGGCCGGGGAACTGTATAAAGATAAAAGTGTGGTCGCCAGGCAGCTGGCCACCTTGCAGCAGGAAGGCTTTGTACGGAAGGAGCCCTCGCTTACCGACCGGAGGGTGCAGCAGCTGTATCCAACCGATAAAACGATGGCGATTTTGCCGCGGATCCGGGAGGTTTTCGGGCGCTGGGACGAGGTATTGACCCGTGGCTTCAGCGACGCGGAGCGGGAACAGGCTCTTTCCCTTTTGAAGCGGATATATGAAAACGCGGAAAAGGAACTGCACCGCAGCGATGTAAAAAATACCGAAACAGAGGAGGAACCGCGGTCATGAAAAAGCTGCTGGGGTATATCCGTCCTTGTGTCGGAAGGATGCTGGGTGGTTTTTCCATCAAGTTTTTAGGGGCGCTGATGGATCTATTGCTGCCGTGGATGCTTTCCGCCATTATTGATGATGTCATTCCGACCGGCAATGTCGGGCGCATCCTGATTTGGGGCGGGCTTATGGTGCTTTGCGCGGGGGCGGTGTACGCCTTTAACGTGATCCCCAACCGGATGGCGGCCCATGTCGCCCGGGATATCACCGAAAATCTGCGGATGGACCTGTATGAAAAGACCTCCTCCCTGTCCTGCGCGCAGGTCGACCGCATTACGATCCCTTCGCTGATCTCCCGCATTACAACGGACTCGTATAATATCCACCAGATGCTGAATATGATGCAGCGGCTGGGGGTCCGGGCGCCGATCCTGCTGATCGGCGGGATTTTTGTGACGATGGCGATGGAGCCGCGTCTGGGAGCGGTGCTGCTGGCTATGCTGCCGCTGATGGGGCTGACGATCTGGTTTATCTCCAAAAAGGGTATCCCGATGTATACGGAGACGCAGAATAAGGTCGACCGGATGGTGCAGACCGTTCGGGAAAATATCGTAGGAATCCGTATTATCAAGGCGCTCTCCAAGGAAAGCTACGAACGGGAACGGTTTGATGCGGTAAACGGCGCGCTGTCCAAGCAGGAGACGAAGGCCGGCGTGATGATGGCGGCGACCAATCCGCTGATGAACCTGTTTTTGAACAGCGGCCTTGTCCTAGTCATTTTGCTGGGCGCGTATCTTGTGCACGCCGGTATTACACAGATCGGGCGTATCATTGCCTTTCAGAGCTATTTTACCATTATCTTAAACGCAATGATCTCCATCTCCCGTATGTTTGTCATTTTATCCAAAGGCTCTGCTTCGGCGGACCGCATTGCCGAGGTCCTCGACCTGCCGAAAGAGCTGGAGCCCTCGCTGACGGACGAAAAGCGGGAGGAGGGCGCTTCGGAGGATGAATTTATCGCCTTTGACCACGTCAGCTTTTCTTATCTCGGCCAAAAGAATAACCTTTCCGATATCAGTTTCACCCTGAAAAAGGGTGAGACGCTGGGGATCATCGGCTCGACCGGCAGCGGCAAATCGACGATTGTCAGCCTTTTGATGCGGCTGTATGACGTAACGAGCGGGCAGGTGCGGATTGATGGGGTCGATGTCCGGCATATCCCGGAAGAACGGCTGCACAGGATGTTCGGGGTGGTCTTCCAGTCGGACGTTCTCTTTGCCGACACCATCAAGGAAAATATTGCGTTTGGCCGGGCTTTGAGCATGGAACAGATCGAGGACGCCGCCAAACAAGCCCAGGCGGAGGATTTTATCCTTTCCCGTGAGGACAGCTTTGAGGCCCAGCTGGCGATCCGCGGCAGCAACCTTTCGGGCGGGCAGCGGCAGCGGCTTTTGATTGCGCGTGCCTTGGCAGGGCAGCCGCCGGTCTTGGTGCTGGATGACTCGTCCTCGGCCCTGGACTATAAGACCGATGCGTCCCTGCGGCAGGCGATCCGGGAAAATCTCACGGAAACCACGTCGATTATCATTGCCCAGCGGATCAGCTCGGTGATGCAGGCGGACCATATCCTGGTCCTGGAAAAGGGGACAGCCATCGGTTACGGCACCCATGACGAGCTGATGGAAAGCTGTGAAACCTATCGCGAGATTGCTGGCAGCCAGCTTGGCGACGGCAAGCTCCATACGGCCCGCATGGAAAACGGAAAGGAGGTCTTTGCATGAACCGCAACGGTATGTCGTCCCGCGCCGCCAGCCTGCAAAAGGGCGTGCCGGATAAACCGAAGATGAAGACGACGCAAATCCTAAAAAGGCTCTGGAAATACCTCTATAAATTTAAGTTCATGCTGATTGCGGCGCTTGTGCTGACGCTGGTCAGCAATATCCTGGCCCTTACGGGCCCGCAGCTGTCCGGTAAAGCGGTCGATGCGATCCATGGCATCGGAAATGTTGATTTCCCGGCGGTATTCCGCTGCTGCGGCCTGATGCTGCTGTGTTATATCCTTTCGTCCGCTTTTGAGTGGATCCTCTCGACGATGCTGATCAAACTCAGCCAGAAGATCGTCTTCCAGATGCGCAAAGATGTGTTCGACCATCTTTCCGCCCTTCCGGTCAGCTTTTTTGACCGCCATCAGACCGGCGATATCATCAGCTATATCTCCTATGACATCGATACGGTGAATACCTCCCTCTCCAATGACCTGGTGCAGATCTGCTCCAGTACGATTACCGTCGCCGGGTCGCTGGTGATGATGCTGCGGATCAATCCGCCGCTGGTGCTGGTGTTTGTCGTAACCGTGCCGATTTCGATTCTGTTTACCCGGTATATGTCGCGGAAGGTGCGGCCCCTTTTCAGCCGCCGCAGCGCCCGGATGGGCGAACTGAACGGGTACACCGAGGAATCCATTTCCGGCCATAAGACCATCAAGTCGTACCACCAGGAAGAGACGATGAACCAGCGCTTTTCCGAAAAGAACACCGCCGGCTGCGACGCCTATTACAAAGCGGATTATGCTTCCGCCGGGATGGGTCCGTCGGTCAATTTTATCAACAACCTTTCGCTGTCGCTGATTTCGGTTTTCGGCGCGCTGCTGTACCTGTTTGGCGGGCGGTTTGCGCTGACGCTGGGGGATTTGTCGTCGTTTATCCTCTATTCCCGCAAATTTTCTGGGCCGATCAACGAGATTGCCAATGTCCTGAGTGAATTGCAGTCGGCGTTGGCGGCGGCGGAGCGGGTTTTCCTGCTGCTGGATGAGAAGCCGGAGGCGGCGGACGCAGCCGGTGCCGGAGAGATTTCGGTGCAAAAGGGCGAAGTGGATATGGAGCATATCCGGTTCGGCTACCTTCCGGATAAGGAGATTATTCACGACCTGACCTTAAACGCGAAGGGCGGCAGCCTGACGGCGATTGTCGGCCCCACCGGCGCGGGCAAAACGACGCTGACCAACCTTCTGATGCGGTTTTATGACCCGCAGAGCGGCACCATCTCGATTGACCGCCAGGATATCCAAGGGGTTACCCGCAAAAGCCTGCGGCTGTCCTACGCGATGGTCCTGCAGGAAACCTGGCTGTTTACCGGAACCATCCGGGAGAACATCGCCTACGGCCGTCCCGACGCGACCCTCGAGCAGGTTCAGGAAGCCGCCAAGGCCGCCCATATCCACGACTTTATCATGGCGCTGCCGGATGGCTACGATACGCTGCTGACCGAAGACGGGATCAACATCTCTCAGGGACAGAAGCAGCTTTTGACCATCGCCCGCGCGATGCTGCTGGACGCCCAGATGCTGATTCTGGACGAAGCGACCAGCAACGTCGATACCCGTACCGAGATCCGGATTCAGTCAGCGATGCGGCAGCTGATGGAGGGCAAGACCTGCTTTGTCATCGCCCACCGGCTGTCGACGATTCAAAACGCCGATAATATCCTCGTCGTCCGAAACGGCGATATCGTCGAACAGGGCACCCATGCGGAGCTGATTGCAAGGGACGGATTTTACGCAAAGCTTTTCTATTCGCAGTTCGCCTAAAGCCGCTTTCCCGTAAAGGTACATATTCTGTGGACATCCTTCTTACAAAGGCCTTGTGGAAGGATGTCTTTATATTGTGTATGGCATATTTGTAATCAAAGCAATATACCGGTATAGGTCTGTGGAACAGGGAGGGCAGTGCTTTAAGTCAGCCTCTATTTTCCCTAATATAGCC
>CAYWRQ010000097.1:0-10110 GCA_964460915.1 uncultured Oscillospiraceae bacterium
GGCCGTTTGTTGCGATATCGCGAAGCTGTTCCTCGTCATAGGCGATGCCGCCGCCGGTGCCGCCCAGGGTAAACGCGGGGCGGACGATCACAGGATAGCTGATCTCTTGTGCAAAGTCGACTGCATCCTCTACCGTTGTAACAACCTTACTGGGGATAACCGGCTGGTGGATTGCCTCCATCGTGTCTTTAAAGGACTGCCTGTCCTCTGCCTTATCGATCGTTTCCGGGTTCGCGCCGAGAAGCTTTACGCCGTTTTCCTCCAAAAAGCCGCATTTTGCCAGCTCCATCGACAGGGTCAGGCCGGTCTGGCCGCCCAGGGTGGAGAGCAGGGAATCGGGCTTCTCGATCTGGATGATCAGCTTGCAGACATCCAGCGTCAGCGGTTCGATGTAAATCTTGTCGGCCATTGCCTTATCGGTCATGATCGTCGCGGGGTTGGAGTTGAGCAGTACAACCTCCAGCCCTTCTTCCTTCAGCGCGCGGCAGGCCTGGGTGCCCGCGTAATCAAACTCGGCCGCCTGCCCAATGACAATCGGCCCCGAGCCAATGACCATAACCTTCTTTATATCTTTCCTTAATGGCATATATTATTTTTTCCTCCAGCCTTTCCCGCTTTTTGAAAAAAGCGGGGCAAAAACTTTTTTGTTCGCGTGATGTCCGAAGGACATCGAGTCGCATCCTGCTACGCAATCCGCTCGGTCGTGATGGACATAAACTGGGTGGTCGCGCCGGGCAGCATAGTAATTTACGGAGAAGTCTGTGTTATAAATTTGGTTGACAAATACTTTCTTATCCGCTGTGATATAGATATTATGAAAAGCCTTTCACAGTTGCTTCCCGAAAGCGCAGCCATCGCGTAGAGCGATGGGGTAAGTTTTTCCTGGCGCTGACGGAAAGGGGGACAGGAAAGTTTTGCCCCGCTTTTTCAAAAGCGGGAATTGGGAACATATTGCAGTCAGGTTCCCGAAAGCGAACCGATGCGTTGAGCATCGGGACAATGTTTTTCACGATCTGACGGAAAGAAAGATTGAAAAAACGCTTTTTCAAAAGCGGGAGATGTCGTCTCTCATGCGGAGGGCTTCTCTGCGGGCGGCGGCTGCGTAGTCGTGCTCTTCGCAGCCTTCCTTTTTGTAGGCGCAGATGATCGAGCGGGAGGCGTTGATGATGGCGCCGAGGCCGTCCTTGTCAAAGGCGCCTGCGACGCCCTTGCCGCCGCCGCCCTGGGCACCGTACCCGGGGACGAGGAAAAAGGTGTGGGGGAGCTTGCCGCGCAGCTCGGTCAGCTGTTCGGGGTAGGTTGCGCCGACAACCGCGCCGACGCCGGAGTAGCCGTATTTGGATCCGGGGACTGCTTCGCCCCAGCTTTCGCACATCGCGCCCATGGCTTCATAGACGTTGCCGGAGGGGAAGCCCTTCTTGTTGTAGAGCTTTCTGTCCTGCAGCTCGCCGGAGGAGGGGTTGCTGGTCTTGACGAGGACGAAAATGCCCTTGTCAAACTCCGCGCAGGAGGAGAGCAGCGGCTTGATGCCGTCGGTGCCGAGATAGCCGTTTACGGTCAGGGCGTCCGCGCCGAAGGGCGCGACCTTTTTGCCGTACAGCTCAATCTGCCCGAGGTGCGCGGTGGCGTAGGCTTCCATCGTCGAACCAATGTCGTTGCGCTTGCCGTCGGCGATGACGTACATTCCTTTCTTCTGGGCATAGGAGATCGTCTCGGCGAAGGTCTTCATGCCGTACCAGCCGTATAGCTCATAGTAAGCGGCCTGGGGCTTGACGGCGGGGACGATGTCGCACAGGGCGTCGATCAGCCCGCAGTTAAATTCCAGCACAGCCTTGGCGGCTGCCTCCAGCGGGTCGGCAATCCCTTCGTATTTTGCCTTGATATACTCCGGAATATAGGAAAAAGCGGGGTCAAGACCGGCTACGGTCGGGTTTTTCAGTTCTACAATGCGGTCAATCAGCTTGTCAAAAGACATAGTAAGTCCTCCTTTAAATCGTGGATCGTAGATGGTTATTTATATAGAACAGGGCTTAGGTTTCGTCCTGGTAGACGATTTCGCCGCGGCAGATGGTCGTTTGGACCTTTCCGCGCAGGGTCATGCCCTTAAACACCGTGTTTTTGGATTTGGAGTGCAGCTTTTCCGGTTCAACCGTCCAGACGCGGTCGGGGTCGGCGATTGCGATATCCGCGGGCCCGCCCTCTTCGATGCAGCCGCCCGGTATCCCCAGCAATTCCGCCGGGTTTTCGCTCATCAGCTCGACCAGCTTGCGCAGCGATATGACGCCGGTCCGCACCAGATAGGTGTAGCAGGCCGCAAAGCTGGTTTCCAGCCCGACAACGCCGTTGGGGGCGGTGTAAAAATCCGTCTTTTCCTGTGCGGTGTGCGGCGCGTGGTCGGTGATGATGCAGTCGATCGTCCCGTCGGCAATACCGCCGAGGATCGCCCGGATATCCTTCTGTTCCCGGAGCGGGGGATTCATCCGGTAGTCCGCGTCCTTTGCGACCAGCTTCTGATGGTCAAGAATGAAGTAATGGGGCGCGGTTTCGCAGGTGACCTTGATGCCCTTGGCCTTCGCCATCCGGATCATCTCCACCGACAGCCAGGTCGAAACGTGGCAGATGTGGATCGGGACGCCCGCCGAAGCGGAGAGGGAGATTTCCCTGGCCGTGATCGAATCCTCGCTGGCCCGGTCCATCCCGGCGACGCCCAGCGTGCGGGAAACCTCGCCCTTGTGCATGATCCCGCCCGCGATCAGGTCGAGATCCTCACAATGGGAAAGCACCTTTTTCCCGACACAGGCCGCGTGCTGCATTCCTTCGAGCATCACCTTGGCGTTTTTGACCGGCTTGCCGTCGTCCGAAAAGGCGACTGCGCCGGCGCTTTTAAGGGCGGCCATATCGGTCAGCGCTTGCCCGTCCATCCCCTTGGTCACGGCCGCGACCGGGTAGACCCGCGCTTTGGCAGTGGAAGCCTTGTCTATGATATAGCGGATAACCTCGGCGCTGTCGGTGACCGGCTTGGTGTTGGGCATACAGGCAACCGACGTGACGCCGCCCGCCGCCGCCGCTTCACAGCCGGTGAAGATATCTTCTTTATGGGTCAGACCGGGGTCGCGCAGGTGCACGTGCATATCGACAAACCCGGGGAACACCAGTTTATCGGAGGCATCGATCACCTTTGCCCCTTCGGGAAGGTCTGTAATCGGCTCACTGCTGATCTGGACGACCTTGTCCCCGTCGGTCAGGATGTTGTAGATGCCGTCAATCCCGTTTTTCGGGCTGATGACCCGCCCGCCTTGAATGAGAATCATAACAATCTGCCTTTCTTACAAAAATTTGTGTATCAGGGTAAATTGCTGAATTAACGTATGATGACACAGTCTTTCCCGTCCCGTTCTTTGACGTAGACGCAGACCTCCTCGTCCCGGGAGGTCGGGACGTTTTTCCCGATGAAATCCGCCCGCAGGGGCAGTTCCCGGTGCCCTCTGTCGATCAGCACGGCCAGCTGAATCGAGCGCGGCCTTCCGATCGAGAGAATCCCGTCAATGGCGGCCCGGACGCTGCGCCCGGTGCAGATCACATCGTCCACCAGGACAACCTGCTTGCCGCTGAAATCGAAGGGAATACAGGTGTTTCCAAGCCCCGGCTGCTTTTTGCCGTCGTCCCGGAAGGGGGTGATGTCGAGGTAGCCGACCGGGATTTCCCGCTGCTCGACGGAGCGGATCTTGCCGGCAATCCGCTGCGCCAGCTCGACGCCGCGGGAGATGATGCCGATGACGCAGAGGTCCTCCGTCCCCTTGTTCCGCTCGATGATCTCATAGGAGATGCGGTTGATGGCGCGGGACATTGCTTTTTCATCCATTATGAGCGCTTTGCCGTCCATAGGATCTCCTTCCGTTTCAGTTTATGAAAAAAGCCAAACTGTCTTTTCGCTGACAGTTTGGCCCATACTTTCCCACAGGATACGGCAGGACAGAGAAACCCTGTTCCCGCCTTGAAAGCAAACCGCCTTGTCAGCCTCACAGGACCAACTTAAAGGGAGTTTTAGCTGTTGTATGTTGGTACAACAGCGCCGGGCTGCAGCTCCTGCATACCGGCGCCGGCTTTGAAAAACCGGCAGATGCTTTTGTGTTTTCTATATTGTACACAAAATGCGTATTTTTGTAAAGGGTAATCTATTCCTTATTTTACCCGGTTTTTCAAAAGATTTTTGTAGGAGTGAACAACTTTTTTGCCGTATAATCGCGCGTTTTGCCGATAGATGGGGGCTGTCGTTGCAATTGGACAGCAGGCGTGATATAATATGTTCAGTTTTGTATATTGTATGCGGAACCGCCCCTTATGGCATCAGCCAGCGGTTCCGGCAGCGAAAGGGATGGCTTTGGTGGAGTATCAGGAAGATCGGATTGCGGGCGTTTCCCCGGGCGGGGTACGCGATCCGTACTGGGTGAAGATCCTTATTTGTTACCTGCTGCAAAAGCTGGGGACGCCGGTTTCCGAGGAACGGCTGGTTGAGATCCTGACCGATGATCAGACAGTGAATTACTTCCTGCTGATGACCACCTTTGCGGAGCTGAAGCGGCTGGGCCATGTGGAAAAACAGGGGAATGGGTATGTCCTGACCGAACTGGGGCAGAAGACGGCCGGCGAGCTGTCCGGGGAGCTGCCGATGACTTTACGGGAGCGGGTCCTCTGCCAGGCCGGCGAAACTGAGCGCCGCCGCCGCAGGCGGGACGAGACAGCGACCGGGATAGCGGAGACGGAGGACGGCTGGCGGGTCGATTTTTCCTTCCATGACGAGGAGCTGGAGTTTATGAAGCTTTCCCTCTATGCCCCGGACCGGGAGCAGGCTCTCCAGCTTCAGGACGGGCTGCTGCGCCAATATCAGGATATCTATGTCGGGCTGCTGGAGCGGCTTCTGCGCGATCACCGCGATTCATAAAAGAAAACGCCTTTTGCTGTTCGGCTGATCTTCATAAGCGGGGCAAGCGCTGCATATACTTTTCCGATAGAGGTTATCGGAGGTGTACTTGTATGGTGCGGATCAAATTGTTGATCAAATCGCTGCTGATTCCCCTGGCGGCCGGGCTTTTGGGGAGCATCCTGGGCGGGCAGGAGGCGCGGGCGTTTTATGCCCTGCTGCCGAAGCCGCCGCTTTCCCCGCCGGGAATCGTTTTCCCGATTGTGTGGACGGTGCTTTATCTGCTGATGGGAGTCTCGTACTACCTGATGCGGGTAAAGACGCCGGAGGATACGGCCTTTCAGCGGCTGTATTTTTTTCAGCTGCTTTTGAATTTCCTGTGGGCGCCGCTCTTTTTTAAGCTGTGCTGGTTCGGCTGGGCGCTGATCGATATCGGGGCGTTGGGGGTCGTACTGCTGGTGATGCTGCTGGTGATGCGCAAAACCTCCCTGTGGGCGATGCTGCTCCAGCTGCCGTATCTCCTTTGGGTCCTGTTTGCGGGGTATCTCAATTACGGAATTTTGTCCCTTGCCTGAATAAGGCGGAGAAAAAGGCCCATACTGGTGGTATCCAAAAACAAAGGAGAAAACCGGTATGGATGATAAAGAAATGCTTTCCTATATTTATCAAAACGCGGACATGGGCGTCGACGGGATTTTAAAGGTGCTGAAGACGGCGGACGGCGAGCCGATCCGAGGGGCGCTCCAAAGCCAGCTTTCGGAATACGATTCCATCCGCAGCGAAGCCATCCGCCTGCTGCGGGCAAAGGGCGGCGAGCCGGAGGAGCCTTCGGCCCTTTCCAAGCTTTCCGCCAAGGTAACCGCCATGGCCGAGACGATGAAGGATAACACGCCGGGGCATATCGCCGAAATGATGATCCAGGGCAACGCCATGGGCCTGACGAAAATTACCCGGCGGCTGGGGGATTACGACGGGGAGGACCGGGAGGTGCGGAGGCTCGCCGGGAAGCTCCTTTCGACCGAGCAGAACAATATCGAGCAGATGAAGCGCTTTTTGGGATAAAGGACGTATCCTGTCAAAATACGCCGTTGGGAAGCTCTCCCGCGGCGTGTTTTTTTAGCCCGCGCGGTTGGAATCCATCCCTGTCGGAATCGATCAGCCCTTGGATGAAAAGACTGTCAAAAGAGAGATTTTCCTCTCATTCCCTGTCGAATATAGTCGAATAGCACAAAACTAAATGTTAAATTTTATGAAAACTGTTGCAAAATAGCCAAAAGTGTGGTATAGTGTAGATACAACAGAGAGAAGACCGAAGGAACGGCTTTTCCGTTGATTATCGACCGGGGATATACCGGATGAAAGGACAGGGAATATTTATGGCTATGTACGAAAAAATGTATGCAATTCTTTGCGGGGCGGCTTCCGATGCAATGGATCTTCTGCAAAACGGTGAGACGGAGGATGCGCTCAACCTCTTGAAGGAGACGCTTCTGAGAACAGAAGAAATCTATGTTGAAGAATAAATCCGCTGATTTGGATACATAAGCTGTGCATAACGGCTCCCGGCTCTTTTTTGGGAAATAAAAGAGCGGGGGGCCGTTTTGTTTTCGGTTATTGGATCAGGAAGGTGGGGTCAAGCAGGTCCGCTCGGCGGTTATAATTGCCGCTCACGTACCAGTACTGGGAATTGGTCTGGGAAAGGGAGCCGGAAGCATTTCCACGGTACAATTCCAGGTGCAGCATCGTCCCGCCGTCATATTCGTTTTTGGCTATGTAGCCGATGATTTGCCCCTTCGCGACCGCCGCGCCGTTTTTGACGGCAGGGGTGATCTCGCCGTAGCGGAGGACGCTGCCGTCCGTATTCGTGATCGTCACGGCGCCAGTGCCGTAATAAAAAGTCGTACTGATACCGGTGACCGTTCCGGCGCTCATCGCGTAAACTGGTGTACCGGCCCCATTATTGACGTAAAAATCGATCGCCGCGTGTCTGCGGCCGTCACTGCGCAGGTAGCCAAACGCCCGCCCGCCGGTGACGGGGAGGTAGGAGACGCGCAGGGGAGCGGCCCAGTTTGCCTTTGCGTACTGCTGAAAATCGGAAAGGGAACTGGACACAGTGATTCCATTTTGATATTCCGTATTATCGGACGCGTTTTGCAGGGCCAGCCGGGTTTTGCTCCCCGCAACCCCGTCCACGCTCAGGCCCTCTGCCTTTTGGAACGCGAGGACAGCGCTGCGGGTGGCGCTGCCATAAATCCCGTCGGCCGTCCCGGCGGCATACCCAAGAGCGTTCAGCCGCTGCTGGAGAATCTGTACATCCTCTTTTAAGGCGGCGTTGGTACGGCTGCCGGCAATCCCGTCGGCCGTCAGACCCTTGTCCGATTGGTACCAGCGCACGGCCCGTTCCGTTTTGCTCCCAAAGATCCCGTCCGGGACGCAGCCGTATCCCAGCCCTTCGAGGTTTTGCTGGAGGGTATAGACCGCACTGCCGCTGCTGCCGTTTCGGTAGGTTGCGGCCGATACCTTCATCGGGAGCAGTATAATAAGCAGCATCGCGGAGAAGAGCAAAGCCCCGATTCGTTTTATCTGTGCAACCATCTTCACATCATCCTTTCTACAAACTTGCCTGTTCATCCGGCAAAAAATGTGGTATAATAGACATGTTCATCCAAAAGCTTTTTGATTCCGGCTTGATCTGCCAGCAGCCATAAACCCATGCTACCATAGAATGGCATTGTAATCAAGGGAATGGAAATCATTGCCAGCGGCCTGTATATGGCGGCGTACAGGATGAAAAGAGAGGGACATAGATGAATCCATCGGTTCAGTTTCGAAGAGCAGTTCTCTCCGATTGCCGGAAAATCGCGTCGGTAAAGCGCCGGGTTTGGGAGACGACATACAGAGGAATTTACCCGGACGTGAAACTAAACGGGTATGATCTGCCGGCGCAGGAGGAAAAATTTGCCAGCCTTGTCCGCAGTGGAAAGACGTCTCTTTATGTGGCGGAAGAATCTGGAAGCATCGTTGGATATATGTGTTACGGTGAGCATTTTCGGAAGGCTTTTGGCAGAACATGTGAAATAACGCTGCTTTATGTCCTAAAAGAATATCAGGGGCAGGGGATCGGCAGACAGTTTTTCCGGATCGCGAAAGATGGACTGCGAAGGATGGGCTGTACTGATTTTCTGATTGCCTGTAATAAATATAACATTCCCGCCCAGGATTTTTATCAGGCGATGGGCGGCAGGCTGATACGAATCGATGAGGACAATGCCGACCGCTCGATTCCCCAGGTATATTTTGCCTACTTGCTCGAAAATAAAAAACCGGAGAAACCATGTTCCGGCTCAGGAGGTGAAGACGATGCCCAAAAAGGAGAAAACCGAACCGGCAGAGCAGCTCCCTCTGCAGGGCACGCCGATTACCGCCCTGAAAAACGTCGGCCCCAAACGGCAGGCCCTCTATGAAAAGCTGGGAATTGAGACGGCGGAGCAGCTGCTCACCTTTTATCCCCGCAGCTACATCGACTACACCTCTCCCCTGATGGCGGACCAGTGCGAAAATGGCGCCAACGTTGTCGTCGAGGGGAAAGTGATCCGGAAATTTGCCCCGGCGGTTATCCGCAAGGGAATGGTGCTGTATAAGATGCTCCTGACCGACGGGCTGCACAATATCAACCTGACGATTTTTAACAGCGAATTTGCCTATTACGGCATCAAAACGGGGGAAACCTATGTTTTCGCCGGAAAGTGGAACCGGACGGGGGCGGCTTACCAGCTGACAATGAGCAGTTACCTGCCGGTTGAGGAGGCAAGCGTCCTGCGGCCGGTCTATTCCCTGACGGAGGGCCTGTCCAGTAAAATGGTTTCCACCAACGTCCGGGACGCGATCGAACACGTCCTGCCCGGCATGGAGGACTGCCTGCCGGAGCCGGTTAGAAAAGAGCATAAGCTGATTTCCTTTCAGACCGCGATCCGCCAGATCCATTTCCCCGAAGGAACGGTGCAGCTGGAGGCGGCCAAAAAGCGGCTCAGCTTTGAGGAGCTTTTCCGCCTGACCATCGGCCTGAAGCTGCTCAAGGGGCGGGGGCGAACGAAAACCGGGGTCCGTGTCCTGCGGCCCGACCTGCGGCCCTTTGTAAAGAGCCTCCCCTATGAGCTGACCGGGGCGCAGAAACGGGTGATTACCGAGATCCTGCGGGATATGGCGTCACCTTTCCCGATGAACCGGCTGCTCCAGGGGGACGTCGGCTCGGGGAAAACGATGGTTGCGGCGGCGGCCTGCTACGCGGTTATTGACCGGGGGTACCAGGCGGCGCTGATGGCCCCGACCGAAATTTTGGCGGCCCAGCATGAAAAGACCCTGCGGCGCTTTTTGGAGCCGCTGGGGATGAAAATCGGGCTGCTGACCGGGTCGCTGACCCCGAAGCAGAAGACCCAGATGCGGGAAGAGATTGCCGCCGGGGAAATCGACCTGGTGGTCGGTACCCACGCTTTGGTACAGGATTCCACCCGGTTCCACCGCCTGGGGCTGGTTATCACCGACGAGCAGCACCGTTTCGGCGTCCAGCAGCGCCAAAAGCTGGGCGAAAAGGGAGATAACCCCCATGTGCTGGTCATGTCGGCCACGCCGATTCCGCGGACACTGGCGCTGATTGTCTACGGAGATCTTGATATTTCGGTTATCGACGAGATGCCGCTTGGCCGCCAGCCGGTCGAAACCTTCTCGGTCCATTCGGATAAACGGGAACGGGCGCTTACCTATATCCGGGAGCATCTCGACCGGGGAGAACAGGGGTATATTATCTGCCCGCTGATTGAAGAAAACGAAACCGCGTCGATGGCGGCGGCGACGGCCTATGCCCATGAGCTGGAAACGGGCATCTTCCGGGGGTACCGGGTCGGGCTGCTGCACGGGCGGATGAAGCCGGACGAAAAGGACGCGGTGATGGCCGATTTTGCCGCCGGAAGGATTCAGCTGCTGGTCGCGACTACCGTTGTCGAGGTCGGTGTCGACGTCCCCAACGCGACGATTATGCTGATCGAAAACGCCGAGCGGTTCGGCCTTTCGCAGCTGCATCAGCTCCGTGGGCGGGTCGGGCGCGGCAGCAAAAAATCCACCTGCATCCTCCTTTCCGACAACGACGGGGAGGATAACCGCAGGCGGCTCAGCGTCATGAAGCAGACCTGCGA
>CAYWRQ010000098.1:0-9936 GCA_964460915.1 uncultured Oscillospiraceae bacterium
TTCCGACGGGCAGAGGTTCTATCCCCGGCAGGGTGGAGATTCTTCGCTGGCGCTCAGAATGACAGACGGGGCGTGGGTAAATATGCGGGAAGGTTTGCGGTAGGCGGTAGGTTGGTGGTGTACACCCGGAACGGTGATGTCCGTAGGACATCGAAACCGATTCCCTACAGTGTTTTCGGCAGATAGTACGCATTGACGGAAATGCGTACAGGCCGGGAATTTGGCGGGTCGATGGCCGATATGAGCATCTCTCCCTATAATTCAGGTAAAAAAGAAAAACGCCATGAACCGCCGTGCCTGCACTATGTCCGACGCGGCCGTGCCACAGCGAACCAGACGAGTGAGACTGCTCGACGTAAGTTTTGCCGCGAATAGGAAAGTTTTTGCAGTTGCCCGCAGGACAACGAGCTTTCTTTCAAAAAGCTTGGTTGGGTTCTGTCCAGCCTTCCGGCGATAGGGCCTTTTGATAAAAATCAAAACCCGCCCGGTTGGTAAAATAATACTGCCAGTGTTTCCCATCGGAGGAAAGGGTGACGCGGACACAATCCGAATCGGTTTCTTCCACCGTTCCCTCCGCGCTGCCCAGGTAGCTTTCGACCGAAAAAGAAAAGCTGCGCCCGGTCAGGCCGGCATCCGCTTTCTGCACCCGCTTGCCGGTAGAATCGGTCAGGAAGGTATAAAACGCGTACCGGTTGGTCGGCGTGAGGGTGCACGCCTCTCCCGTTTCATCCACCACCTGCACGACCGAGGTGTCTCCGCTCATCGTATAGTTGAGCACCTTTCGGTACTGCTGATAGTCGAAATAAAGATGCAGCATCCATCCGATCATCCCCACGCCCGCTGCCAAAAGCAAAAACGCAAGGCCGATCAGCGCCTTGTACCAAACATTTCTCGCCCTCATCCTAGCCGGCCTCCTTTTCCTGCGTCTCATCCAATACGATATTGGCCTCCGTCCATCCATCCGGCGAGGTTGCCCGCACATAATACTCGTACGGCGCGCGGTTGTGGACATAATACTTCCATTTCTGGTTTCCGACCTCATAGGTGATGTAAACATATTCGCTTTCCGTCTCGCAGACCATCCCCTCGGCAATCCCAACGGCGCTGGTCGAGGTAAACGATATGCTGCGGCCGGTCAGCTTAACCGTGGAAACTGTCTTGCGTTTCCCGTAGGTGTCCGCTAAAAAGCCATACAGGGCACGCTGATTGGAATAGGTCAGCGCACAGTGGGTGCCGTCGTCCCCCACCGCTTCGACCTGGGTCGTCTGCCCGCCCATCATATACATCAGCTGGGTCAGGTATTGCTGGTAGCTGAATTTGGTATGCAGCAGCCAGACGACAAATGAAACCAGGGCCAAAAGCAAAACAATCCCGCTGGCCAAAAAGATCTTGCTCCCGAGATTGCGTATTTTTCCAGCCATTCTCAACACTCCTTCTACTTTTGTGACCATGAATTCATTGTACCATATTTTCCCCGTCCGTCAACCGCTAAAACAAAAACTAAGGTGATTTGAACAAAATCTAAGGATATGGATAAAAATCCCCGCAGGTGACTTCGCATCTGCGGGGAAAACTTTACTGGATCTGTTCAACCTTGATCATATTGGTATTGCCGGATTTCCCGTTGGTCATACCGCCGGTAATAACCATCCGGTCCCCGCTTTTCAGCGAGAGTTTTTCCTTTGCCATCTGCACCGCCATATAGAACAGCACCTCAATCGAGTTATACTGTTCGCACATGACCGGCGTTACGCCCCAGGAAAGTGCCAGCTTTCTCCAGGTCTTTTCGTTCGTCGTCAGCCCCAGGATGTTGACCGGGGGACGGAACCGGGATACCATCCGCACCGTCTTGCCCGAAAGGGAACATACTGCCAGGGCGTTGGCCCCGATATCAATCGCCATACCGCAGGTCGCGTGGGAAATCGCGTCAACTGTATTCCGGATATGGAACGACGAAGAATAGAAACGGGCGCTGTAATCAATATTCCGCTCGGTCCAGCGCGCAATCTTGGACATTGCCTCGACCGATTCGACCGGGTGCTCGCCCGCTGCCGTCTCGCCGGAGAGCATGATGGCGCTGGTGCCGTCGTAAACCGCGTTTGCTACGTCCGAAATCTCCGCACGGGTGGGACGGGGATTGTGAATCATCGATTCCAGCATCTCGGTGGCCGTAATAACCCGCTTGCCGAGAATCGAACATTTTGCGATCAAATGCTTCTGGATCGCCGGCAGCTCCTCATAGGGGATCTCAACGCCCATATCGCCCCGGCCGATCATGATGCCGTCGCACTCCGCGCAGATTTCCTCGATATTGTCCACACCGGAGCGGTTTTCGATCTTCGCGATCAGGTCGACATTCTCCGCCCCGCCGATCTCATCCAGGAACGCGTGAATATCGCGAAGGTCCTGCGCCCGGGATACAAACGAGCAGGCAATGAAATCGACGTCGTTTTTGATGCCGAACGCAATATCTTCTTTATCCTGTTCACTGAGGTAGATCGAGTTTAGCACCTTTCCGGGGAAGGCCATGCTCTTCCGGTTGGAAAGCTCGCCGCCGACAACTACCTTGCAGATTACGTCCGTATCGGTCAGCTCGGTTACCTCAAAGGTCATCAGGCCGTTGTTGAGCAAAATCTGATCCCCCGGCGCCAAATCCTCGGTCATTCCCTTATAATTGACCGAAACCCGGTGCTCATCCCCCTCGATCTCCTCAATCGTAAACGCGAAGGTGTCCCCCGCGTGCAGGAAAACCTTACCGTCCTTAAAGGTGCGGATCCGGTATTCGGGGCCTTTCGTGTCCAAAAGGATCGCGATCGGCATCTTCAGCTTATCCCGTACCTTTTTGATCAGGTCAATCTTCTCCTGGTGCTCGGCATGGCTGCCGTGGGAAAAATTCAGCCGCGCGACGTTCATGCCTGCCAAACACATTTTGGTCAGCGTCTCTTCATCCGAACAAGCCGGACCAATCGTACATACGATTTTCGTTTTTCTCATATTCGATACTCCCTTTCCATCCAAAACTGAAATACAGGATATAATCTGGTTTTATTATAGCATATCCAGCCAAAAATGAAAAGCGGATACCGGAAAGTTTTGTCAATCCTTTATAGAGAAACTCATTCCCTATTTCTCAGCATAATCCACAAAAGCAGCTCCCTAAACCGCCGGGGAGAAACCTCCGCCGATATAAAACGCTCCGGAGTTTTATGCCAAAACCTCGGAGCATTTCATTTTTATTCTTGATCGGCCATATTGACCGTTTCTTCCGGCGTGCCGTCACAGTCGCCGTCCAGCATCGCCATATAGGTATTGGACTCGTCGACGAATATCCGGACAGCCGGTTCCCCGCCTTCGCTCATCAGCACGCTGTAGCAGCTGGTGCCCTGGACCGTCTGCATCCCTTCAAAGGCGAAGGTCCGCTTTTCACTGCCGCCGTACCGGCTGATGCAGAAGTCAATCAGCGTACCGTTCATCAGGTCTGTGGCGGTCACGTACTCCTCCTCGGTGACCGTAAAGCTGGTTTCAGCGCCGGACTCGTCCATCGAGGTGATCGTCACCTGCTGGTTCTGGTCCTCCAAGACCGAATAGCTGGTCACCTTTTCCAGCATCCCTCCGTCATTCCATTTCCAGACCTCCTGGGTAAAGTTGACGGCGCCGTCCCGCTGATAGGTCGCGATCCGCTGGGTAGAAGCGCTGATCGTCGGGCTGGAAAGTTCGCTGAAATCGGCGCAGGGATAAAAAGTCCCCTCCGCCGGGTCAAACAGCCAAAGATAATAATACGAGTTAACCATGCCGGAACTGCGCATGAGCAGGATATCCTCGTTCCCGTCAAAGTTCACGTCCCGGGCCAGCAGGGTCGCTTCATCCGGTACAACCCCTTCAATCCCGTCGTGGAACAGGGTCTGATAGGTTTCCCCTTCATAGCCGACATAAACCGCCTGATCGTCCGCGTACACATACCGGCCGGTCTTCATGCTCAGGACAAAATCCGCCGTCCCTTCTTCTACCACCTCGGATGCGTAGCTTTCGGCTTCGGTTAGGTTTTGCTGCTCCTCCGGCGTCAAAGAGGCCAGCCCGGCGTCAAAGTCCGTCCAGCAAGCATCTTCCGCCGCAGGCACAAGCTGCCCGTCCGAATAATAGGAATACAGGATCCCGTTTTCTGTCCCAACGGCCAGGGCCGGCTCATAGGCAGTCCCCCCGACCATCAGCGTCAGCAGATAGACCTGCCGTTCTCCCACGGTCTGCGGGTCGGCGCTGCGCAGGGAAACCGCGAAGACCTCCGGAGCAACGCTTTCCATAAAGGCCCTTGCCTTTTCCAGAGCTTCTTCCGCGGTGATCACAGGCGTGCTGCTTTCCACCTCTATCTCACCCCGAAGGGCCTGTACCTCCGCCCCGGTTTCACCCGCGCTGCTGCAGCCGGTGAAAATAACGGCGCTTAGGGCTGCCAGCAAAAAGCTGAAAAATCTGATTTTTTTCCTCATCTATGTTTCTCCGTTTCTTTATTGACATTCCTATCCATTATCCCCTATTTTAGCACACTTTTATGGATTTTCATAGAGGGAAATTTTAAACAATCGCCCGCAGCGCATTTCCGCGCCTTATTTTCCCTCCCCTTGCCGCTTCAGCTTCGGGAAATCATGCTTCCGGATATAAAGATACATACAGATCAAAAGCGTCCCAGCCAGCACCCAGGCCGTCGGGCCGGCCATACAGATCCCCAAAAAGCTCCGGTAACGGGCGGCGATGACCGAAACGATGCCGCGGCCGATAAGCTCCGCAATACCGGCTGTCATCGGCATCAGGCCGTACCCCATGCCCTGGATGCTGGTGCGGAAGGTATTGACAATATTCAGCGCGATAAAGAAGGAGACGCTGCACCGGACAAACACGCCAACCAGCTCGATAATGTCCTCAGCCCCGTCTGAAATAAAGACATAGGTCATATATTTGCCAAACGGAATCGCAGCCGCCATGCACACAACCGAATACAGGCTGCCGATGATCGCCGCCGCTTTGAATCCCTGACGGACCCGCCAAGCGTCCTGCGCGCCGGTATTCTGCGCGGTGTAGCTGCCCATCGTCGAGCTGAGTGCCATCAGATACTGGGTCAGCAGCTGTTCGACCTTGCTCCCTGCCGTAAAGGCCGCGACATAAGTCGAGCCGAGCATATTCAGCGAGGTTTGAACCATCATCGAACCGATCGAGGTGATCGACGACTGTAAAGACATCGGGACGCCAACGCCCAGCTGCTGGCGGATCAGCTGCTTATCCAGCACCAGTTCTTCTTTCTTCGGATGCAGGATTGGCACCTTCAGGATGATATAGATCAGACACAAAATACCGGAAACGGCCTGCGAGATGACCGTCGCCAGCGCCGTACCCGCAACCCCCATATCAAAAACGATGATCAGCAGGATATCCAAAATCACGTTGAGCACCGCCGAAATGATCACAAAATAGAGCGGAATCCGGCTGTTCCCCAGCGCGCGCAGCAGGCAGGACAGCAGATTATACAGCGACTGCGCAAGAATCCCCGCGCAGATGATCATCATATAGGTATAGGCATCGTCAATAATGTCCGCTGGGGTTTTCATAAACGTCAGCAGCCAGTGTGTCCCGCTCAGGGCTACCACCGTCAAAATGGCGGAAATCGTAAGCGACAAAAATGCCGCGCTGACGACGCTCTTGCGCATCCCAACGTAATCCTTCGCCCCGAACCGCTGGGCCGTAAGAATCGTAAAGCCGCTGGTCAAACCGAAGGTCAGGCTGTGAATCAAAAACATCACCGTCCCCGTACTGCCGACCGCCGCCAGGGCGGAGGTCCCGATCATCTGGCCTACGATGATCGTATCCGCCATGTTGTAAAAGGTGTGGAAAAAATTCCCGATCAGCAGCGGCAGAGAAAACGCAAGGATTATTTTGTAGGGATTTCCAACCGTCATGTCCTTTTGCTGGGAAGCCATTTTCGATGCATCCTTTCTTACCCAATTTTACATTCATGGGTATTATAGAAATAAAAGAAAAATTTTGCAATATGAAACCTTACAAAAATACTTGTAAATTTTAGCTTTCAAGAGACAGATTGATAAAAAATTGCCAAATCCGGGCGGATAGGACGGTGATCATACAGCGGCGGAATGGAAAAAACGCTTCGATGCCAAAAGAAAAGACAGGATCGGCTGTCCGCAAACAGATAAGCCGCATAGGAAAGGAAACGGAAATCGAAAAACATATGGAAAAATAAACAAGATATGCTTGACAAAAATAGCAGGATATGGTATCCTATAAGCATGGGTTAGCTGATGCTAACCTACATAAAACAGCGATTAAGCTGCTTTTTTACAGAATATGGATTAGCTGATGCTAACTGAATAAAACCAGATCGGCCGGAAAGGATAATCAAAATGAGTGTTGTAATTGTAGGCGGAAATGACTGTATGATCTGCCAGTACAAAAATCTTTGCAAAAAATTCGGTTACCGTGCGAAGGTGTTTACCCAGATGACCAGTACGATGAAAAACCAGATCGGCTCTCCCGATCTGCTGGTGCTGTTTACGGGGACGGTTTCGCACAAGATGATCCGCTGCGTCCTAAGCGAATGTAAGGGCCAGAACCTCCAGATTGCCCGCTGCCATTCCAGCTCGTTGTCTGCGCTGCGCACGATTTTGGAGGAACAGGCTGAAAACGCGGCGGTTTAAGGGAGGAGCCTGTCCATGTCTGAAGAAATGCTGATCCGCCACTGCTCCCCGACGCTGGCCGGGCTGAAAACCGGCAGCCTGGTCAACTGTCCCTGCCCATCGGTCACGGCCCTACTAAAGCAGCTGGAACGGCTGAACCGGGAGCTGAACCGCAAGGGGGTCCGGCTTGAGCTGCTCAGCTGCGGCAAGGGAACGGCGCTGGTATATGTCTGCCGCCCGGACCACCTCGAAAAGGATCTAAACGGAGAAGCCGGTGAACTGCTCTGTCGGGCGGGATACCCGCGGGGAGACGCGGAAACCTGTATCCGCCGCCTGAAAATGAAGCTGCGAAACGGCGGCGGCTTTCCCCATGAAATCGGGCTGTTTTTGGGGTATCCGCCGACCGACGTCGCCGGATTTATCGAAAACCACGGGCGGGGCTGCAAGTGCACCGGCACCTGGAAGGTATACGGGGATGAACAGAAGGCCAAAAAGACCTTTGCCCAATATAAAAAGTGCACCGATATCTACGAAAAGCGCCTGCGAGAAGGGTATTCGGTCGGCAAGCTGACCGTCCAGGGCGTCCCGGTATAAATAAAATGATGTTCAGATATATGAAAACAGCGGACTGCATACACCCTGCAATCCGCTGTTTTCATATTGCACTTTTCCAAAAACGTATACAGCTTCCCAATGGTTCTGGGGCGTTTTCGTTATGGGTTTACACCGTTAAACGCATTGATCCACCGGATCATATCCGAGCGGCCTTCCTCGGTGATCGGGAAGGTTTGCTCCGCGACCTGCTCCGGCGGGGTATATTCCAGGCAAAGCTCGCCCATCCACACCTTGCAGAGCATCGTTTGGGTTTCCCCGTCCGGCCAGATCTTATAGCGCTTTTTCTTATCGCTGCCGCTGAAAATATTGCCGCAGGCAAAATAGTGCAGCAGCGGCGTCGTATTGTCAACCATAAAGCACCTTCCCGCTTATATTCCGTATTTCTGTTTCAGCCCGTAAACCGTCCCCAGCAGGTTCGCGTCATTCCCCCCGCTGCAGGCCTCCACCACCGGGCGGTTGAAATCGCAGTGCCACGCGGAAAGCTCGGCATCGATCTGCTGCTGCAAAAGCGGGATAAAGGGCTGCCAGCCGGAAATGCCGCCGCCGATGAAAATCCGCTGCGGATCAAGGGTAAACTGCATCTGGATGCAGAAATGGGCGAGATTTTCGATAAATTCTGTCCACAGCCGGGCCGCGGCAGCGTCTTCCCCCCGATGCTCGTACATTTCCGAGCAGCTTAAACGCCTGCCGGTTTCCTGCTGCTACCGGTGCTCATAGGGCGCAGGCGCGGTCAACGCGGAATAACCGGGCGCGCCGGGGGCCGGGGACACATACCCCATATCGCCCGCAAAAAAGTGCGCGCCCCGGTAGAGCCTGCCGTTTAAGAACACCGCCCCGCCCTGGCCCGAGCCGAGGACGAGCGTCAAAAAGTCCTGATATTCGGATGCGCCGCCGGCCCAGTACTCCCCCAGCGCCGCCGCGCAGCTATCCTTTTCGGCCCATACCGGTACGTCGACCAATGCGCAAAGATCATAAAACTGCCTGCCCCGGATATACGAAACGCTCGGCGCCATCCATCCGCCTACAACGCCGCTCTCCGGATCAATACAGCCGCAGGAGGAGATGCCGATCCCGCAGACCGGGTACTCCTTTTTTAACCGGTGATAGATATCTGCCATCAGCTGAATCAGCCCTTCAAAATCAGCTGGATTAGGGCTTTTCTCGTGATGGACCACATCTGCCCCATCGGTCACCACCCCAATCTTCAGGCTGCTGCCGCCGAGGTCAAAGCCGAGATAATATTGCATTTCATAACCCCCTACAATCGGTTTTGTTATGCCTATTATACCAGAATCCCGGCCGGTCTGCAAGGCATTTATGCAGGCGGCGGGGTCACTTGATTATCCTCCCCGCTCAGATTTCTGTTGTCATCAATCGGAAAACATGGTATAATCTATACAGAATAACGCAAAGGAGTGTGTGATATGCCGCAGGAATTTCAGCGCCTATTTCGAGAAGACCGCCCGGTTCTCGCCGTCTGCTATGATTTTGACAAGACCCTCTCCCCGGAAAATATGCAGGCACAGGGATATATCCAGGATTTGGGGATTGATGTAGCAGAGTTCTGGAAGGAATCCGACCAGCTGGCCCGGGAAAACGGAATGGATTCCAATCTCGCCTATATGTATAAGATGGTGGAGGAGGCTGAGGGGACGCTTGTCCTCAACCGGAAGTCCCTGGCTGCCTATGGGGCAAAGGTTTCCCTCTACCCCGGCGTTGCGGAATGGTTCGCACGTATCCGGCGGTACGGCGAGGAACAGGGAGTCCTCGTTGAGCATTATATCATCTCCTCCGGGCTGAAGGAAATGATTGAAGGGACCGAAATTGCAAAGGAATTTACCCAAATATTCGCCAGCGCGTTTTATTTCAATGCCCGTGGCGCCGCAAAATGGCCCGCCCAGGCAGTCAATTATACCAACAAAACCCAATTCCTATTCCGCATTGAAAAAGGCGTCCTCGACATCAACGATCCGGGCGTGAACGAATATTTCCCGTCCGATAAAATCCGTGTGCCCTTCCGGAATATGGTCTACCTCGGGGACAGCGACACCGATATCCCTTGCATGAAGCTGGTCAATACATACGGCGGCCACTCTATCGGCGTCTATGACCCAGATACCGACGACCGCAGAAAAGTCCATGAGCTGATGCGTGAGAACCGGATCCGGTACTTTGCCCCAGCAGATTACCGGGAAGGAACAGAACTGGACCGGCTGCTGCAGGAAATTATCCGTAAAACCGCCGCGTATGAGGTGCTGGAGGGACGGCACCTCGAAAATAAGATGGATGCGCGATGAGAACGGGATAATCCGTAGATCGAAAGGGCGGGGATGGATAAAGGGCGGTCAAGGCTGTCCTTTATCCGCTTTTCATATATTCGGATAGATCTTTGGCGATCTCATTTCTTTCGCAAAAGTCAAGAGTAAATGCAGAAAAAATCAGAAAAATTTTTTGAAGCCCGTTCAAGCGGCGGCAAGCTGTCGATCGAACAGGTCGCCGGACGTTTCAAAGCCCAATATTTCACGCGGATAATTGTTGATCCAGTCCTCGACGCGCTGAACATATGCGACGGTTACTTTCCGGAAGTCTGTTCCTTTCGGAAGGAAGCGGCGGATCATCTTGTTGATATTCTCATTCGTCCCGC
>CAYWRQ010000099.1:0-4098 GCA_964460915.1 uncultured Oscillospiraceae bacterium
ATAATTTGACCGGGCTGAAAGAAAACGACAACGATGTACTTCTTCTGTTCTACACTGCGGCGGGAAGTACCTCTAAAACCTCAGAGGGCAAACCCTTTGTACAGTCTCTCGCATACAGTACCGATGGGGGAAAGACGTTCAAAAAATATCAGCATAACCCTTTGATTGGAGAGGTTTCCGCTGGAAACCGAGATCCGAAGGTCATTCGTTATGAGCCGTCCGGTCACTATATTATGGCGCTGTACCTAAAGGATAACGAATCTGCGCTGTACGGCTCTCAGAATTTGTTGGATTAGAATCTATTACAGAAAATAGAAATCCCCGGTGAAATCGAGTGCCCCGACTTTTATCCCTTGCCTGTGGATGGGAACGCAAGCTGCATCAAGTGGGTCTTGATTGGGGCCTCAGACAAATACCTGATTGGGAGTTTTGATGGAACCGCCTTTACGCCTGAATCCAAAGTGAAGATGCTCAAATACGGCGGCAATTCCTATGCGGGACAATCCTGGTCCAATACACCGGACGGGCGCAGGATTCGCACAATCAGCGCCTGCGCAACCATACCCGGTATGCCCTTTGCCAGCTGTATGAGTATCCTGCAGAAAATGTCCCTTCAAACCGTAAATGGAGAGGTGCTCCTGTGCGTTAAGCCTGTCCCCGAAATTGAACTGCTCTATACACATACAGACACCGTGGAAAACAGGGAGGTTTTGGAGGATAAGCCGTTCCGCATGAGGACCGCCGGAGGTGCGTACGATATTTCTCTAAAGGTGAACATCGCAGAGGGTGCGAATTGGAGCATTTCTCTCCTGGGCTTTTCCATTGATATATCCACAGACAAAGGCTTGCTCACCTGCATGGGCTGCTCCGCTCCGCTGGACTGCAAAAAGCCCATCATCGAGTTAAGAATTCTTTTGGATACGATTTACGCAGAGATTTTTTTGAACAAGGGCAGCATCTTTTGGGGATGCCTTATATACAGGACGCAAATCTTGACACCCTGACGATTTCCTCGCGCAGAAGCAAGATCTTGATCGAACAACTAAAGATTTCAAAATTGAAGCCTTTTTGGGAGCAATAAGATGATGGATGAACGGACAAAAGAATATGTACGAAAGCAGCTGCAAAAAATCCGGAAGGACTGGTGGAACCGGTACCGGAAAGCAATCACCGTCCTGGCTGTCCTGATCCTGGCCGCCGTGGGGATTACCCCCTTTCTCCTCCCCCGCCGGGTTACCTTTACCTTTGTGACCGACGGGCGCTCGGAGACCGGGGCGGACGCCACCCTCTCCCTCACCGGCCGCTATTCCGACTATCGTTGGGGGAACGACCGCTTTAAGGGGACGGTGACCCTTTCGGAGCAGGGCGGGGAAACCCGCACCCTTCCACTGGACGGCCCCGTGCAGCAAACCGGGGACACGGTCCGGATCGGCCCTTTGACCTATAACCCCGCGACCCTCTCCGCACGCCTGTCCGACGAAACGGATCGGGAACTGTTCCGGGCGGAGGGCGTCCTGCCGAAGGAGGGAGAAAGCGATGGATGAATACCTGCGGGAAAACCTAGAGGAATATCTCCGGGATTATCTTCGGGAATACGTAAAAGAGGAGGTAGGCGGCTGGTTTCGGAAAAACTGGAAAAAGCTGATCATTGGGGCGCTGGCGGCCTTGGCGGCGGCCTGGGTGCTGTATGAGATCATCCCCCGCAGCACCTACTACGACGTTGCCGTCTCCGGCGTAACCTGGGATTGGGAGCAGGCTGCGGCGGAGGGAAAGGTCTGGGTCCAGCGGAAAGAATATGAGCCCGGTTCATACAGTGAGCAGCTGCAATGGGACTGGGCGGACGTTCCCGACCAGCCGGCGTCTGTCCGGATTACCGGGCGCTATTACCACAATATCTTTCGGATGCACGATCAGTTTAAAGGGACGCTCACCTTCACCGGGCCGGATCAGGAAATGGCTGTGCGCGTCAGCACCACCGCCAGCTACGGGCGGGACGGCTCCTTATTCTTCATGGAATCCCCGCAAAGGATGACGACCCTCTATGTTTCGTGTGATCCGGAAACCGGCTGTATACGCCTGCAGCTGGCCCAGTGGCTGGACTCTGTCCCCGGCCAGTGGAATTACCCCCTCTTTGCCAGCACGGTAGACCGGCAGCAGATCAAGGAAATGTTTACCCCAAAAGAACCCTGATACATAGAAAAAGTGCTCCTGCCTGCTTGGCGCCGGAGCACTTTTTCCTATTCGTCTTCGCTTTCCGCGATAAATTTCAGCTTCCCGTACAGCCATTTCGCCGGGCTTTTCACCATCTTATCCAGCGGCCGGCCCTCCTTTACGGCCTTTTCCTTTCGCTGCCGCTTCAGGTAGGCCCTGTCCTCGGGGGCCTTCGGCTGGATATTCCAGGACAGCCGCGGGTCAGGCTCTCTGCCCGTCCGGTTCACAGCCTGCTGCTCCTTTTCCCTTTGCACCGGCATTTCAAGCGGCGTGATCTCCAGGTGCGGTTCGGGTTCAACCGGCTGCCCGGACGCGCCCGGGCGGGGCTCCCCGTCCAAAAGCGGCATCCGGAGGATCACCTTAAACAGGTCGCCGTCTACCTCCAGGCTCATTTTGCCGTGCTGCAGCTCCATCAGGCTCCTGGCAATCGACAGCCCCAGCCCCGATCCTTCGGTGCTGCGAGAGGAATCGCCCCGGACAAACCGCTCCATCAGCTCCTCCTCCGACATCCCCAGCTCCTCGCGGGAGATATTGCGCAGGGTCATAACCGCCTCGTCCTTCCGCGTCAGGGTCATATACACCCTTGTTCCGGGGAGGGCGTACTTGCAGATATTGCCCATCAGGTTATCCAGCACCCGCCAGATGTGCCGCGAGTCCGCCATGACCATGACCGGCTCCTCGGGGGCCTTGACCACCAGGCTCAGCCCCAGGGACTGGAGACGCTCCTCGTACTCCCCGGCGGTCTGGCTCAGCAGAACCCCCAGCTCACAGGGCTGTAAGTCGACCGAAAGGCTGCCGGTGGAGGCCTTCGACGCCTCGACCAGGTCCTCGATCAGCTTCCGTAGCCGGGAGGACTGGCGCTGCAGGGCAGAGATGTAGTCCTTTACCCGTTCGTTGCCCTCCTCCTCTTTGCTGAGCAGGTCGACATAGTTGACAATCGAGGTCAGCGGGGTCTTGATATCGTGGGAAACGTTGGTGATCAGCTCGGTCTTCATCCGCTCGGAGCGCATCCGCTCGTCGACTGCGTGGCTCATCCCGGCGCTGATCGCATTGAGGTTTTCCCCGTGCTCCTGAAAGATGGGGATCATCCCTTCGGTATTCACCCGGAAATCCAGGTCGCCGTCCGCCATCTTCTTCCCCGCGTGGGAAAGCTTGCGCATCTGCGCCAGCAGGTACGCCGCGCCGAAAACCACCGCCAGGTTAAAGACGAGCCAGATAAACATCATGAACCCGCTGCCGGTATCGAGACAAATCGACAGGAAAAATTCCAGGAACAAAATCATGCAGGTTCCCACAAGGCCCTTCCATACCAGCGGCAGCGCCTGGAAGAAGCCCCGGGCCGCCCGGAAGATCCGCCCGAATACCGCATTCCAAATATGGACGGCCAGCTTCCACATCCAGCAGCAGAGCCGCCAGATCAGGCAGTTTTTCCACCACTTCCCTATTTTGAGCCGGACGACCACCGTTCCCAGCAGCATCTCAACGAGCACCGCCATGACCGCCAGCAGGATCCCAAAGCAGGACAGGGCCATGAAAAACTCCGTCCCGTTATAAAAGATGTAATAATCCAGTTCCATCAGCACTGCGATGATACACACGATCGCCGTGACCGAAACCGCCGCGTACAAATCCAGCGGGATTTTTTCCTGCCATCCGGGGCAGACGGCGTCCTCCCCGGGACGGCGCCCCGCTCCCGCCAGCATCACAATATGCGCCGCCAGCCCCAACACGACTGCGGCCGTTGTGACCCAAATCAATGAAAAGCGTGCGCTATACAGCCAATTGTAGCTCCGGACCACCAGCGCAATCTGATCATGCACCGCCAGGCTTTCCGCAATCCCCATTTTCACGATATAGAACCGGCAGACAGGCTTATCAGCTGCCTGC
>CAYWRQ010000099.1:4198-9871 GCA_964460915.1 uncultured Oscillospiraceae bacterium
GAATGGATGCCGTAATCATCCAATCGCTCGACGACATAATAATTCCGCATCCGGGGCTGCGCTTCCGCTGCGGGATCATAGCTGAAGACCTCACTCCCCAGCTCTCCGCCGGTTATCTGCTGGATCGAAATCCGCAGGTTGGTCTGATTCGGGGCGTAAAGCTCCTGAAAAGAATCCACCCCGCTTGTATAGGCCGTAACTGCCTGGGGCGCCTCGCTCCGATAGATATTCTGCAGCAGCCGCGAATCTGCGGCCCTGGAAACAAGGGAATGGTCCGCCGCGCCCGAAGCATTGTAGGTATAGAAGCCCTCGTTCATGCATATGAAAAACCCCAGTACCCCTAAGACCGATACGACCAGCGTCACAGCCGATAAAACAAAAGCAGCAAGTTTTACCGCCGGTTTCCGGACGACATTCTGCATCAGGATCATCCTTTCTCGCAAAAGCCGGGAGCCTTATTCACTCCCCGGCCGATTATTTTTCGCACAGCTTATACCCCTGCGCCCAGACGACCTTTAAATAGCGCGGCTCGGCGGGGTTGATCTCGACCTTTTCCCGCAGGTGGCGGATATGTACCGCAACGGTGGAGTCGGCCCCGTACGGTTCGTCCTCCCAGACCTTGCGGTAGATCTCCTTCGGGGAGAGGACCTCGCCCGGCCGGGACATGAACAGCTTCATGATCTTATATTCGGTCGGGGTCAGCGAAACCGGATCCCCGTCGAGGGTCAGGGTCTTGGTCTTATCGTCCATCTCAAACGGGCCGACCCTCAAGATACCCTCTGCCGCCGTATCCATCGTCTTGCTGCCGCCCAGCTTCATATATCTTCTCAGCTGGGAGCGCACCCGCGCCAGCAGCTCGACCGGGTTAAAAGGCTTGGTGATATAGTCGTCCGCGCCGATGTTCAGGCCGAGGATTTTGTCGCTGTCCTCCGACTTGGCCGTCAGCAGAATCACCGGTACGTTGCAGTTTTCCCGCAGTACCGACAGAGCGGAAATCCCGTCCATTTCCGGCATCATAATATCCATCAGCACCAGGTGAATCTCCTCCCGGCTCAGGATCTCCAGCGCCTGTTTCCCGGTATAGGCGGAAAAGGTGTTATACTGTTCCGAAGCGAGGTAGATTTTCAGCGCTGATACAATATCTTTTTCATCATCCACAATTAGGATATTCACCATGGTATACAACTCCTTTTACACCTTCTATTATAATGAATGAGGTTTTAAAATGAAAGACAGGAAAGTTTTAAGATTGTTTTAGGGTTTCAGGCGGCAGGGGAAAAAGCCGTCAAAGGCGCCATTCCGTCATTTTAGATGTCCGATGTCCGTCATTCAATTATAACATATTCCTTGCATTTTGAAAACAAA
Source organism: uncultured Oscillospiraceae bacterium (assembly GCA_964460915.1). Classification (GTDB taxonomy): domain Bacteria; phylum Bacillota; class Clostridia; order Oscillospirales; family Ruminococcaceae; genus Faecivivens. Next base: position 5,564 of record CAYWRQ010000099.1, read on the forward strand.
TCGGGTATACTGAAGTACAGGAAGAATCTGTATAGGAAGGCAAAGCATATGGATCAAGCGAAAAAACTGATACTGGATATGGACACGGGGATTGACGACGCGATGGCGATTGCCTACGCCCTCGGCAGCCAAAAAGCGGAACTGGTTGGGGTGACCTGTTCTTTCGGCAACGTCACCAACGAAACCGCTGTCCGCAATACCCTCGACCTCCTGGCCCTTTTCGGGCGCCCGGATATCCCGGTCTGCCGGGGAGCCGGCCGGCCGGTTGGGGCGGACTCCTTTGCCGTTTCGGAAGGCTGTCTGAAAATCCATGGTGCGAACGGCATCGGCGGCGTCGCCCTGCCCCACTGCGGAGAGCCGCAGAAAACCATGGCCGCGGATTTTATCCTGGAAGCGGCAGAAAAATACGGCAGCGATCTGATCCTGGTCCCCACCGGAGCCCTGACCAACCTCGCCGCCGCCATTGAGAAGGATATTGACACCGTCCGGAAAATCGGACGCATCGTCTTTATGGGCGGCGCGCTGACCGTCGCCGGGAACGTCTCCCCCTACGCCGAAGCGAACATCTGGAATGACCCACAGGCCGCCAAAATCGTGCTGGAAAGCGGGATCCCGATGACGATGGTCGGGCTGGATGTTACGCTGAAAATCCTGCTCCCGAGAAAGACCGCCGAAAACTGGGCGCAATTCGGAGCCGCCGGAAAAGTGCTGTCCGATATGGTTTGCTATTATATTGATCACGAGCTGGGCGGCGCATACAGCGCCCTCCATGATCCCCTCGCCGTCGGAATCGCCCTTGACCCGTCCTTGGTGGAAACCTATCCCTTCGCCATGACCGTGCTCACCGAAGGAGAAGCCGCCGGACGCACCCTCGCCCGCTCCTTCCCCCATCAGTGCCAAAACCCCTCCGTCCAGGTCGCTTTGTCGGCAGACCCCCGCTTCCTGCAAACCTTCAACCACACACTCGTCACCCTCTTTAAGAGTTACGCGTCCAGCTTTTTGAAAAAAGCTGGGCAAAAACTTTCCCGTCCCCCTCTTCATTAGATAGAGAAAAACGCTGCCCCATCGCTCTGCGCGATGGTCGACTCTCCGGAAACATTCACTAAGGTTATCTATCCAAATGAGAGCGGAAAAGAAAGTTTTTTCCCAGCTGTGTAACTGCCTTCCCCGCGAGCGAGAAAGTACCGAAGACAGCGACGCCCTCGAGCCGTCTCACTTGTTGCCCCGCGCGAGACACGGCCGCGGCGAACTCAGTGCAGGCTATGCCTGCCCAGCCTTTCCAAAGGCTGGATAAGAAAGGAAAATATAGATGGAAAAATCTGCTAGAAAGGTGATTGTAATCGGGCATTTAAACCCGGACACCGACTCGATCTGTTCGGCAATTGCCTATTCTTATTTGAAAAACCAGTCCGGCGATCTGGACACCGAGCCGAGAAGGGCCGGTGAAATCAATCAGGAAACTGCTTTTGTCCTCAAGTACTTTGACGTGAAGACGCCGCGCCTTTGCACCGACGTCAGCCCGCAGATCCAGGATATCGAATACCGCCATCTGGACGGTATCAGCTCCTCCACCAGCGTACATAAAACCTGGGAGCTGATGCGCTGCATCAACATCGACACTCTCCCGGTGATCACCGATAAGGGGAAGCTGCAGGGGATTGTAACCCTGACCGACGTATCGGACGCCTGCATGGACGTACTGGATACCAAGATCCTGGCCAAAAGCCGTACCCCCTACCGCAACATCCTCGAAGTCCTAAACGGCGAGATGCTGGTCGGCGACCCGGACGGGTATGTCCAGTCGGGAAAGCTGGGGCTGGCTGCGGGGAATCCGGAAGCAATGGAGGATTTCCTGGAGCCGGGGGATATGGTCATCGTATCCAGTCGGTACGAGTTCCAGTTCTGCGCGCTGGAGCTGGGCGCGGGATGCCTGATTATCTGCGCCGATGACGAGCAGTGCAAGGTTCCCAAGACCATTCAGAAGCTGGCTGAAGAACGGGGCTGCACCATCATTGTCACCCCCAAGGACTTTTATTCGACAGCCCGTCTTTTGAGCCTCGCTACGCCGGTTCAGCATTATATGCGCAGCGACGTCCTCACCTTCTCCCTCAACACGCCGCTGGACGAGGTGCGGAAAATTATGGCGCAGGTCCGGTACCATTACTTCCCGATCATCACCCGGGGCGGCAAATACGCCGGCCTGCTTTCCAGGCGGAATTTGATGAACATGAAACGGCGGCAGCTGATCCTGGTCGACCACAACGAAAAAACCCAGGCGATCGACGGCTTTGAAAAGGCGGACATCCTGGAAATCATCGACCACCACCGCATCGGCAGCATGGAAACCCCCGCGCCGGTCTATTTCCGCAACGTCCCCGTCGGCTGCACCGCTACGATTGTCTTCCATATGTACCGGGAACAAAACGTCGACATTCCGCAGAAAATTGCCGGGCTTTTGCTGGCGGCCATTCTCTCCGACACACTGATGTTCAGAAGCCCCACTTCCACGATTGTGGATGAACAGGCAGCTGCCGAGCTGGCCAAAATCGCGGGGGTGGATATTGAGGATTTTGCAACCCAGATGTTTGAGGCCGGAGGGAATATAAAAGGCAAAACCCCGCAGGAGGTCTTCCTGCAGGATTTCAAGGTCTTTAAGTCCGGTGAAACACGCTATGGGGTCGGCCAGGGCAGCTATATGAGCATGAACAACCTAAACGCCGCCAAGGAGCTGCTGCTCCCTTACCTGCCCGAAGCCGCCCGCAGCCAGGGGCTGTCCGACGTCTTCTATATGCTGACCAACGTCCGCACGGAAACCACCTTCTTCCTTTTCTATGGCGATCAGGCGGAAGATTTGGTCCGTACGGCTTTCCCCGATGTGCAGATCGAGGACGGCACCGCAGTCCTTCCCGGCGTCGTCAGCCGCAAAAAGCAGGTCCTCCCCGCACTTGTCACCGCCTTCTCCCAGATTTAACGAAACAGCCGGGAACGTATGCAGCTGCGTTCCCGGCTCAAATTATCGATAAAGGCTTCATTCTATTAATCCTGATTATGAACTTTTGATATAGTACCTTTTAAAGTAAAACGACAGACGGCGCAGTTCAAAAAAGCACCGCGGATAGGCTAACCTGCACGCAATTCATAATAAGAAAATCTTTATGAACCGCCGTATCTGCCCGGCGCGTTCCGCCATTTCTAATTTTAAATGAACGACGGAGTGGCGGAGCCCGGAGGACCGCCGCGAACGAAAAGTTTTTGCAGTTGTCCGTAGGACAACGAGCTTTCTTTCAAAAAGCTGGAGGAACGGCAAAGGTGATTGCGCCCGGCAGGCACTCAACTGTTACCTCCTCGCGGGCGCCACCGTCCTCGCCGTCCAGGGTCCATGCCACCGGACGGTCGCAGCAAAAGGTCACCGACTTCACCTTGATAAAGCGGATCATCTCCTGATCAAACTGCTGGCTGAGCAGCTTAGCCGCCAGCTCGCTCAGCTCGGCCGCGCTTTTCGGCTGCCGGATCAGCAGCAGCTCCAGCCAGCCGTCGTCCAGGAAAATCTCATCCGTAGGCAGGCTTTTCAGGCCGCCGATTGAAAGGGAGTTGGAAACCCCGCCGAAGATAAAATCATCCTCGATGACTCCCCCGTCGGTCACGACCCGCATATGATGGCCTTCCTGCAGGGTCGAAAGCTCCTTTGCCCCTTGGAAAAGATAGGCGAGCCGGCCAAAAATGTTCTTGGCTTGCTGGTCGGTCGTATACGCCACGCTGGTAAAGGCGCCGAAAGCGGCGATGTAGACAAAATAGCGCTCGTCAAACTGCCCGATATCGCAATGGAACAGGGCCCCTCCCGCCGCAACGGCAGCCGCCTCCTTCGGGTTTTTCGGAAAACCGAGGGTCGAAGCAAAATCATTGGTCGTCCCGGCGGGGATATATCCACATTCCGGCGTCCTGTTCCAGCCGGCGGCGCCCGACACCATCTCATTCAGCGTCCCGTCCCCGCCGCAGCAGACAACCCGGTCAAACTGCTTTTCGGCCATCCTCGCCTGCTGCTCCGCGTCCCCGCGCGACTGGGTCACGTGGACGGTTACCTGGTACCCGCCCCGGGTCAGCAGGTCGACGATATCGCAAAGGCTGCCCTGGGCCATCCTCTTGCCCGCCTTCGGATTGATAATCAGCAGCAGCTTTTTCTTTTCCATCATACAAAATCGCTCCTTCCGGCATACCCGCCCCAGCCGGTATTATGATACCATACCGGGCGGAAAATTCAACGAAGGAAATGAAAATAACCATTGGGAAAATATGAAAATAAAAAGAGCG
>CAYWRQ010000100.1:0-5430 GCA_964460915.1 uncultured Oscillospiraceae bacterium
AGGCGCGTATTCCCCCGCCGGGCACGCTTGTTCGCCGCGCCCTGTCTGTCATCCTGAGCGCCAGCGAAGAATCTTCGCCCTGCCGGGAATAGAGCCTCTGCCCATCGGAATGGAACGCACAAAACCGCCTGTTCTGCGCCGCCGGGTTTCGGGAATGAATATATGAACGGGGACGAATGCGGGTCGGAAGGTTGGTATAATTTTCCCCATCCCTGCGTATGCTGAAAACAAAGCCCCACGACAACCTACGAAAGGAAAAGGCATATGCAGTCACGAAAATACTCCCGCCTTCATGGACGCTCCCCCCGCGGACATGTTATCATATGGCACCGAAAAGGCCCCCGTCTCCCGCAAAGCCCCGGTTTCCCCGTCCGATTCCCCTTTTCCGCCGCTCTCCTTTTTGCAGCGGTTTTCGGCGGGACGGTGCTCCTGTCCCCAAAAATCCCGGGGTTTGAAAGCGCCGTCTGGCTGTCGGCCATGATGATGGGCCGGGGGATCGCCGAGACAGCCGAAGAACCCGTCTCCCCGGACACGTCTTCCGAGCCGCAGGCCCTTTCCCTGCCGGAGCAGCCGCTCGAAAGTGCCGCCGTTTCCGAACCGGCGTCCGAGCAGCCTACCTCCGAGGAGCCGCTGTCTGAGGAGCCGCTGCCCGCCGCTGAAATCGCGCCGGAAAACCAGGCCGTTTTGGTGCACAAGACCTACACCGTTTCCCCCTCCGATGTTTATGTACAGGTGGGAAACGCGTTTGTGAAAAATATCACCGATTATGGGAATAATACCGTACTGGAGGCGGAAGCGGCCTCCCCGGCGTTTACCCTTGAGGACACCGACGCCCCGCAGGTGCTGATCATGCACACCCACACAACCGAGTGCTATATGCCCTACACCGGCGACGTCTACGACACAACCTACGCCACCCGCTCGACCGACAACAGCCGGAATATGGCGGCGGTCGGCGACGTAATTGCCGAGCAGCTGCAGGCCTCCGGCATCGGCGTACTGCACGACGTCACCCAGCACGACTATCCCTCTTATAACGGCTCCTACGACCGGTCCGCCAAAACGGTGCGCGATTATCTCACACAGTACCCTTCCATCAAGGTTGTCCTCGATATCCACCGGGACGCGATTGTCTCCGGCGACACCGTCACCGCCCCGATCGTCGAAACGGACGCGGGCACGGCGGCCCAGGTCATGATCATCTCCGGCTGCGACGACGGGACGATGGACTATCCGAACTGGCGGGATAACCTTGCCTTCGCCATCGACCTTCAGCAGCAGATGGAGTCCGACCATCCCGGCTTTACAAGGCCGGTGCTGTTTGACTACCGGCTGTATAACCAGAATCTGACCACCGGGTCGCTGCTGATCGAGGTTGGCGGCCACGGCAACACCCTCCCCCAGGCGCTCCTTGCCGGGGAATGGATCGGCAAAGCGCTTACCGAAATCCTGAAATAAGTGTGGAGAGTGGAGAGTGAAGAGTTTTCCCGGTCTTTTCGCGGAAAAGTGACTGCGGCAGCAGTCAAGGGAAAACTACACTCTTCACACTTCACTCTTATACAAGCTCTCCACACTAAATTACGGAGGTTGTTTTATGGAAATAACGCATAAAAAAGGGGCGGCCCGTTTCCGATGGAAAAGGCTGCTCCTTTGGGTGCGCATCCGGGAGAAGATCGCCGGGCTGCGCCCCTTCCTATTGTCCTTTGGCATTACGATGGCCGTTTTTGCCCTGTTGGCCGGATGGAGCGTCGCGGGCTTCCGCTGCCGGATGACCATCGACCCGCCGGCTGCGGAAAGCATCGTCTGCGACCTGCGGCAGGACTATATCCGGCTGCGTGTCCTCGACTGGGAGTTCTCGATGAAGATCGAGGTCATTCCTCCCCGCCTACCACAACGTTTAAAAGCACCGTCACGGTAAATACCCCGTCCTCGCTCTCAAATTCCATGCTCCCGCCGGTCTTTTCGGCGATCTGGGCAATGCTCTGCATCCCGTACCCCCGCTGTCCGGGGTCCTTGGTCGAGAGCAGCCGCCCGTTCTTTTCCCGCAAAAACCCGGAAAAGCTGTTTTCCACCCGGACCAGCACAAAGCCCTGGTTAAACGGGCGGATTTGCAGCCGGACAAACTTTTCCTTCCCGTCCGGCGTCCCTTCCGCCCCCTCAAGGGCATTATCCAGGAGGTTGCCCATCAGCGCGCAGGCCTCCACCGGGTCGAGGAAGTCCAGCCCCGCCGTTAAATCCGCCGTAAACTTGATCTCCTCGTCCGCCGCGAGCCTTGCCTTCTCGCTGAGAATGACGTTTAAGACCCGGTCGTCAGTAAAAATCCGCACGTTCCCGCCGCCGTTGAGCCGCTGCAGCTCCTGCTGCAGCCCGGCCACATACCCGCACAGGCTCTCCGTGTCCCCTGTTTCCGCCATTTCACCCAGTGTCCGGAGATGGTGCTTCATATCATGGACAAAGGACGCGTACCGGTCGCTGCGCTGCTGGAGCAGGTCATAGTGGCGCTTCTCCATCTCCTGCCGGAGCCGGATTGCCTGGTACTCCCGCGTCACCTCCATCTGCACCGCGATATTCTCAAACAGCGTAAAGGACGCGTGGCAGCCGTACAGCAGCGCCGTGCAGCACAGCATCAGCGCCAGCCCCATCCGCCTGCTGAAAAATTCGGTCATGGCCAGCCGCCACATCACCATCATCGTCGGCAGGCTGACCAGCGGCACAATCAGGCAGACCCAGAACCAGGTGCTCCGGTTGCTGTGAAAAACGCTGACCGCCATCCGGATATACCATCGCATCAGGATAAAGACCAGCAGCAGGAAGATCTGCCCGGCAATCGTCTGGGAGAGGAGCAGGTACCCGCCCCTGTAGCCCGCAAACCGGCCGAGGGAACAGATCGCGCTCCCGGCCATATCCGAGCCGGAAATCAGCAGCTCAAACAGGCAGACCGCAGCCAGCCGCACGTACGGCTTTTCCCATTCGTACAGCCAAAAGGTGATAAAAAGCAAAACCGCCAGGTACACCCCAAGCGCGACCCACCCGTTATGGAATAGGTCGGCCGCCGTGATCAGCACCGCCGCCGCCGTTATCAGGTAGGGCTTGCTGCTGCGGTGTTCCTCGACTGCCAGCAATGTCTTGCTGCACAGATCCTCAATCATCATCAGGATAAAAATATTGGACGGCATCGTCGCCAAAATCCAATAACAAAACGTCCCGAGCATAGGGCACCTCCTATCCGCGGGGGTTACACCGTCGTCTTGGCAAACCGCAGAAACTCGCTCTTAAAGCTCTTCGATTTCGGCTGGGAAACCGGGAGGATGTCCCCGTTTTCCATAATGACCGAACTGGAGCTGACCGACATTACCCGGGAAAAGTTGCACAGATAGCTTTTATGGCAGTAGCCAAAGCCGTGGGGGGCGAGCAGGCTGTACATATCCGCGATCTTTGCCTTAACGCTGTACCGCCCCTTATCGGTCACAACCTCCACCGACCGCCCCTGGATCATCAGGTAGAGGATCGAGGACACCGCCATCCGCAGCAGCTCCCCGCCCGACTGGAGGGTCACAAACCGGTTGGTCCGCTCGACCTCGTGGAAGCAGGCGGAAAGCTCCTCCCGCAGTTCCTCCTCGCTCATCTGTTTCATCAGGTAGCGAAAGGGCGTCACCCGAAAGACCTCGACCGTCGGCGCGGCCACCCCGGTCAGGAAGGCAAGGACCGTGCGCTGATCGGTCTCCCGCAGCTTCTGGGCGGTCGTGTAGCCGGACAGCTCCGGCATCTGGACATCCAGCACGGCCATATCATAGGGCCGCCTGAGGGACGCCAGCAGCGCCTCTCCGCTGGTAAAGACATCCAGCGTAAACTGCCCGTCAAAGGGGTTCATCTTCCGGATCAGCGTTTCCAGGATCTTCAGATCCTTCTCCGCGTCGTCACAAATTGCAATCGTAATCATCGGCTCAGAAGTTCCCGCCGTTCCAGCCCCAATGGCCGGTTTCGGCATACTTGACATAAATCCGGTCGGGCGAAACCGAAAGGGTTTCGGAGAAAATTTCCGTCAGTTTCCCGGTCAGAGCCTCATAAGCGGCGTCGCTCGCCCCGCCGTAGACCGTCACCTCCGCCATGACCAGCGGGGCGTTGGAGCCTGCAAAATACATTGCCTTATCTCCGGTAAACTCCAGCATCAGCCAGCTTTCACTCTTTCCGGGAATAAGTGCAATCGCCTGTCCCATCTGCTCTTTCAGGGTTTTCTCAGCGGCAGGTGAAATCGAAACGTTTGTTGTTGTACGAATAAACGGCATACATTTCATTCCTTTCATTTTTACTCATCTTTAGTATACCAAGTTTTTCTGAAAAAGAAAAGAAAAACTACACTCTCTACACTTACAAAACGCTGCTGATCGCTGCGCCGCAGGCTGCTTCTTCCTCGCAGGGCGCAAGCCGCAGCTCCGCCCCGAACATCTCCGCGCAGATTTCCTGCAAAACCTTGTTTTTCCGGAGCCCGTTGCCCGACGCGATCAGACGGTCAGCCCGAATCCCGGTGTGTGCCTGAATCACCCGGTACATCTCAAACAGCTCCTGCGCCATCCCGCTCAGCACCCCGCAGGCAAACGCTTCCGGCGTGAAGTTGTCCGCGCACAGGCCGGTGATGCTCCCTTTGGCGGCGGGGTCGGTTCTGGTTCCGCCGAAGGTCGTGACGACGCTGAGCTTATGGGGGCTTTCCATCCCTTTCTCTGCCAGCCTTTCAAGCAGCCCATACTGCGGCCCCGCGTTGCCGCACGCCGCCTGCATATAACTTCTGAAAAACTGTTCCAGCAGCGCGTAGGCCCGCCCGCCGCAAAGGGAACAGCCGACCAGCAGGTACTTCCCGTCAAAAAAGGGCCGCGCCTCAATCCCCTGCCCTTCAAAATACTGCTCGGACAGGACGGAGATCTGCCCGCCGGTCCCCATATTTAGGAGCAGCGTGTTTTCCTCTTTGCCGGCTGCACCGAGAAAGCTCGCCTGGTTGTCCCCGATGGCCGCCATCACCGGAATCCCCCGGCAGCTCCCCAATACTGCGCACTCAGAGGTGACCTCCGGCAGAATAGCGGGATTTCCTCCTGTTTTTCGGAAGCTTTCTTCCTGAAACGTTCCTGTTTTGCCATCAAAAAAGCCCAGACTGGCGGCCATGCTGCTGTGCAGCAGCGGGCGTTTCCGCTCGGTCAGCACCATACCGAGATAATCGGCGATCGTGCAGAAGGAAACACTCCCTTTCGGCACCAGCCCTTTTCTCATGTTGTAAAGATGGGTGACCAGGCCATACCCGGTCGCGATTTTCACCCCGCATAGAGTGCTTATTTCCTCGGTCAGCGCCTTTCCGTCAAACTCCGGGAGGTTCCCCCGCCCGTCCTGCCATGTGTACAGCGGGCTGATGCATTGTCCCTCTCCGTCCAGGTACAAAATTCC
>CAYWRQ010000100.1:5530-9576 GCA_964460915.1 uncultured Oscillospiraceae bacterium
GCCCCAAAAAGGACAGCCCATTCCCGGCAAAACCGTTCGTTTTTATTTATAGTTCCCCTTGATGATCGGGGACAGGCGCTTATAGACCAGCAGCGTAATCAGGACGCTGAGCATCGCCTTGAGGAAGGTAAAGGGCATATTGAAGCAGACAATCGACTGCTCCACGCTCTTCATGCTGGGGAGAATCGCCTGGTAGGCCTGCAGGATAACCTCCTTCGGCATAAAGTTATAGTAAACCGGGTAGACGATAAAAGTGTTCGTAACGACCGACCCGGCCGCCATGCAGACCGCCCCGACAAGGCTCCCGAGGATCGCGCCCCCACGGGTTTTCTTTTTCTGATAGATCAGCCCCGCCGGTACGACAAACAGACAGCCCAGCAGGAAGTTGGACAGCTCGCCGACCCCGCCGGTGCTGCTGCTGAACAGCCCCAGCAGGTTTTTGATCAGGCAGACTCCGGCCCCGCAGACCGGCCCCAGGCTGAACGACCCGATCAGCGCCGGGAGGTCGGAGAGGTCCATCTTGATAAAGCTCGGCATAAACGGCACCGCGAAGTCGAGCATCGCCAGGACGAATGAAACCGCCGCCAGCATCGCGGTTACAACAAGGGTGCGAATGTTTGCAGTGTGTTTGGTGTGGGTATTCATATGCATTTCCTTTCCGGGGCGCAGCGCGCCCGCTGACAAAATATATTCTTCAAACCTTGCCCCGGAAAACAAAAACCCCGCCGTAAAAATACAGCGGGGCAAAAGTTAGCCGCAAAGATAGGGAAAACGCAGGTTTCCAAATAAAACCCTTTCCCATGCTCCTTGTTTGTTCCTCTCATCCGGACTTTCGCTTTCCCGCAGGAAAACGTCACCGTCGGTTCCGGGATTGCACCGGATCGGCGCCGCCGCTTAAAAAGCATGGGCGTTCGCAGACTATACTGCCGGTGGAGATTTGCACTCCGCCCCGAAACAACGTATGAAGTTTGTGAAGCCCTGCGTTTTACCGCCGGGCGTTCAGCCAGTGTACCACTATTCTTCGGAAGGGACTTCCACCACTTCCGGCGGGTCGTCGATCTTCAGATCAAATTCCAGCAACTCCCCGCAGCCAGGACAGTTGATTTCACCTTCGTCGAGCATATACTCGTCCACATCAAAGGTTTCGCCGCAGGTCGGGCAGGTCACCTCGTAAAGGTCCTCGTCGTCTTCGTCGTCTTCTTCCTCGATGTCATCGGGGGGAAAGTCATATTCATATTCATCTTCGTCCTCATCGTCTTCGCCGTACAGATCGTCCTCAACCTCGGACAGGTCTTCGTCCAGCGACTCGATGATATCGCACATCTGAGAATTGGCCTCGGTGAGCTGCTCAACCGTGTGAGCAATCTCGTCGATCGCCTCGATCATGGCATTCAGGATCTTGGTCTCCTTCGCAGCCGGATCCAGCTCCGCCATATCCACCATACCTTTAAGGTAAGCTACTTTTTCCATCAGTTCCATTATGAACCTCCACTCGCATTAGAATCAAACGGCACAGGCCGTCTTTCTTAAACGTCCTACACCGGTTATTCTATGCGGCCGCGTGTAAAAATATACCAAAAACTTCCGGCAGATTATGCTCTGGAGAGATACTCACCGGTTCTGGTATCAATCTTGATGATCTCGCCCTCGTCGATGAACAGCGGGACCTTGATCTCGGCGCCGGTTTCCAGCGTAGCGGGCTTGGTCGCGTTGGTCGCGGTGTTGCCCTTAAAGCCGGGATCGGTCTTGGTGACCTGCAGCTCGACAAAGTTCGGGGCCTCAACGCCGAAGACGCTGCCCTTATACGAAAGGATCTTACAGGTCATATTTTCCTTTACAAACTTAAAGGAATCGTTCATCACGCTGGCGGCGATGGGCAGCTGTTCGTAGGTCTCAGCGTCCATGAAGTAGTACAGGCCGCCGTCCTCGTACAGATATTCCATATCCTTGCGTTCGACATAAGCTTCCTGGAATTTTGCGGTGGGGTTAAACGTAGTTTCGGTGACAGCGCCGGTAATTACGTTTTTCAGTTTCGTGCGGACGAAAGCCGCGCCCTTACCGGGTTTTACGTGCTGGAATTCGACGACCTGCATAACCTGGCCATCCATATCAAAAGTCAATCCGTTTCTGAAATCGCCTGCAGTAACCATTGGGCGTACCTCCATAAATTTATAGTATTGTCTGCCGGGGACCGCCTTGCCGGCCTGTCCGCGGCGAACCTGCTCCGAAAAAGCAGGCCTGCCCCAAGAGAGCAGGATAAGTGTATCATACTCTATTTAGTTTACCGTATTTTGCGGGATTTTGCAATAGCAAATTGAAAAAAACTTCGAAAACCTGTCACATAAGCGGAAAAAGCCGCCCTCACGGCCGCATCTCCCAATCGAACAGCCCCGTCCTTATCCCAAAAAGCCCTTGTAGCTTGCCATCAGCGTGGCCGCGTCTTCGGTCTGGGTACCGGCCGATTCGCAGATAAACCGGGGCGTCCAGCCCTTTTTCGCGATCAGTTCCATCAGCGGCTCATATTCCGGGCCGTACACCTCGTCCGCGAAGGTCAGGTGGCACTTCTCCCCGCCGGGGACGGTGTACATAATCTTGGAAAAATGGGAATGGAAACGGGAGGCGCGGTCATGCCCCAGCTCGTTTTCAACCGTGTCCAGGATCGCGGCATAGTCGGCAGCCGTCTTGATTGAGCCGAAGGTGCGGGCGTTTAAATGCCCGAAATCGATTGTCGGGAGCATCCGCTCGTCCACCTTGCACAGTTCCATGACCTCGTGGAGGTCGCCCAGTTGGTTGACCTTCCCCATCGTTTCGGGGCAGATGATCACGTCGCCGAGATTTTGTTCATCGAGGGCATCCTGCGCCCCGCGGAGGGTTTCCTTTGCCAGGGCAAGCGCTTCTTCCCGGCTCATCTTCCCGGCGCTGCCGGAATGGACGACGATCCGATCGGCCCCCATCAGCTTTGCCGCTTTTGCGCTGTCCACAATATAGGTCACCGAATTACGGCGCTTCTCCTCCTCGACCGAGGACAGAGAGATATAATAGGGCGCGTGGAGGGAGAGCTGGATATCCCTTTCTTTACAGAGGGCGCCCAGCTGGGTAACGGTGTCCGCGTTGACCCGCACGCCCCGCCCGCACTGGTACTCAAAGGCGTTCAGGCCGAAGCCGGAGAGGTACTCGGGAAGCTGTATCGTTTTCTTAAAGCCCATCGCCTTGAAGCTATCCGCTGTCCCGGCGGGGCCGAATCTTGTAATCATCGGAGAATTCCCCCTTCTGAGATTTCCCCCCTATTGTACCACAAAATCCCTCTCCCGTCCAGCCCCCGCCCCCAGCCCTTTGAAATGGGCTGGATCCTAAACTTTTGTCCGACGCGGCTGTGTCACAGCGAACCAAACGGGTGAGACTGCTCGACAGGCTCGCAGCCTTCGAATGTCTTTTGTCCCGCACGACGCATTTCGAACAATCTACCCGAACGTTCGACAGCTGCGCAGAGCAGCTGGACCATGATTTTCACTATCTGACGGAAAGCGTGACACAAAAGTTTTGCGGCTGTCCGTCAGGACAGCGAAGCTTCTTTCAAAAGCGACCGTAACGCTTTTCGTTCTTCATTTTCACCATTTTCCAGGTGATGAACAGTCTTTTTCGCGTCCAATAAATCAGGAAGGGCGCCGTTTTCCGGAAGAAAACTAAACCCATAACGAGCATGAGCGGCGGTTTCTTAATTTCCTGTCAGGTGTTATTGTGTTCCAATGCCTAACGGCATTACGTGTCTTTTGTTTCGGCGGACGGACGGGATGTCCGCCGATTCCTACGGAACCACAAAAGACAGACCTACCTATCCGCATTTTACGGTGCCGCCCCCGCCGGTGTCCCGGTGGGACGCCGTGCGGCGTCAAAAACCCAAATACACACGAGAAAGGCGTAAACCACCCGTTTTGCGCTGACGGGCAGGGGTTCTATCCCTGGCAGCGCGAAGATTCTTCGCTGGCGCTCAGAATGACAGACAGGGCGCGGTGAACAAGCGTGCCCCTATGGGGAAATACGCGCCT
>CAYWRQ010000101.1:0-7631 GCA_964460915.1 uncultured Oscillospiraceae bacterium
ATATATATAAAAGAAAATGAAAGGCCAAAAAAACGTGTAAATCGTGTAAAGCCAGATGTGGCAGGGCTTCACGGGATTTTTCGATCGTGTATTGATCGTGTAAAAATCGTGTAGGTTCTCGGACGTCATTTAGCCCGTTCGATTGGTTCAATAGATCGTCACATTCCGCATTTCTATCGTCCACCTACCCGAACGTTTAACCGGCCCGCAGAGGGCCGGGGCTATAGTCCTTACGGCTCTCCGGAAAGAATGACAAAATTTTAGGGGTCCAGCCCCTTTTTAAAGGGGCTGGGAAAGAATCGTTTCCATGCCGTATTTTTGGGGTTTCAGGCCGCATTTTTCATAAAACCGGCGGGCGCTTTCGTTGCAGGCCCAGACGTTTAGGGTTACGTTGTAGCACCCCGATGCCCGGGCGAAATCGACAACATATTCGTATAGTCTGCTCCCGATATGCTGGCCGCGGATGTTCTCATCGACGCAGAGGTCGTCGATGTACAGCGTCTTGATGTCAGTCAGGATATTGTCGCCTAGATGCTGCTGGAAGACACAAAACGCGTAGCCCAGCACCTCTCCCTTTTCATCGACCGCCGCGAAAACCGGGCGGGAATCGTCCCGCAGGATTGTCTCCAGTTCCTCGTCGGTATACTTCCGCGTGCCCGCCTTGAACAGGTCGGGGCGCCCGATGTGATGCACCATCGCGACCTGCAAAAGGAGCCTGTGCAGGCCGGGGATATCCGCCTTTACAGCCCTTCTGATTTCCATATCAATTCCTCTTTCCATATCAATTCCTCTTTTCACTCGTTTGTAATCCGAACCTGGCAGGCCTTCATCGCCGCCAGCGCGGTCCGGTGGCTTTCCGGCGTGACCCCGGCGCAGCAGGACGCGTCGACGATGATCTCCGCCTCCGGCAAAAACGCCTTGAGGAGCAGCGCGTTTGAGATCACGCAGATATCGGTGCACAGGCCGATGAGCGTAACCCTGCGGATGGTATCCTCCCGGTCGGCTGCCCGCAGCACATTCCCTAGGCCCACACAGCCAAACGTGCCTTTGTCAAAGGGCGTCTCCTTCCGCAGCTGTTCCAGCTCCGGGCAGATCTGCCATCCCGCGCTCCCCCGGATGCAGTGCGGGACAGGGAGGTTTTTCCCCTCCTGGGTTCCCAGGTAATCCGCTTCGTGGGTATCGCGGGTAAAAAGGACCCGCCCGGGAAATTCGCGAACCTTTTCCGCTGCGTGCGGGACAATCGCACGGGCCTCCGGCGTGCCGAGGGCGCCGCTGATAAAGTCGTTTTGCATATCAACTACGATTAAGATGTCCTGCATAACTTTCACCCTTTCAAAAGTGCTGTTCAGAATAATACCAATTGTCCACAATCTGCTCGGTGTAAATCCGTCATTTTAAGTATTCCGCCAGCTTCCGGATCGCGTTGCCCCTGTGGCTGACCGCGTCCTTTTCCGCCGCCGTCATCTGGGAGTAGGCCTTATCCCCGACGATAAAAACCGGGTCATAGCCGAAGCTGAGGTCGCCCACCTCGGTAAAGCCGATCGTCCCTTTACATTCGCCGCGGAAATAGTGCGCCCCGCCCGCGGGATCGATGTAGCAGATCACGCTGACGAAGGCCGCGCCCCGGTCGGTCACGCCCTCCAGCGCCTTTAACAGCTTCATATTGTTCTGATGGTCGTCGGTCGGCTCCCCGGCATAACGGGCCGAGTACACCCCCGGCGCCCCGTCCAGCGCGTCGACACACAGTCCCGAATCGTCCGCCAGGGCCGCGCATCCGGTCAGGTCATAGATTGCCTTGGCCTTCAGATAGGCGTTTTCCGCAAAGGTCTCGCCGTTTTCCTCGACTTCTAAGCGGATGCCCTTTTCCTTCTGGGAAAAGAGCGTATAGCCCAGCGGCTCCAGCATCCTTTTCAGCTCGAGGACCTTATTTTTATTGTTGGTCGCCAGAATGATATCCATACGCTTCTCCTTTATTCAAACAGAGCCTCGACGAAATCCTCCGGCACAAACTCCTGCAGATCGTCGATCTTCTCGCCCACGCCGACAAACCGCACCGGCAGCCCCAGCTGGTTCTTGAGCGAAATCACGATGCCGCCCTTAGCGGTGCCGTCCAGCTTGGTGAGGACAATGCCGGTGATATCGGCGGCCTCTTTGAACAGCTCGGCCTGGCTGACCGCGTTCTGGCCGGTGGTCGCGTCCAGCACCAGCAGCACCTCGACGTCGCAGCCCTCCGCCTTTTGGGAGACGATTTTGAACATCTTGTGCAGCTCGGCCATCAGGTTTTTCTTGTTGTGCAGCCGCCCCGCCGTATCAATCAGCAAGAGGTCCACCCCTCTCGCCATCGCCGCGTCAATCGAATCATAGACGACCGCCGCCGGGTCGGCGCCCTCGGTGTGCTTGACGATATCGACCCCGGCTCGGTCGGTCCAGACCTGCAGCTGGTCGATAGCCGCCGCGCGGAAGGTATCCGCCGCCGCCACCAGCACCTTTTTGCCCTGGGCCTTATAATTTGCCGCCATCTTGCCGATCGTAGTCGTCTTACCGGCGCCGTTGACGCCGATGACAAAGATGATCGACGGCTTTGTTTCAATTTGAAACGGCTTTTCCTCCCGCAGCATATCGGCGACGATCTCTTTCAGCAGCCCCTTGACCTCGCCGGTGTCGGTGGCGCCCGTCTCCTTGATCTTTTTCCGGAGCCGCTCGACGATGTCCTCCGAGGTCTGGACGCCGACGTCCGACATGATCAGCGTCTCCTCCAGTTCCTCGAGGAAATCCTCGTCGATTTTGGTAAAGGAATTGAGGACCCGCTCGACCTTCTGCATCATCGAGTCCTTGGTCTTCTTAATCCCCTGGCGTATCTTGTCAAAAAATCCCATGGAAATCCTCCTAACCGCTTATTTCCGGTTCATAGCCCCGCTCCGCGGCGGGTGTTTAGGTCGCATCGGCATATTCCCTGCTCGAAGCCAGCTGCGACACCTGCAGCCGCAGCAGCTTGGAAACGCCGCTTTCCTGCATCGTCACCCCGTACAGCACGTCGGCTTCTTCCATCGTGCCGCGGCGGTGGGTGATCAGGATGAACTGCGTTTTATCGGAGATGCTGCGCAGGTACCCGGCGTACCGGGTGACGTTTACGTCGTCCAGCGCCGCCTCGATCTCGTCCAGCACGCAAAAGGGCGACGGGCGCACCTTGAGGATCGCGAAGTATATCGCGACCGCCACCAGCGCCTGCTCCCCGCCCGAAAGGGCCGCCAGGTTTTTGATGATCTTGCCGGGCGGTTGGACGATGATATCGATGCCGCACTCCAGCAGATCCTCCGGGTCATCCAGCCGCAGCTCGGCCCGTCCGCCGCCGAACAGCTCCCGGAAAATTTCCCCGAAGTGGCCGTTGATCTGCTTAAAGGCGCTGCTAAAAATTTCTTTCATTTCATCGGTCAGGCTCTCTATTAACCGCAGCAGCTCGTCCCTGGCGCCGGACGCGTCGTCCACCTGGCCTTTGAGGAAGGCGTACCGCTGGGAGACTTCTTTATACTCCTCGATGGCCGACACGTTGATCGAGCCGAGGGCCTTGATCTCGTTTTTGAGGATCCCGAGTCTCCGGTTCCCTTCACCGGCGTCCGAGAGGGTCACCCGCAGCTCGGCCGCCTCCCGCGGGGTCAGCTCGTACTCCTCCCACAGCCGGGAAACCAGCCGGTCATAATCCCGCTGGATCGCACTCTTTTGTTCATCCAGTCTGGCCGTTTCCCCGGCGGCCCGTTCCTTGCGGAGGGACAGCTCGCGGGACTGCTGGCGCAGGGAGATCGTCTCCCCTTCCAGCTGGGTGCGCAGGGTCAGAAGCCCTTCATTTTTCTTTTCATAGTCTTCAATCTGGGCGGTGAACGTCTCGACGTCCTCTTTACAGCGCTTCATTTCCAGCTGCAGTTCTTCCAGCTTTTGATCCAGCGCCGTGATCTCCGCCAGCAGCTGCTCCCGCTGCCGGTTTGCATCGGCTCGCTGCTGCCGCAGCGTTTCAGCCTGGTTCTGGGCGGCTTCGAGGTCCTTTTGCAGGACAACCCGCCGGATCGACAGCTCCGACAGCTCCGCGTTTACCCCTTCCAGCTGGCTCCCCAGCTTATCCTGGGAGTCCTGCCGGGTGGAAAGCTGCCCGCTGAGCCGCTGCTTGCGGGCCTGGTATTCGCCAAGGCTTTCCCGCGCCGCGCCGATTTCCTTCTCGAGGGCGGAAATCTTGTCCCCGCTCTGGGCGATGGCTGCGCGGAGGGCCTCAGCCCGCTCGTTTGCCGCCGTCAGCTCTGTCTCGCAGCGCTTTTTCTCGCCGTCAAAGCGGATCCCGTCTTCACCGGCCACAATCAGCTCGCTGCGGCAGCCCTCCATCTGGGCCGCGATCGCGTCGTATTCTGCCCTTGCCGCCTTTCCTCCCGCGGCCACGGCGTTTTTCTGGTTCCGGATGGCTTCCGCTTCGGCGCGGAGCTTTTCCGCTTCCCCGCGGCGGCTGAGCAGGCCCTGGCTGCGGGCGGCGCTGCCGCCGGTAAAGGAACCGCCGACATTGACCTGCTGGCCGTCCAGGGTAACGACCCGGAAACGGTAGCGGTGTTTTTTTGCCATCTCGGTCGCCGTGTCCAGATCGTCTGCTATGACAATCCGCCCCAGCAAAAACCGCACGATTCCTTCATAGGCCGGGTCTGTCTCCACCCGCTCGGACGCAAGCCCGAGATACCCTGGTTCCCGTTCCAGCCCGTCTTCCCGCAGAAGCGTCCCCTTCACCGAGGTCAGCGGCAGGAAGGTCGCCCGTCCGGTCCGGTCGCGCTGCAGCCTGCGGATACAGGCCTTAGCGATTTCTTCGTCGGCGACGACCACGTTTTGCAGCGCCCCGCCGAGGGCCGTTTCAACAGCGAGGGCATATTTTTCCGGCACACTCAGCAACTGCGCCACCGTCCCGTGGATGCCCCGCTGCTGCCCGTGCTTCTGCCAGCCCATGACGGCCTTGACCGAGTGGGCAAACCCTTCGAGGTTTTCTTCCAGGTCGCGCAGGAGGTTTGCCCGCTGAAGCTTGCCCTTTTCCTCCAGGTCGAGGTCCTGGTACTGCTGCTGGAGCTTTGTCAGGGAAACCTGCTTGCTGTCCAGCTTGAGCTGGAAGCCCGCGATGCTGTTTTGCAGGGCGGTCTTTCGCTCCTCAATTTCGGCGAGCAGCCCGTCCAGATCGGCGATCGCCCGGCGCTGCTCCGCGATTTTGTCCTTCGCCGCCGCCAGCTGCTGCTGCGAATCGGAAAGGCGCTCCTTTTCTTCCTCCAGGGCACGGCAGTCGGCGGAGATCGTCATACTGCTGCGGGAGATGTCAAGCGTCAGCTGAGAGAGCTGCTCCTGGATATCCCCGGCCTCGGAATCGAAATCCTTCCCCTCTTGGAGAAGCTTTTCCTGTAGGGCCTTTTTCTCCGCTTCTTCCGTTTCCAGCGCATCCAGCCTCTGCCGGATCGCACTGCACTGCCCCTCCGCCTGCAAGATCTCGGCGGCGCGGGCCTTCCCGGCGGCTTCCGAGTCCTCCGTCTGCTGCCGGAGCCGCTTTTGTTCCAGCAGGGCATGGGCGCGTTCGTTTTCATGGACCGCCCGGTCGGAGTTCCGGGCCGCAATCCGGTTTTGTAGGTTCTCCCGGATGTGCCGGTATTCATCACTCCTGCTCAGGCAGTCCTGGGTTTTCCGGAAGGTTTCCTGGATCAGCTGTTCGATCCGGTTTACCTCTGTCTCCAGCTTTTCCGCGTCCCCCCGGGCGATCAGGCATTTGTTTTCCTGCTCCTTGAGGGCGGCCCGGTACCCCTCCAGCGACTGTAGCCAAAGGGTGATTTCCAGCTTTTTCTTTTCCTCGGACAGCGTCAGGAACTTTTCCGCCTTTTCCGACTGCTCCCGCAGCGGCTCGACCCGCCCTTCCAATTCGGACAGGATATCGTACAGCCGCAGCAGGTTTTCCTGCGCCTGGGCCAGCTTCCGCTCGGCTTCTTCCCTCCGGTAGCGGTATTTGGCGATCCCGGCGGCCTCCTCGAAGATTTCCCGGCGCTCCTTACTCTTGGCCGAGACGATCTCGGCAATCCGCCCCTGCCCGATCATCGAATAGCCGTCCTTGCCAAGGCCGGTGTCCATCAGCATCTCGTTTAAATCCCGCAGCCGGATGCTTTTGCCGTTTAAAAGGTATTCGCTTTCGCCGCTGCGGTAATAGCGGCGGGTGATCGTGACCGCGTCCTCGTTTACAGGGAGGGTGCGGTCGGCGTTGTCAAAGGTCAGGGAAACGCAGGCGCTCCCCATCGGCTTGCGGGCAGCTGTACCGGCAAAGATGACATCCTCCATCTTGCCGCCCCGGAGGGTCTTGGTGGACTGTTCCCCCAGCACCCAGCGCATCGCGTCGGAGATGTTGCTCTTGCCGCTGCCGTTGGGGCCGACGACGACCGTCAGCCCTTTGTCAAACTCTATTTTCGTTTTATCGGGAAAGGATTTGAAGCCCTGTATTTCCAGGGAACTTAAACGCATCCGTGTAACTCCTTTCTCTCGTCATCATACTAAAGAAGCTCTGATTACCTTGACTTCCTATTCTTTCAGAAGCGAAATCCATCAGAGGTTTCCGAACGTAAACCCGCTTTGCAGGCTTTTCTCCCCCCGGACTGTGACCGTATAGCCCAGTCCTGCCCAGTAGGCGATGTTTGCCCGTTTCTGCCCGACCGCGCGGGAGATATCCCGGGGCGGGACGAGCAGCGTCACCTTTCCGGGCGCCCGGTGCGTAAGCTGCGGCGTCACATCCTCCCGCAGGAGCCTAGACTCGCACAGCTCCCGGAAGGCCGGGTGATACGCCCCGCCGATCATTTCCGTTTCTAAGGACCGTTCGGCGTGCAGCCCCATCCGGATGACCGGGATGCCCTCCCGCTTCATCCGCCGGAGGATCGGCGCGCAGACCTGCACAGCCTCCTCCACGCCCATCGGCGTAAAGCGCCCTTCTTCCATCCACCGGGCCAGCTCCGTCCCCCGGAGCACGACCGTCGGATAGACCCGCAGCATATCCGGGCACAGCGAAACAACCGTGTCGACCGTCTTTTTTAGGCTCTCCGGGCTGTCCCCCGGAAGGCCGGTCATGATCTGCAAGCCGACCTGGAAGCCGCGTTCTTTCAGGAGCGAAACGGCCGTAAATACATCCTCCGCCGTATGGCCCCGGCGGTTGCGCGCGAGTACCGCATTGTCCAGGCTCTGCGCGCCCAGCTCCACCGTCTTCATCCCATAATCCGACAGGAGGTCGAGCACCTCCGGCGTGATGCCGTCCGGGCGGGTCGAGCAGCGCAGGGCCGCCGCCTGCCCGCTGTCCAGGTAGGGCTTTGCTTCTGCCAAAAAGGCGGTCATCTGTTCCGCAGGCAGGCAGGTAAAGCTCCCGCCGAAAAAGGCGATTTCCACCTTTCCCGGTGCGGCCTGTGCAAAAGCCGCTTTCAGCTGCTCCCGGACCGTCTCCGGCGTCACCGGATTCCCCTCGCCGGAAATGCTTTTCTGGTCGCAGAAGGAGCAGGCGTGCGGGCAGCCCATATGCGGGATAAACAGGGCGACCGTCCCGTGCCCGGCCATTACAGCGCGTAGCCCATCAGCTCCAGCGCCTCTTTGGCGGCGTTTTG
>CAYWRQ010000101.1:7731-9459 GCA_964460915.1 uncultured Oscillospiraceae bacterium
CCGGCCATTACAGCGCGTAGCCCATCAGCTCCAGCGCCTCTTTGGCGGCGTTTTGCTCCGCCTGCTTCTTGCTGGAGGCCGTGCCGCGGCCGATCACGTTGGAATTGAGCAGCACCTCCGCCGTAAAGACCTTCGCGTGGTCGGGGCCTTGCTCGTCTACCAGGCGGTAGGCGATCTTTTCCTCTTTATTCTGCTGGACAACCTCCTGCAGGGCGGTCTTGTAGTCGGAAAGAGGGCTTTGCTTTTGGATGTCGATGTTTTGGGGGATAAAGCGCATGACAAACCGCTGCGCCTCCTCGTACCCGCCATCCAGATAAATCGCCGCGAGCACGGCCTCAAAGGCGTCGGCGATAATCGAAGGGCGCTGCCTTCCGCCGGTCATTTCCTCGCCCTTCCCCAGCCGCAGGTAGCTCCCAAGGTCCAGCTCCGCCGCGAAGACGTCCAGCGCCTTTTCGCAGACAAGGCTTGCCCGCATCTTGGTCAGCACCCCCTCCGGCAGGTCCTTATAGGTCAGGAAAAGGTACCGCGCCACGATCACCGACAGCACCGAGTCGCCCAGGAATTCCAGCCGCTCGTTGTTTTTCAGATGCTTTCTCCCCTCGTTGGCGTAGGAGGAGTGGGTCAGCGCCTGTTCCAGATAGTGGACGCGCTTAAAGGTATAGCCGATTTTTGCCTGGAATTCGCCCAGGTCTTCTTTGTGTTCAAAATCCTTGCTCATGAGAAACGTCCTTTCTGCAAAATTACATTTGTCAGCAGTCTCTCAGGCATCGGGAAAATGGGTTTCCAGATGCATCAAAAACCGCAATTTTTTCATTATTTCTGTCCAAATGGGCACACCGCCAAACAAAGCCCGCAGGCACTTTTCCTGCCATGTTTTTTGATAAACAGGCTCCGTTTCTGGTTACATAGGTGATAATCGATCAGCTGACTGCGCAGGGCATGGATATCCCACTGCGCCCCCGTCAGCGCGCCATGGGGGCAGATATCCACGCACAGGCGGCAGGATTCCGGGCAGCGGCTTTTCTCGACGATCTCCCCATAGGGGAACAGGCTGTCGATGAGGATTGCCGACAGCCGCACCCGCGGGCCGTACCTTTCGGTGATCACGACGTCGTTTTTGCCGATCCAGCCAAGCCCCGCGTGAACCGCCGCAAACTTAAAGGAAAAGGGGGCCACCAGCTCCTCCTCGTTTTTCTGGGCGACCGGCGGGACATAGTACTGGATACCAGCTTCTATCAAGACCCGTTCGATACCCGCCACGATCTCTTCCAGCTCCGACCGCGCCTGTACAATCCCCTGCTCAAAGCCTTCCTCCGTATAGTTTTTCAGCGTAAGCTGTCCGCCATACGGAACCGCAAGCACAAGGGCAGAGCGGTAGGCGGGAAAATAGGGGCTGTAATCGATCGAAGCATAGCCATATAGCACCCGCGGGTGCCGGGCAAAGACCTCCGCGATTCGCTTTTCGACCATTACGCCAACCCCCTTCCCTTATTGCGCATCATTCCTCCCGGACAGCCGCCTCTTGTTCCTTCAGCTGGGCGATCGACTCCTTGATCGCGTCGTTTACGCCGCCCTGGACAAAATCCCTTGCCTGACGGATGGCGTTTTGAAAGGCGTAGCCGTTGGAGCTTCCGTGGGCCTTGATCACCGGCATAGCACAGCCGAGCAGGGGTGCCCCGCCGTACTCGGTGTAGTCCATCGATTTTTTGAAGTCCTTGATCTTGCCCA
>CAYWRQ010000102.1:0-3672 GCA_964460915.1 uncultured Oscillospiraceae bacterium
CATCATCTGCGAACGCCGGGACAGCCAGAACGCTCGAGGCAACGAGCGAAGCAATCATCAGCGCAAGAATTGTGCGCCTTCCATTTTTCCACATATGTTTGTTCATCCTTTCAATCTTTTTGCAGAGAACAAGGTTCCCGCGGAATGACCTTGCCGTTTTCAGCCTTGGAATCGTCTGCACCGGGCAGAGCCGTTCAGCGAATTCAAAACGTGTACTTTTTGATAGTTTTCCGAATGAATCTTTGTTGGTATTTTTTTAAATAAATATGACAAAAACATCGAAAATGCTCTTGCAAAGCTGACGATTTTATGTTATTATTAATCCAATGACCTAACTCTTAAAAAGTACACATTTTGACAATAGTACATTCGAGCCATATTCTGCCGCCCGAAACCTATTTCAGTCAAACCTGCCAGTAAAAAGACGAAAAGCCTCCCAGAACCGTCTGAATTCCAGTTCTGGGGGCTTTTCAATCAGAAAGGGTTATTATCTCGACGCCGCAAGGGCCTCCGAGATATCGGAAATTATGTCCCCGACATTCTCCAAACCGACCGACAACCGGATCAGATCCGGCCCGACACCGGCCGCAATCAGTTCCTCATCGTTCATCTGACGATGGGTGGCGCTGGCGGGGTGGAGAACGCAGGTGATTGCGTCGGCAACATGGGTTTCTATGGTGCCGAGCTTGAGGTTTTTCATAAACCGTTCGGCTGCGGGGCGGCCGCCCTTGACGCCGAAGGAAATTACGCCGCAGGTGCCGTTTGGCATGATCTTCTGCGCAACCTCATAATATTTGTCGCCCTTAAGGCCGGGGTAGGTAACCCAAGCGACCTGTTCGTTGGCCGCGAGGAACTCGGCGACCTTCTGGGCATTTTCAACATACCGCGGCATCCGGACAGCCAGGCTTTCCAGGCCGAGGTTAAGAAGATAAGCATTTTGAGGGGACTGGATCGAACCGAAATCGCGCATCAGCTGGGAAGTAGCCTTGGTGATGAACGCACCTTCGAGTCCGAAGCGCTCGGTGTAGACAACACCATGGTAGCTTTCGTCCGGGGTTGTAAGGCCGGGGAACTTATCCGCATGGGCGTTCCAGTCAAACTTGCCGGAATCGACAATTGCGCCGCCGACCGCAGCCGCGTGCCCGTCCATGTACTTGGTTGTCGAATGGGTGACGATGTCCGCGCCCCATTCGATTGGGCGGCAGTTGATCGGAGTAGGGAAAGTATTGTCGACGATCAGCGGGACACCGTGCTCATGAGCAACCTTCGCGAACATTGGGATGTCCAGGACGGTCAGAGCGGGGTTCGCGATCGTTTCGCCGAAGACGGCTTTGGTGTTGGGCTTAAAAGCTGCGTTCAGCTCCTCCTCGGTACAGTCGGGGGAGACGAAGGTAAACTCAATGCCCATCTTCTTCATCGTGACGGCGAACAGGTTGTAGGTGCCGCCATAGATCGACGAGGAGGAAATCACGTGGTCGCCGCAGGTGGCGATGTTAAAAACGGAATAGAAGTTGGCCGCCTGTCCGGACGAGGTGAGCATCCCTGCAGTTCCGCCTTCGAGCGCGGCGATCTTGGCCGCAACATAATCATTGGTCGGGTTTTGCAGGCGGGTGTAAAAGTACCCGGACGCTTCCAGGTCAAACAGCTTTCCCATCTCCTCGCTGGTCGCGTAGGGATAGGTCGTGGACTGGATAATCGGTACCTGTCGAGGTTCTCCGGATTTCGGAATATACCCCGTGTGCAGACATTTGGTTTCGAGTTCCATTCGGTATGTTTCCTTTCCGTTTTCGTCTACTTGTTCATTATACTACGTTTTTTCGCTCCCGTCAACCCTTTTTTTTCAATTTTTTTGCCGATCGGGCAGATGATCGCGCGAAACCGGACGAACCGTCCCGAGTTGCCTCGTTTTGCCGCGCCTGCATACGGCTTGCGGGCGTTTTCCTGCGGAAAATAAACAGCAAAACCTCTCCCCGAACGCGTGACCGACCCGTAAAGGGTCGGTGCCATGTTTTTCGCTCTCTGACGGAAACAGTGACTTCGTTTAGGGGTCTCGCCCCTTTTTTTCAAAAAGGTGTTGCGGAGTCCAGAGGCAGCGCCTCTGGTGTTCGGGAAACATTAGGGAGATCAGATTTCGCGGTAATCGGTAACGCGTTTGGTTTTCTTTTCGCTGCGGGGGAGGGTGCCGACGGGGACGATATTGACGCGCGGGGTGACGCCGATGCGGGACTTAAAGACGTATTTGATCGTGTTGGCCATCTCGGCGAAGGAGTAGTTGTAATCTCCCTCGACGGTGATCATCATGACGTCCCTGCCGGTGACCTCGTCGCTGCCCAGGGCGATGGAATACTCACTGGATACGCCGGGAACAGTGCGGAGAACCTCCTCGACCTGCGCAGGGAACATGTTGACGCCGTGTACCTTAAACATATCGTCCGAGCGGCCCTTGATGATGTCGATGCGGGGGAACTTGCAGCCGCAGGGGCACTCGCCGGGGATGATGCGGGAGAGGTCGTGGGTGCGGAAACGCAGGAGCGGCGCACCCTCCTTGACCAGGGTGGTCAGGACGATCTCGCCTTCCTCGCCGTCGGGGACAGGCTGGCCGGTGACGGGGTCGATGATCTCAAGGTACAGGTAATCGTCCCAGTAGTGCATCCCGTTTTCTTCATCACAGCTGATGCCGATGCCGGGACCGTAGATTTCGGTCAGGCCGTAGATATCGTACAGGCTGATGCCCAGCTGCTCCTTAATGCGGGCGCGCATCTTTTCGCCCCAGCGCTCGGAGCCGATGACGCCCTTTTTCAGCGCGATCTTGTCCCGCAGCCCGCGTTTCTGCACTTCTTCGCCCAGCAGGAGGGCATAGGAGGAGGTCGCGCCGATGACGGTAGACTGCAGGTCCTGCATCATCTGCAGCTGCTTTTCGGTGTTGCCGGGGCCCATCGGGATGGCCATCGCGCCCAGCTTTTCGGCGCCGGCCTGGAAGCCGATGCCGGCGGTCCAGAGACCATAGCCGGGGGTGATCTGGATACGGTCCTTGTTGGTGATGCCGGCAGTCTCGTAGCAGCGGGCGAACATGATGGCCCAGTCGTCGACGTCCTTGGCGGTATAGGGGATGATGACCGGCTTGCCGGTGGTGCCGGAGGAGGAGTGGATGCGGACAACCTCCTCCAGGGGCACGGCGGTGATGCCGAGAGGATAGGCGTTGCGCAGGTCTTCCTTGGACGAGAAGGGCAGCTTTTCAAAGTCTTCCTGGCGCTCAATTTTTTCGATGCCCAGCTCGCGGTACATCTTTCCGTAGTAGCTGTCGGTCGCGCGCAGGCGAGCGATCTGTTTGTTGATCAGTTCCATCTGTGTTTTTGTTAATTGCATATTGATCTTCCTTTCGCGGTCACGGACCGCATTTCTAAAATAGTTATGTATGTGCTCGATTAGGGCAGCATAGCAGGATGAGGGCGGGCGGGGAACCCCGCCCCTACAGTGTTTCCGGATAGGTTCATGTATGATTGCGGAAAGCAGATTGTCAAAAATACAACAGCATAATCTTCCCGAAGTCGTTCCGCCCGTGGAGGGCGGGGCCATGTATATCGCTCTCTTACGGTGAGGGGAATCTGGGTATGGGGGCTTTGCCCCCATGTTTGGGAAGCGTTACCCGATAGCGGTGCCGATCGAGAAAGC
>CAYWRQ010000102.1:3772-9452 GCA_964460915.1 uncultured Oscillospiraceae bacterium
GCTTTGCCCCCATGTTTGGGAAG
The DNA here is from genome assembly GCA_964460915.1 of uncultured Oscillospiraceae bacterium. Lineage (GTDB taxonomy): Bacteria > Bacillota > Clostridia > Oscillospirales > Ruminococcaceae > Faecivivens. The sequence continues at coordinate 3,796 of CAYWRQ010000102.1, forward strand.
CGTTACCCGATAGCGGTGCCGATCGAGAAAGCGCGCTGGTTGATTTCCTTGAAGCGGGGCGGGACGCCGTTTTCGACGGTTTGGCGGATGAGGGATGCATCCAGGCCGGTGACGCCGGAGGCCGCCGCGACGCCGAGCATGACGACGTTAAGATATTTCGTGGAGCCGAGGGGGGCGCAGAGCTGCTCCGAATTGAGAACGATGAGATGGGCACATTTTTGCTGCAGGTATGCAATCATCTCACTGCCGTTGTAGGAAGAATTTCCGAGAGAAGCGGTGACCGGCTTAACGGGGACGCTGTTGACGATAACGGTGCCGCCGTCCTTGAGGTAGGGGAGGCTGCGGACGGCTTCTGCCGGCTCAAAGGCCAGGAGGAGGTCGGCTTTCCCTTTCGGGATCATCGGGGAGTGGGCGTCGCCGATGCGGACATGGCTGGTGACGGAGCCGCCGCGCTGGGCCATGCCGATTGTCTCAGCCGAATGTACCTTTTCCCCGGCGGCTGTGGCCGACGCGGCAAGGAGCTTGGATACCAAAACAATGCCCTGGCCGCCGACGCCGCAGAGGAGGATGTCTTTGTTCATGATGTTCATCAGCCTTTCTGGTAACGGTATACTGAATCATATAATAGATCGCGCCGCGCAGCATTTTCAATCCGTTTTGCGCAGCAAAACTACCTTAATTCTTCATTATTCATTAATTTGGGAAAGGATTGCGCCTTTCGGGCAGACCTGCGCGCATAGGCCGCAGCCGGTGCAGAGGGAAGCGTCTACCGCGACCTTGCCGTCCTGTAAAATCAGGCCGGGACAGCCGATCTCCCGGATGCAGCGCTTGCACTGGATGCAGTCGCCGGTGATCACCATGCTGCCGGTGGGCTTGGTGACCGCGACGCAGGGCGATTTGAAGATGATCGCCTTGACGCCGGGGAGGGCGGCGCACTCCTTGACCGCCGCAACCGCCTCGCTTAGCTTCAGCGGGTCGACCGTCACGATCTTCCGGACGCCCATCCCCTCGAGCACCTTTACGATATCGATCTTCTGGACAATCTCGCCCATCATCGTTTTGCCGGTGCCGGGGTGGGGCTGATGGCCGGTCATGGCGGTGGTCGAGTTGTCCAGGACGCAGAGCACCATGTCCGCCTGGTTGTACAGGGCGTTGACGACGCCGGTCATGCCCGACGCAAAGAAGGTCGAGTCGCCGACAAAGGCAAAGCAGGTGGTGCCGGGGTTCGACCAGTACATTCCCTGCGCCATCGTAATGCCCGCGCCCATGCACAGACAGGTGTCCACCATGTCCAGCGGCATGGCGTTGCCCAGGGTATAGCAGCCGATATCGCCGCCGAAGAAGGCTTTTTGACCCTGCATCGCCTTTTTGACCGCATAAAACGATGCCCGATGGGGACATCCGGCGCAGAGGACCGGCGGGCGGATCGGCAGGGCGGGCGCGTCCGTGAGGTCAGCAGACGCTTCGGGCGCGGGATCACCGAGATATTCCCGCAGGATGCCGGCAATCAGGTCGGCCGAGTTTTCCCCGGCAGTGGGGACATGGCCGCTGCCCTTCCCGAGGATGGTGATGGGCAGATGGTAAACCCCGGCCAGCCGCTGCAGCTCGGTTTCCAGACAGGGGGACAGCTCCTCGATGCAGAGGACGCTCTCCACACCGCGGAGCGCCTTCAGGGCGAAATCGTCCGGGAAGGGGTAGGGAGTCGCAATCCGGATGACGCGGACGTCGGTGCGGGACTGGATGTATTCCATCGTGTAGGCGTAGCTGACGCCGGAGGTAATCACCGCTTTTGTGCCGGAACCGGTGAAGGTGTTATAGCCATAGGCGGAAAATTCCCTGCCGATATCCGGGTTGCGGGCTTCGATCATCTTGTGGTTATTATAGGAAAGGCGCGGGAAGATAACCCAGCGGGAGGAATCCTTGACAAACCCTTCGACCGGGCGGGCGGGGAACTGCTCCGGGATATCGATCGACGCGTAGGCGTGGCAGATGCGGGTGGTCGGGCGGAACAGGACGGGCGTGTGCCACTTTTCCGAGCAGTCAAAGGCGTCCTGGATCATCTGATAGGCTTCCTCGGGGGAGGAAGGGTCAAAAACCGGGATGCGGCAGTACTGGGCAAAAAGCCGGGTGTCCTGCTCGGTCTGGGAGGAAATCGGGCCGGGGTCGTCGGCCACGACAATGACCATGCCGCCCTTTACGCCGACATAGGCCAGGCTCATCAGCGGGTCAGAGGCAACGTTTAAGCCGACCTGTTTCATCGTGACCAGCGTCCGCGCGCCGGAATAGGACGCGCCTGCCGCTACTTCGAGGGCGGCTTTTTCGTTGACCGACCATTCGAGGTGGATGTGGCCGTCGTTGTATTTCCCGATCGTCTCGATGATCTCGGAGGACGGGGTGCCGGGGTATCCGGCGGCGACGCTCACCCCCGCGGCCATCGCGCCGAGGGCAATCGCCGAGTTGCCCATAACGTATTGTGTTTTCATGTTCTCTCTTCTTTCTTCAATGTTTCCTAACACCAAAGGCTCTGCCTTTGGAATCCGCAAACCCCTTTGCGAAAAGGGGTTTGATCCCTAAACGTTTTCACTGGTTTCGTTAGATAGTGAAAGACGTAACACCATCGCTCTGCGCGATGGTCGCACGTTCGGACAGAGGTTTTGCCGTTTATTTTCCGCAGGAAAACGCCTGCGTCGGAAAACACGGCTCTGCACCGCCCGCCAAAATCTCCCATAGAAAACAAAAAGACCTGTCCTAAAATAAGGACAGATCTGTTATCTGCGGTACCACCTTACTTGCCGCCGGACAGATACACGTATCCCTCTGGCAGCCACTCTCCGGAATGCAACTACATTCCCGGCCCTTAACGCAGGCATACGTCGCAGGTACTGGGCGGAAACCGCCGTTCACCTTGCCCTCCGTGGTCCATTTGCAGGCTGCTTACTGCGGGATTCCCATCATCGCCCGCTCTCTGAAAGCGCATATCCTGTTTGATATCCACATCATCGGTTTATACTATGCATCTATCATATCACTGCAAACGGGTTTTGTCAATAGCTTTTTGACAGATTTACAGCGCAAACCGGTAGATGCACTTCTGCCGCTCACCGTTTTGGTACATATCGTTCCCCTCCGGCAGATCGGCAATCCCTTCCAGCACGCCGCCCGCATATTCGCAGGTCTTCCGGGAGGGAAGGTTGTCCGGATTACAGGTGATGATCAGGTGCTGAAGGCCGTGGAGCCGCGCCAGGGAAAAGAGCAGCCTGCACGCCTTCCCGGCGTAGTGATGGCCGCGGTATTCTTCTTTGACGCAATAGCCGATGTTCCCGCCGTAGTAGGTATTTTCATTGTGGCCGATGCGGAGATCACAGTGGCCGATCTCCGTCCCGTCGAGGGTGCAGATCATGAAATGATAGGCCGGGAGCCAGCCGCGCGTCTCGTCGCCGTCGATATGGGCGTAGGCTTTCAGGAAAATCTCGCCGTCTTTTAGAAACGATGTGTCCAAAAACATAGTTTGCCCTCCTTCCGGCTTTTCACCGCCTGCACATACGAAAAGTGAAAAACGCCCGCGCACCCGTCCGCCAGGCGCGCAGGCAATATACCGCTCAATCAGATTTTCGCGGCGATCAGATCGCCCATCTCCGAGCAGGTGACCTTCTTCATTCCCTCGCTCATGATGTCGGCCGTGCGGTAGCCCTCGTCGAGGACGGCGTTGACCGCCGCCTCAATCGCGTCGGCTTCTGCTGCCATATCAAAGGAATAGCGCATCATCATCGCGGCGGAGAGGATCGTGCCGATCGGGTTGGCGATATTCTGCCCGGCAATGTCGGGGGCAGAACCGTGGATCGGCTCGTACATTCCTCTGGTGCCGTCGCCGAGGGAGGCGGAGGCCATCATGCCGATCGAGCCGGTGATCATCGAGGACTCGTCCGAGAGGATGTCGCCAAAGAGGTTTTCGGTGACGACTGTGTCAAACTGGGAGGGGTTGCGCACCAGCTGCATGGCCGTGTTGTCGACAAGAATGTCCTGATAGGTGATGTCGGGGTTTTCCTCGGAGAGCCGGTGCATCGTCTTTCTCCACAGGCGGGAGGAATCGAGGACGTTTGCCTTGTCGACCGAATGGAGCTTGCCGCCGCGCTTGCGGGCGGTTTCAAAGGCAACCCGGCCGACCCGCTCGATCTCATGCTCCGCATAGGTCATATCGTCGTGCGCGACCAGCTCGCCATTCACCTCAACCGTCTTGTGCTCGCCGAAATACGCGCCGCCGATCAGCTCCCTGACCATCATCAGGTCGATGCCCTTCTGGACAATCTCGGGTTTTAGCGGAGAAGCCTCAGCCAGCTGGGGGAACAGCTTTGCGGGGCGGAGGTTCGCGTACAGGCCCATCGCCGAGCGGATGCCGAGGAGCGCTGCCTCCGGGCGAATCTCCTTCGCGACGCCGTCCCATTTGGGGCCGCCGACCGCGCCCAGCAGGACCGAGTCGCAGTCCAGGCACTTTTGCAGCGCTTCTTCCGTCAGGCTCCTGCCGTACGCGTCGATTGCGCAGCCGCCCGCGAGGATGTCCTGATAGGTGAAGGTGTGGCCATACTTGGCGGCGACTGTGTCCATCACCTTGATGGCTTCGTTTACGATTTCCGGGCCGATGCCGTCGCCGCGGATGACGGTTACTGTTTTGTTCATGGGGAGTCTCTCCTTTATATATACATGATATAAAAGCGTGGGGAAGGGGTTCCGCTTATTTTGCCTCCGGGAACAGGCTGTTCAGTATCGCCAGCCCGGCCTTTGTCCGGAAAATCTTCTCCCGGACGGACGCGACGGCACTCAGCGGCTCGTTTCCTTCATCTAAATTGACCAGGAAATCGGCCTCGATCAGGATCTGGTAGTCCAGCCCGATGACGTCCGTGTAGGTGTGGTGGTGGGCAATGAGCCAGCATACCCGCTCGATAAAGGGACGGGGGTACTGCAAAGCGGTCAGCATCTTTTCGGCAATGGGCGGGCCTTCGACCTGCTGGTGGGCACCGCTAGAGTCGCCGTATTTTTCCTCGGAGACCTTGATGCCGATATCGTGGGTCAGGGCGGCGGCGGTCAGCAGCTCCAGCTGCTCCCCCTCCATCCCTTCCAGCTCGCCGATCGTCCGGGCGTAGGCGGTGACCTTGAGAAAATGGTTCACGCGCTTCCGGTCGCCCTCGTCATAAGCGATCATTTTCATCGTCAGAAGCGGAATATTGTTCATAAGCGTAGGCGTCCTTTCCGTTTTTTTCATTATACCCTTTTGCAGCCGGTTTGTCCAGTTCCGCGCGCTTTTTGTTCAGTTCCCCGCCAACAGGAACAGCCGCCGGAAGGGGAACAGCACCTTCCCGTTTGGCTGCACCGGATAAGCGGCGCGGAGGTTTTTCAGTACCTGCGCTTTAAACTGCGCGGCCTGCCCCTCATCCAGGAACCCGAGATACTGCCGCAGGGCAGTGCCCGAGATGAAGTCGAGAATCTGCTGATGGCTGTCCATTTGGTGATAATAGCTGGTTTCCCAGAGATCAACATGGGCAAAATGCTGGGAAAAGAGGGCGTAATACCCGTCTGTATCATAGTTCCAGCACCGGGTCTTCCGCGCCTTTTCGGTCAGGCCGGGGAAAGAGCGCGCCGCCTGTTCCATGCACCGGTTCGCC
>CAYWRQ010000103.1:0-9379 GCA_964460915.1 uncultured Oscillospiraceae bacterium
CCCCCGCCGGACGGCCCGATGATCGAGACAACCTCTCCTTCGTGGATATCCTCAGTGATGCCGCACAGCACGTCCAGCTTGCCAAAGCGCTTTGTCAGGTTTTCGACATGGATTAATACGTTGTCAGTCACTTGCTCTCATCCTCTTTTCAAATAGTTTGATCAGTCTGGACAGGGTGAAGTTGATGACCAGGTAAATTAGGCCGGAGATCATCAGTGACGGCAGGGTCAGGAAGGTAGACGACTGAACCGTCTTATACGCCGTCATCAGTTCGGGGACAAAGAAGGTAGAAGCAAGGGAGGTTTCCTTGATCATCACGATAAATTCATTTCCAAGGGCCGGCAGGATATTTTTGATCGCTTGCGGCATAATGATTCGGGTCATACAGTGCAGGTTGCTCATCCCAAGGCTCTTCGCGGCCTCCGTCTGGCCGAAATCGACCGCCTGGATACCGGCGCGGATTACCTCAGCGATGTAGGCGCTGGAATTGACGATCAGCGCAACAATCACACAGATGGTGCTGCTGAGATTCATATGCAGAAGGTCGGGCAGCAGGAGCCAGAAGAAGTAGAGCTGCAAGAGCATTGGCGTGCCGCGGATTACTTCGATGTAGATATCGACGAGTATTTCCAGCGGGCGGAATTTGGACAGCTTCATAATTGCAATCAGGATGCCCAGGATCGTACCAATCAAAACGGTCACCAATGAAATCCAGATCGTCCCCCAAAGGCCGGCCAGATAGACGCCGGAATAACTGGCCCAAATCTTAATCATCTTTTCAAGCATACCGGTTCAACCTTTCAGATTATTTGATGCCAAGGCTCTTTGCGTACTCAGAGTACTCTTCATACCATTCATTATACTGCCCGCTCTCATTCAGCTTTTCGATCACTTTATTGACTGCGTCAATTAACTCGGTCTCACCCTTTGGTGCGCCGATACGTGTGCCCATATATTCGTCGGAGACGGGGAAATTGATCGAATCCGGGATAACCTTAAGGCCTCCGTTGGCGGCGGCATACAGGTCGCCGTTGGTTTCCGCGCATACACAGGCATCCGCTTTCCCTTCCGAAACCATCAGATAACCATCGTTTGTCGAAGAGACATAGAGCAGCTCGTCCAGTTCGTTAATATCCATCGCATCCTTGATCAGCTGTTCCTGCAGCGAACCGGACTGACAGACAACCTTTTTGCCTTTTAGATCATCCAGTGACTGAAAGGAATCAGCCTCATCCTCCCGCACGAGGACGGTATAAAGCGCTGTGTCGTCGTAATGGTACCCGATACTCATCTCCATGCTCTCCTCGCGGGCCGGTGTCCAGGCTAGCGCAGAGATCGCAAGATCGTATTTTCCTTCAGTAACCGAAGCGAGAACCGCAGAAAATTCCAGTGGGATGAGCCTCAGCTCAACTCCAAGGTCGTCGGCAATCGCTTTTGCCAGCTCGATATCGGAGCCGACATACTGTTCATCGCCCTGCTTCGTAGAATCGATAAACTCATTCGGCGCAAAGTAGGGTTCGGTCGCGACTTCTATGTACCCTCTGGACTGAATCGCTTCCAGACGGTTTGCCGCATCCGTTTTATTAGAAGAACAGCCGGCGAGGGCCGCAGCTCCCATCATCAAAGCCAGCAGCAGGGCAGCGCGTTTTAATGCTTTCTTTCTCATATCTTTCATCCTTTATCATTTAGTCTGTTATCATGCTACTATGGTAAAGTAGTAATGTTAAAACAATATTATAATACCAGATCACCCAGCGGTTGTCAAGATGATTTGCATTTTTTTCAAAATTCGTCTGCCGAATTTTTTTTTACACAAAACTCTTTTCCTGTACAAATTGACAAATGCACGCGGTGCAAATACAGAAAGGCCCGGTTGCTGTACAGAAATGGAGAAATCCTACCGTTATTCTCGGAATTTTTGCGCTATAATTCCCAAAAATTGTCCGCCCGGTTGAAACTGTCGGGAAATTTTGTTATAATAGAATATACACTAGGATAATAGCGAGACTTCGATTTGAAAGGAATGGGTTCAATGCCGATTAACATACCGGATACACTGCCGGCCAACTCTCAGCTGCGCAGGGAGAATATCTTCGTTATGAATGAAGAAAGGGCGTCCCATCAGGACATCCGGCCTTTAAAGATTGCGATTGTGAACCTGATGCCGAAAAAAATCGAAACCGAAACGCAACTGCTCCGGGTTTTGTCCAATTCTCCCCTTCAGGTGGACATCGAGCTGATCCAGACCGAGAGCCACCGCTCCCACAACACCTCCGAGGAGCATCTTTTTAAGTTTTATAAAACCATCCGGGATGTGGAAAACGAGTATTTTGACGGAATGATCATCACGGGTGCGCCGGTGGAGCAGATGCCCTTTGAAGAGGTGGATTACTGGCCAGAGCTTTGCCACATTTTTGAGTGGTCGAAAACCCATGTTTATTCTACCTTCCATATCTGCTGGGGCGCGCAGGCGGGCCTGTATTATCATTACGGCGTGCCGAAATATGACTTGCCCAGGAAGATGTTTGGGGTTTTCCCGCATCATGTCCTGCAGCCGTTCCATCCGCTGCTGCGCGGCTTTGACGAGGAGTTTTACGTCCCACATTCCCGCCACACCGAGTGCCGGCGAGAGGATGTCCTTGCGACCGGAAAGCTGGAAATCTTAACAGAATCGCCGATATCGGGCTTACATATTGTCGCGTCCCATGACGGCAGACAGTTTTTTGTCACCGGCCACAGCGAATATGACCGCGGTACGCTCGCAGCAGAATATTTCCGTGACCTGGATAAAGGCCTGCCGATTGATATTCCATATAATTATTTTGATGGGGATAACCCGGAAAACGAGCCGAAATTTATCTGGCGGGCGCACGCGAACCTGTTGTATGTCAACTGGCTCAACTACTTTGTCTATCAGCAGACGCCCTATGACCTTTCGATGCTGGATTACGGCGGGGGGATATAAGGCAGGTTTTCGAATAAAAGAAACAGGACCATCATGAAATTCATTTAAACCCCTTGATTATTTTGTCAGATCGGGTATAATAGAAACGAGGAATAAATCCTACTATTCCGAAAGGAGATAAACACATGACAATTACCAAAGATATGACCATCGGCGAAATCCTTGATTTTGACCGTACAACTGCCACTTACTTTATGGAAATGGGTATGCACTGCCTGGGCTGCCCGGCATCCAGAGGGGAATCCATTGCGGAAGCCTGCATGGTTCATGGCGTTAGCGTCGACGAACTGCTGGATAAGCTGAATGAGCACGTTGCCGGCAAATAAAACCTGTATTCAGGAACAGGGCTGCGCGTAACTGCACAGCCCTGTTTTCATATCCGAAAGGAAGTTTACTTTGATTCATTTGGACAAACGCCTGGCCCGCATGGCCGAGATGATGACCCCGGGCGGGAGAGGTGTCGATGTCGGTACCGACCACGGCTATCTGGCAGTCAGTCTCGTCCAGCAGGGCAGGGCGTCTTTCATGCTGGCAACCGATATTCATGAAGGCCCGCTGCGTTCCGCCCGCCGCTGTATCGCGGAAAACGGGCTGACGGATAAAATTGAGACGGTGCTGACCGACGGCCTGAACGGAATCGACTTGACCGGCATCACCGATATCTTGATTGGCGGCATGGGCGGGATCCTGATCTCGGAAATCCTGGCCGCGCGATTGTCCGAGCTTCGGGACAAAAACCTGGTCCTCCAGCCGATGACCCAGGCGCCCGTCCTGCGTATCTGGCTTGCGGAGCACGGTTTTGCGATTGTCGGGGAGCGCTGTGCAGTCGCCGGCGGGAAAGCGTATTCGATCCTGAATGCCCGCTTTGACGGGCATAAGCATGACTGCGGCCTGCTGCTGAGCCTGATCGGCAGGGCGGCAGAAGACGGCTCTGAAGATGCGGACATCTATCTTGAGCAGCTTTTGTCCCGTCAGCAGAAGGTCCTGCAGGGCCTTTCCCGGGCGGAACAGACCGATACGGCAAAGCTTGCGGAAACGCAGGCGGTTATCATCCGTTTGCAGACGCTTTTTCGGCAGCGGATGGAAAGAAAGGATGCAAAGCCATGACAACGGTTTCAGATATTTACGCGGCGATTGATGCCTTCGCCCCATTTTCCAGCTGCGAGGGCTTTGACAATGTAGGCATTTTGGTCGGAAACGGATCCCAGCCGGTCGGGAACTGCCTGATTACAATGGACGTGACCCATGAAGCGATCCGGGAAGCCGTGCAAAAAAACTGTCAGCTGATGCTCACGCATCACCCGGTCATCTTCCATCCGATGAAGCGGATTCCTTTTGATTCGGTGCAGGGCGAGCTGTTATCCGCCCATATCGCGGTCCTCTCTGCCCACACCAATATGGACAAGGCGCCGGGAGGGGTCAATCGGATCCTGGCGAAAATTATCGGGCTGACGGATTTTACGGCGTTTCCGGATGATGACTGCGCCGGAACTGGTAACCTCCCGTTTGAAGCCCCGGTCGATGCCGAAACCCTGGCCGCCCATCTGGCGAAAGTGCTTTCTTTACAGGGGATGCGGCTGTACGATTCCGGGAAGAAGCTGAAAAAAGCGGCGCTTTGCTGCGGCGGTGGCGGGAGCTATGTCCATGAAGCCATCGAAGCGGGAGCGGATGTACTGATTTCCGGTGATTTTAAGCATGACCAGGTCGTAGATGCCGGGAACGCGGGGATGAGCTGTATTGACTGCGGGCACTTTGAAACCGAACGGCATTTCCTGACGCTGATGGAAAAGCTGCTCTCCGCACAGTTTCCGGATGTGCATTTTATCCCGGCGGAAACCTGCCGCCCGCATTTTGTCTATAAAACGTTCAGATAACGGAAAAAGCTGTTGCCCGGTAGACGGACAACAGCTTTCCCTTTATTTGTTTATTTTGCAAAAGCGCAGAAAGCGCGGTAGGTTTCATACACATCGACCTTCGAGGTGACCTCATAAGGGGAGTGCATACTCAGCACCGGCACGCCGATATCGATGGTGTCGACATCCAGCTCCGCGATAAAGGCCGCAACGGTTCCGCCGCCGCCCAGGTCGATCCGGCCCAGCTCCGCGGTCTGCCAGACGACGCCGTGATCATCCAGCATCTTTCTGACCTCGCCCATATATTCGGCCGAAGCGTCGTTGGAGCCGCCCTTTCCTCTGGAGCCGGTAAACTTCATGATAACGGGGCCGTAGTTGATATAGGCCGCGTTCATCGATTCGACCACGTCCGGGAAGGTAGGGTCGGTAGCGGCGCCGACGTCGGCGGACAGGCACTTCGATGCCGAGAGGATGGTGTGGCCGGCAACGCCGTACGGGGCGCCCAGATCGTCGACAAAGTAGCGCATAAACGCGCCCTTCATACCGGTTGCGCCGCAGCTGCCGATCTCTTCCTTGTCTGCCAGCAGGACCAGCTGGGTTCTGGCGGGCGTCTCCTCCATATCCAGCAGCGCACGGATCGAGGTATACGCACAAACCCGGTCGTCCTGGCCGTATGCGCCGATCATCGAGCGGTCAAAGCCGATGTCGCGCGCCTTAAATGCGGGCACCATTTCCAGTTCAGCGGAGAGAAAATCCGCTTCTACAAGGCCGTATTTTTCAAAGAGGATCGAGGCAATGTTCAGCTTGACGCGTTCGCTGGCTTCGTCGTCCTTAAAGGGCCTGGAGCCGATTAAGATGTTGAGTTCCTCGCCCTTGATGATTTCCGGTGCGGAACGCTTCATCTGTTCGGTTGCCAGATGGGGGAGAAGGTCGGTCACGCAGAATACAGGGTCGTTTTCATCTTCGCCGATCGAGACGGAAACCGTCTCCATATCCTTGCGGATGATCACGCCGTGCAGCGCCAGCGGGATCGCCGTCCACTGGTATTTTTTGATGCCGCCGTAGTAGTGGGTTTTCAGCAGGGCCAGCTCCATGCTTTCGTACAGCGGGACCTGCTTGATGTCCAGCCGGGGGGAGTCGATATGGGAGGCGACGATGTTGATGCCTCTTTCCAGCGGTTCGCTCCCGATATGGCAGAGAATCAGGGATTTACCGCGGTTGTTGAGGTAAACCTTGTCTCCGGGCTGGACCTTTTGCGCGGGGTTAAAGGGGAGATATCCTCTCTCCTCCGCCATTTTTACGGTCTGCGCAACACATTCCCGTTCGGTTTTCCCGTTGTCCAGAAACGCCTTGTAGCTTTCGGCGAAGCTGTCGGCGGCCGCTGTCTGCTCATCGGAGAGAAGTAAGCAGCCATTTTTTTTGTTGAAAAGCAATTTTTGTTTGAGTTCCTGAGCGGAAGCCATTGTAAAAACATCCTTTCATCTCGATACTTATAATAAGAGCATATACTCAAATTATTTCTTGTAAATATTTTCGTATATTTTCTGTGCCTGCTGCACACGGTCGACGAATGTACGGGTATCTTCATCGGGAATGGCCTGCAGATTTACGCCGTCCTTGCTGTAGGAACTGTTTTGCAGCCATTCCGCGACAGTATCCGCACCGGCATAGTATTCCGCTAAGAGGGTATACTCATTCTGTGCGTCCTGCAGTGCAAGGAGGGTGTCAAATTTTTCTGCGGATTCTTCCGCGCTTTCGGTGCCCTCAATATAGAGGACCGCGTACAAAAGGCTATCGGGAAGGTCACATTGCTGGGCATAAGCCGTGACCGTATCCGGGTCGTGCCGGGGGTACAGCCTGCGGTAGGTGAGGTTATAAATTCCGGTGATCAGCGTAATGACCAAAACGATGGCGACCAGTGTAATTAGTGCCGTTTTCCAGTCCTGATTTTCTGTTTTGACCAGCGACGCAGCCAGTTCTTCCCCCTGCTTTAACAGCTGTTCCTTTGTGCCGTTGTTGCGCAGGACAAAGTCGGAGCGTACGGTATAGTAAGCGTCCTTTTGCTGGGCGGACATCCGCAGCCGGGCCTGCTCCTCGGTGATGCCGTCGCGCGACAAAATCCGCTGCAAACGGACCTCCTCTGCCGCCAGCACCGAGACTTTCCGGTCGCACATCTTGTCCACACCGCTTTCAAACAGCGTCGGCGCATCCAATAGGATATGCCGTTTGCCATGGGACTGTGCCTCGGCAATTCTTGCATCCAGTTCGGCCTTGATGATCGGGATCATAATATTATTGAGCTTTTCGGTCTGTTTCGGCTCCGAGAAGGCGAGCGCCGCCAGCATTTTCCGGTTGAGCGCACCGTCCTCCAGCAGGATCTGTTCCCCAAAACCGGAGACAAGCTTGTCCAGTACTTCTTTTTTTTGCTGCAGTTCTCTTGTAATACCGTCGCAGTCCAAAATGACAAAGCCGTTTTGGGCAAAGGCCTCCGTTACGGTAGATTTTCCCGCCCCAGTCTGTCCGGTCAGCCCGACAATCAGCGGCTTATTTTTTTCCTTCTTGTTCAATTTTTTCCTCCCGTGGATGATCGGCCGGCAGTTCCAGCGTGCTGGACTGTAAGCGGAACCCGATCTTCTGATAAAAAGCCATCGCGTCCCGGTTAAATGCCCAGACGCAGAGTACGATCCCGGCGGCGCCCTTGATATCCGCCAGCCTTTGTATCTCGGTGATCAACGCCCTGCCGACTCCCCTGCACCGGTGGGCAGTATGGACGCAGATTTCCTCAATCAGAAAGCTGCACCGGTCGGTCATCGTAACGCTCCCTTTTCGGTCCCGGATGAGGATATGGGCGTAGCCGAGGGGCTGTCCGTCCTCTTCGGCGAGCAGATAAATATGCGCCGGGTCCTGAACGCTGAGCCGGTAAAAGGCGGCTGAGGAATCCGGGTCAAAGGGTCTGTACAGATCCGGTCGGTTTTGGTGGTGGGGCGTATGCAGCTGTTCCATCAGCGGCAGGATCGCGGAGACATCCGCCTGTTCTGCGTAACGTATTGAGAATCCCATTTGTTATCCTTCCTTCTCCAGTTTGATGATATGAAAGGCCGCTGCCCGCAGCAGCCGGTTGTATACCGCAAGCCCAATGCCGTGCGGGTCCGGTGAGCGGACAAAGACCTTGTTGGCCCCCAGCTCATCGCATTGCCGCAGCAGGTCGAAAAGCAGGTGGGCCTGTGCGTCGGGATGGCTTTCTAATCCGAAAGAAAGGGTCGGGACCGGCATCCCCGCTTCTTCGCCGCTGAAAACGACCGCGTAAACGCCCTCGTCCTTTTGCTGTCCCATAAACGCGGTAAAGGCGGGAAGGGAACCCTCTACAATGGTCACTTCCGCAGCAGGCGCGTAGTGCCGGTATTTCATGCCGGGTGATGCGACCTTTGCGTCGGCCGCGACCGGATGTAAAACCCCGTTGTCAATTTCGACCGGGCAGATTTCCTCCATCATCTCGACCGTAACCCCGCCGGGCCGGAGCAGCCGTACCCGGTCTTCCTTTACGGCAATGACAGTCGATTCCAGTCCCACCGTACAGTCCCCGCCGTCCAGGATCATCGGGATGCGGGTATCCATATCATGGAGCATATGCTCGGCCGTAGTGGGGGAAGGGTGGCCGGAGAGATTGCCGCTGGGCGCCGCAACCGGCAGGCCGGAAACCTTGATCAGCTGCTGCGCAACCGGGCTGGAAGGGAAACGGATGCCGACGGTCGGAAGGCCCGCCGAAACCGCGTCCGGAATCAGGTCCGATTTCGGCAAAATCATCGTCATTGGTCCCGGCCAGAATTTTTCCGCCAGCCGGTAGGCAAGCTCCGAGACATCCTTTGTCAGCTTCGGCAGCATATCCAGCGAAGCAATATGCACAATCAGCGGGTTGTCGCCTGGCCGGCCCTTTGCCGCGAAGATTTTTGCGGCCGCCTCCGCGCTGTAGGCGTTTCCGCCGAGTCCATATACGGTTTCGGTGTGGAATCCGACGACCTCCCCCTGCTGCAAAAGCTCGGCCGCCAGCCGGATATTTTCCGCGTCCGGCGGCAAAACCTGCGTCTTCCATTTTTCCATTTTCTTTCATCCCTTGTGTAAGATTTGTGCGGTTATGCCTGTTCCCCGGCCAGCAGCTTAGTCTGATGGTCGGCGATCAGCGCATCGATGACTTCGTCTAAGTCACCGTTTAAAAAGCTGTCCAGCTTATAAATCGTCAGCCCAATCCGGTGATCGCTGATCCGCCCCTGCGGATAGTTATAGGTACGGATGCGTTCGGAGCGGTCGCCTGTGCCGACCTGGCTTTTTCGTTCGGCGGCAATTGACTCGTCCTGTTCCCGCTGCATCCGGTCGAGCAGCCGCGCCCGCAGGACCTTCATCGCCTTGTCCTTGTTTTTATACTGGCTCCGTTCGTCCTGACATTCGACCACCATACCGGTGGGGAGGTGGGTAATGCGGATGGCGGATTCGGTTTTATTGATATGCTGGCCGCCGGCGCCGCTGGAACGGAAGGTATCGATTTTCAGGTCGGTGGGGTCAATTT
>CAYWRQ010000104.1:0-9338 GCA_964460915.1 uncultured Oscillospiraceae bacterium
AAGGAATCCCCTATGAAGAGGTTACCTCCCTGGAGGACGTCATGCCCCGGCTGGACATCCTGTACATGACCCGGGTGCAAAAGGAACGGTTCTTTAACGAAGAAGATTACATCCGCCTGAAAGACAGCTACGTCCTGACAGAAGATAAAATGAAGCTGGCCAAGGAAAATATGGCGGTCCTCCATCCCCTGCCCCGTGTCAACGAGATCACCCTGCCGGTCGACGACGACCCCAGAGCGGCCTACTTTGAGCAGGTGCAAAACGGCGTTTACGTCCGAATGGCGCTGATCATGACCTTGTTGGGGCTGGCTGACCGGCCGCTGGACTGAGAAAGGAGCAAGCTGATGAAAACACGTCGCATCGACAGCATCGAAAACGGCATCGTCATTGACCATATCCAGGTCGGAAACGGTATGAAAATTTACAATCTTCTCAACCTGGACGCGGCAGAATGTACCGTCGTACTCATCCGCAACGCCAGAAGCGAACGCTACGGCACCAAGGATGTCATCAAAATCGAGGGCAACATCAACTTAAACCTCGACCTTCTGGGCTATGTCGATCATAATATTACCGTCTGTTTTATTGAAAACGGCGAGATCATCGAAAAGAAAAAGCTGACCCTGCCCGCAAGGCTGACCAACGTAATCAAATGCAAGAACCCCCGTTGTATCTGCACGATTGAAGAAGGAATCGACCACGTTTTTGAACTGAAAGCCAACAACACCTACCGCTGCATTTACTGCGAAAATAAGAGCAAGGCTTAATCACTGCATCAATCGTTTTCCTATAGACAACAGCAGCTGTATTTTCGTACAATACAGCTGCTGTTTTTAGCCTTGGATATGCAATTGTTCCTTTAGGGCGTTTTGTAAAGTTTGGGAGAAATTAATGTTTTGCTCCTCCGCCATAATATTTAGCCAGCTCGGAATAGACAGCGTCTTTTTGACCGAGCGCGTATCATTGTGTTTCCGATAAGCAAGTTCATCAAATGCAATCAACACTAAAAAATCCCCGTCTTCCACTGCCAAAGCCTTTGGCTCGGACGGAGAAGGCACCGGCCGGTTTTGAACTTTATATTCTTCCAGACAAAGGCCGATGATGTCGGCTGCATAGGCATATGCTTCTTCGATTGTTTCTCCCTGCGTAAAACAGCCCTCAATATCCGGAATGATCACAGAATACCCGGTTTCTTCCGGATGGAAAACAGCTGGATAATATAACTTTTTCACTGGATTACCTCCTTTTGCAGGCCGCTACTTTTGTATTCCGGCCTGTTTTAATATTGCTCTTTCAATCTGAGGCTTGAGTTCTTTTGCGTGATAAGGGACGGTCGTAAATTTTCCCGTCTCTTTGTTTTCAAACATTCGGTGGGAACCATTTGCACGGATTTCCACAAATCCGTTTTTCTTTAGCAGGCGAATCATTTCTGCCGGTTTCATTGGCATTTTCTGAACACCACCTCTTCTACATCTATTATAATACGTAAAAATACGTATGTCAACCGTTTTTATTGCTTAATAAACAATCTTCTCTTCCTAAATAAAGCGCTATTAATGCAGAAAAGCAGCCGTATCTCAAAGAATACAGCTGCTTTCGCATTTTATATCAGCTTTTCGCAACAAATGAACCGTCACATCAGCGCTCGATGATCGGGGCGGCGCCGGAACGAACCGTATCCGGCGTAATCGTAACCTTCTTAATCGAAGGATCCGAAGGAATCTCAAACATCAGCTGATTGAGGACATCCTCCATAACCCCGCGAAGGCCTCTGGCGCCGGTCTTGCGCTTAATCGCTTCCTCCGCGACAACGCGCAGCGTCTCATCGCTCATCTCAAGCTCGACACCATCCAGCTTAAACAGATGGACATACTGCTTCAAAAGGCTGTTGCGCGGTTCCTTCAAAACCCGTACCATCTGGTCGATACTCAAATCCTCCAGCGTCGTAACAACCGGCAGACGGCCAACCAGCTCCGGAATCAGGCCGAATTTGACCAGGTCGTCCGGAATCAGGTTTTTCAGTACCTCTCCCTTGGTCATTTCCTCTTTCTTGCGGATATCCGCGCCAAAGCCCAGGGTAGAAGAATCGGTACGCTTTTCGATCACCTTTTCAATCCCCTCAAACGCACCGCCGCAGATAAAGAGGATGTTGCGGGTATCCACCTGGATCATTTCCTGATGGGGATGCTTCCGGCCGCCCTGCGGGGGAACGTTGGAAATGGTGCCCTCGATAATCTTCAAAAGCGCCTGCTGGACGCCCTCGCCGCTGACATCGCGGGTAATCGAAGCGTTCTCCGACTTGCGGCTGATTTTATCAATCTCGTCGATATAGACAATCCCGTGCTCGGCAGCTTCTACATCAAAGTCCGCGGCCTGCAGAAGGCGCACCAAAACGTTCTCAACGTCGTCGCCGACATAGCCGGCCTCCGTCAGCGTAGTTGCGTCCGCAATCGCAAAGGGGACATTCAGAATTTTCGCCAGCGTCTGCGCCAGCATCGTCTTGCCGACACCGGTCGGACCAAGAAGCAGAACGTTGCTCTTCTGAAGCTCAATATCCTCTTCCTCATCCGTATGCAGAATACGCTTGTAATGGTTGTAAACCGCGACCGACAGAATGACCTTCGCTTTGTCCTGGCCAATTACATACTGGTCCAGCACCGCTTTGATCTCGGTAGGCTTGAGCAGCGTCAGATCATTCAGATCCATCGATTTGTATTCCGCATCTGCAACCGGAGGGAAGATCCCCTCGTCCGCCAGCATCTGATAGCACAAACCTACACACTCGTCGCAGATATTTGCATTCCCGGCGTGCAGCATCCGGCGGACGTTATGATCCCGTTTCCCACAGAAGCTGCATCGGATATTGTTGTCGCTGTAATCAGCCATATAACTTTATACCTGACCTTTCATCAAATTAGATGGCAACACACGCAGATAACCGCTCAGCGCTTTTCGATTACCTTATCTACAAGGCCGTATTCTACGGCTTCCGCCGCAGTCATCCAATTGTCGCGCTCGGTGTCGGTGGCAATCTGCTCGATCGGTTTGCCGGTATTGTCCGCCAGGATCTGATTCAGCTTTTCCTTGGTGCGCTGAATATGGGCGGCCTGAATCAAAATATCGGTTGCCTGACCCTGGGAACCACCGGAAGGCTGATGGATCATGACCTCCGCGTTGGGCAAAACCATCCGCTTGCCCTTGGCGCCGCTGGACAACAAAAATGCGCCCATCGAGGCTGCCATGCCAATGCAGATCGTGGAGACGTCGCATTTGATATATTGCATTGTATCATAAATCGCCATGCCAGCCGTAACACTGCCTCCGGGGCTGTTGATGTAAAGCTGGATGTCCTTATCCGGATCCTGCCCCTCCAAATAGAGCAGCTGCGCAACCACAAGGCTCGCAGAAGCGTCGTTTACCTCATCACAAAGCATTACGATCCGGTCATTGAGCAGACGGGAAAAGATGTCATAGGAACGCTCGCCGCGTCCGGTCTGTTCGATTACCATTGGGACTAAACTCATACTGTATGACCCTCCTGAAAATTAGAATCACAAGGTTTTCCGGAGCGGGTTCTCCCCTTTTGCCGGCCTATCCTCTGATACAGCTAAAGGGTGAGGCAGAAGCCCCACCCCAATGTACGCCGTATTTTATTCTCTATTCTGACCGATAATCATGAAAAAATTACAGTGGAAATTGGAACCATTCCGTGAATTTTTCCAATTATTAGGCAACTGCGCTGCTCTTGATCATTTCGACAGCTTTCTTTTGTGCGATATCATTTTTCAGCTGTTCGCCCATCGCGGACTTAATCTGCTCAGCGGTGAGATTCTGTGCTTTGTACTGCTCGACCAGCTTGGCAACTTCTTTCTCAACCTCTTCGTCGGTAGCGGTAATGCCTTCGGCTTCAACAATCTTCTCCAGCGCCAGCGCAACCTTAACCTGTCTGGTGGCCTGTTCCTTGAAGGAGGCACGCAGAGAATCTTTGTTCATACCGGTGTACTGCATATAAACTTCCATGCTCATACCCTGCGTGGACAGACGGTATTCAAAGTCCTGGATCATCTCATCGACTCTTGCTTCGTACATCTCTTCGGGGATTTCGCCCTCCATGTTGGCGATGATGTTGTCGATCAGGGTGTTCTCAAAAGCGGTATTGGCCGCAGTTTCCTTGCTGGAGGTCAGCTTCGCGGTGATATCGGCCTTCAGCTCGTCCAGCGTATCAAACTCGGAAACGTCCTTGACAAACTCGTCGTCCAGTTCGGGAAGCTCTTTGGCCGTGATCTCATGCAGCTTGCATTTGAAGACAGCTGCTTTGCCCTTCAATTCTTCCGCCTGATAATCCTCCGGGAAGGTGACGTTTACGTCAAACTCGTCTCCGGTATTATGGCCGACAATCTGGTCCTCAAAGCCAGGGATGAACTGGCCGGAGCCAAGGGTTAGGTTGAACTTTTCAGCCTTGCCGCCCTCAAAAGCCTTGTCGTCCACAAAGCCCTCAAAGTCGAAATTGACAATATCGCCCATCGCAGCGGCGCGATCCTCAACCGTGATCGTACGGGCATTACGGTTGCGCATTCTCTCGATCTCAGCGGAAACTTCCTCTTCGGTAACAGGAGCAGCTTCTTTAGAAGCCTTGATGCCCTTGTAATCCTTAACGGTAACGTTCGGCTTGACAATACAGGTCGCCTTCATCGTTACGCCCTCTTCTTTAGAAACGGCGGTAACTTCAACCTCCGGTCTGACCACGATCTCCAGGCCGGATTCCTCGTAAGCGGCCTGCAGCACAGCGGGTGCGGCGTCGTTTACAGCCTCTTCAAAGAAGATCGCCTCGCCATACAGCTTTTCAATGGTCTTTCTGGGCGCTTTGCCTTTTCTGAAGCCGGGAACCTGGAACTGCTTTGCCTGTCTCTTAAAGACCTTATCACAGGCAGCCGCGAACTCATCGGCAGGAATCGATACAATCAGCTCGTACTTGTTGGTTTCGGTAGCATTTTTGGACACTAACATCTTGGAACATCCTTCCTATTTTATTCTCCGCGAGGTCAGGGATTATGGCCGCAGACCGCGGACATGATTTACTTAACACGCAAGGGACATTATACCACAAACGCTGAAAAAAAGCCAGTAGTTTGGCAAATTTTTATATGTTTCCTGTAGATTAACTGATTTTCTTTGGGGTAAATTGGAGAAAATCACAAGAAAGAAGTCGGAAATCAATCCCGAGCCGCTCCCCGTTGATTGCGTAGCCCGAGGAATAGCCGTGAATATGGCCATAATATACCTGCTTTACGCCATATGAGAGCAGAACCTCTAAAATCTCCGGGCAGTCCCCGCTTCCATAAACCGGCGGGTAGTGAAGGAAAACCAGCGGTGTCCCGCCCAGCTTCTTCCCTTCTTCCAGCGAAAGACGCAGCCGCCCACATTCCCGGTTCAAAACCTTCTTGTCGGTCTGGTCGTTCATCCAGCCGCGCGTGCCGCAGATCGCATAATCCCCGTACCGGTAGGCGTTGTTAAACAAAATATGCAGGGTAGAAAAGCCGTTTTCCGCAAAAAACCTTTCCACCTTCGTTTTGGTTGAAAACCACAGATCATGATTGCCCTTGAGGAGGATTTTCTGGCCGGGCATCCGGTCAATCCAGCGAAAATCCTCTACCGTTTCTGATAACTCCAAGCCCCAGGAGATATCCCCGGCAATCACAACCGTATCCTCCGGCCGGATCACCCTCTGCCAGTTTTCCTCCAGCCGCTGTACATAGTTTTCCCAACCGCGGAAGACATCCATCGGCTTATCAACGCCCAACGAAAGATGCAGGTCAGAAATGGCAAACAAACTCATGAACGGGTCCCTTTCGTTATTTCAGCATTTCCTTTACCTTTTCGGCCATCTGCTCCTTGAGGGCCGAATCGGTAAAACGTACTGTCTTCGTCTTCAGCTCCATCAGCGACGCGGGCGGATTCATGCCGGAAATCTCCCGCAGCATCTCCGCCTGGGCAAAGGGATCGGACGGGATCTCCCGATCGGTAATGGCCGCTAAAACGGCGTCGCTGAACTTATAAGGAGAGGCGGTCGAAGCAATGATGCACTTCGTATGGTCCCCTGTCTCGCGGGTATAATCCGCATAAACCTTGACCGCAACGGCCGTATGCGTATCGCACAGGTAATTGTACCGGGCAAAGATATCCCGAATCGTTTCGCGGGTGCCCTCGTCGTCACAGTAGCCGCCCCAGAACTCGGATTGGAGCTTTTCTTTCACCTCATCCGAAACGGTATAGCGGCCTTCCGAAGAAAGCTTGCCGAACCAGTCACGGATGACCGAATCGTCTTTGCCGCAAAGCTGATACAAAAGGCGTTCCAGGTTGGAGGAGATCAGGATATCCATCGAAGGAGAGGTTGTCGTAAAGAAATCGCGGTTCCGGTCATAGGTCCCCGTGCGGATAAAGTCGGTTAGGACCTTGTTCTTATTGGACGCGCAGATCAGCTTTCCAACCGGCAGGCCCATCAGCTTTGCATAATACGCCGCCAAAATATTGCCGAAATTGCCGGTGGGAACCGTCACATTGACGGTTTCGCCCATCTCGATCTCACCCTGCTCGACCATGGTCGTGTAGGCCGCGATATAGTAGACGATCTGCGGGACCAAGCGCCCCCAGTTAATCGAGTTGGCCGAGGAGAACATCTGGCCGTTCTTTTCCAGTTCTGCCGCAATGACCGGATCGGTGAAAATCTTCTTTACACCGCTTTGAGCATCGTCAAAGTTTCCCTTGATTGCACAGACCGAGACATTCCCGCCCGACTGGGTCGTCATCTGGAGCTTCTGCATCTCGCTGACACCATTTTCCGGATAGAAAACGAGCATCCGGGTATGCGGGACATCGGCAAAGCCTTCCAGCGCCGCCTTTCCCGTATCGCCGGAGGTCGCGACCAGCACGACAATCTCCCTATCGGGAGCGGTTTTACGGGAAGAGGTGGTCATCAGATAAGGCAGCAGCTGCAACGCCATATCCTTAAACGCACAGGTCGGGCCGTGCCACAGCTCCAAAAGGTAAGCCGATTCCCCGACGCGGGAAATTTCCGAAATATTCGCCGAATCAAATTTGCGGTCGGTATACGCATGATCGACGCAGTAATCCAGTTCCTCAGCCGTAAAATCGGTCAGAAACCGCGCGAGCACCGCTTTCGCCTTTTCATTGTAGCTCATGCCGAGCATACCCTTAAGATCGTCGCGGGTCAGCTCCGGCAGCGTTTCCGGTACAAACAGGCCGCCCTCCCGGGAAATGCCCTGGGCAATCGCCTGGGCAGCTGTTACCTTTTCCGAACTGTTTCGGGTGCTGTTATAAATCATCTCCTGCACTCTCCTTCATGGTCCTTTATAAATCTGTTGTAGGGAAAACATCAAAGGTTTTCCTCCATAAAACACTGTGCGTTTTTAAAGGTGATCTTATCGACCGTTTCCGGGTCAAAGTGTTTGCACAGGTTTGCGTGCCAATCGGGGATCCGATCGATCGAACGGAGCTTTCCGGGCATCGCCGCCCCGTCAAAATCACTTCCGACCGCGATACAGTCCTCGCCGCCAAGGGCGATGATATGCCGGATATGGCGGCGCAGTTCTTGGAAACTGGCATCGCTTTCCCCATTGATAAACACCGGGTAGAAATTAATGCCGATCAACCCTTTCCGGCGGATAATCTCGCGCAGCTGGACATCATCCAGGTTGCGGCGGTGGGGACATAGCTCAAAGCAGTTGGAATGGGAGGCAATAAAGGGGCGCTCGGCCACCTCACACAGATCCCAGAAGCTGTAGTTGTTCAGATGGGAGACGTCGATGATGATCCTATGCGCTTCCAGCTCCCGGACCGCTTCTTTGCCCAGGCTGGTCAGCCCAACCTCGGTTGCGGTCCCTCCGGCCAGGTCGGTTTCCCCGTTCCAGCACAAGGAAAACATCCGCACCCCCATTTTATATAGCTCCTCAATCCGTTCCAGCTTGCCGCCCATGGCGGAGCCGCCTTCGACCGCCAGCATCGCGTTGCAGATGCCCGGACGGATATGGTCCTTATCATAGGGAACAATCTGGTCGCTCTCGGCAAACGCCTTCTGCAGCTGTTCCGCCTCCGAAAGAAAACGATGGTAGCCTTTGCTGCCGTGCAGTTCATCCGGAACAAAGGCGGCAAAAACCTGCACCCATTCATCAAAAATCAAGCCCCGCTGAACCGAAATCGCAAAATCATTTTGAATCAGACTCTTTCGGTGCTGCAGGCATTTACTGAGGGTATCGGCATGTAAATCAAAATGGCGCATACTGAGCTTCCTTTCTATGCGGTGGTGTCAGACTGCATCGAATGCGTTTTCCAGCCAGACGGTACGAAGACACGCCCCATTCCCGTCCAGATAGACTTCCAGTATATCAAAACGCGGCTGCAGCGGCAGCGGGTTTTGCAAAAGATAGGCTTTTGCCGTTTCCGTAAGCTTTCTTTGCTTTGAAAAGGTTACTGCTTCGGCAGGGGTCGCGATCATACCGGCGCTGCGGGTCTTGACCTCCACAAAAAGGAGATATTCCCCTTTCCGGGCGATCAGGTCGATTTCACCGGATGGCGCGTGCCAGTTGCGGCAAAGGATTTCACAGCCCTGCCCGGCCAGATAGTCCGCCGCTAACGTTTCGCCGCGGCTGCCAGTGGTAGGAGGGTTCCCTCGCTGCTGATAATATTTTTTCAGAAAAGAATGACGGTGGACGGGAGATTCCCCGTACAGGTCCAGCATTTCATAGTGCAGCTTTGTCCCGTAGCCCTTATGCTTTGCAAACTGATACTGCGGATAACGGGCGTCCAGCTGCTGCATATAGTGGTCCCGGGAGACCTTCGCCAGAATCGACGCGGCAGCTATCGCTGCCGAGGTACCGTCCCCTCCCACCAACAGACGGGTCGGGATATCCAGGCCGGGACTGCGGTTTCCATCCACCAGCGCCATCGACGGCCGGACCGAAAGCCCAGCCACCGCGCGGCCCATGGCCAGAAAAGTGGCCTGTAGGATATTATATGTTTCAATCTCCTCGACGGTCGCAATGCCGACGGCCCAGCTGAGCGCCTTTTCCTGAATTTCCGGAAACAGCGCCTCCCTTTTCCTTTCGGTCAGCTTTTTGCTGTCATTTAGGCCGTCAATCGGGCGGGCAGGGTCTAAAATGACCGCAGCCGCGTAAACGTCTCCCGCCAGCGGCCCGCGGCCGGCTTCATCCACCCCGCAGAATCCTTCAATTCCCAGGGATTGGTCATATTCCAAAAGAGTCATATCGTTTTCCTGTCATTCGTCCTCGGGCGGCTCTTCCAGGGAAAGGTGCCCCAGTTTC
>CAYWRQ010000105.1:0-9273 GCA_964460915.1 uncultured Oscillospiraceae bacterium
ATTAAGCGATTTCCTGATAATGGCACCCTGAATCCTTATTTATTCAGAGGTTCCTGAAAAACAGCTGATCCATCTGTTCTCCCTCTTCCAGTCCAACGACGAGATCGTGGATCTGATCACCGAAATGGAGGATATGTCCCCTACCGAATACCAAACCGCCAAGCTGAAGGTCCTTCCGGTTTTGTATATGCTTTCCGACGAGCCGGACGAATATTCCTGCCGGCTGTATGTGAAGTCCTCTCTCGACCTCATTGCGGATTCTTCCCGCATGATGTCCATCTCCGATGTGATGCAGGAGGATTGGGCCGCCCAGATTATGTCCGGCTGGGGGAACTGGCAGTTTTGCTGCGCCGCAGCGCTTGATTCCGCGTCGCCCGCTTTTATTGCGCCTATCCGCAGCCAGCTCAACCACCGGAACCTGGTCGGGCTGCTGCGGATTGACCTTGCGGACAACGCCCTGGACAGCCGGTTATATATGCCCTTTTCCTGGGAATATACGACCTGCTTTTTACAGGACGCCGATGGGGCTACGATCTTTTGTACCGATCCGGAGGCGGAGGACTACATTTTGCAGGCTCCCTATGAAACCCTGCATGGCTTTGAATCTTTCCAGATCAACACCCTGCAAAACGGGAAAGATACGGTCTTTTACCGTACGCTGCCCTATTCCGGCTGGCGGCTCGTGATGGTCGTGGATCACACCAGGCTCCATAACACGATTTTCCCGCAGCTTGCCACTTTGACCATCCTGGGCTGTGTCCTGACCCTGACGGGCCTGCTCTGCGCCTTGCCGCTTCTCCTCTCGATCATCGTGCGGATCCGCAAATTTTATGTCTATGTGCAGTCCCACAGCAATACGACCCTGCAGACCGTCCCTCCCCGTTTCGAGGTACTGGGCAACGATGAGGTCGGCCAGCTCATCCGGGCGCACAATACCCTGCTGGACCGTATCCAGCAGCTGCTGGATTACCAGCACAAACGGGATAAGGAAATGCGGGACTTAGAGATCAGCGTCCTGCAGGCACAGATTAACCCGCATTTTTTATACAATACCCTCGACGCCATTTTATGGATGTCCAAGATGAACCAGCCGGAACAGGTAGAAAAAACCGTGCAAAACCTGACCAATTTCTACCGGCTTTGCCTGAGCAAGGGCCGGAAAATTCTGCCGATTTCCCAGGAACTCGAGATCGTGCGAAACTATTTTGCCATTCAGACTACCCGCTGCGGGAAGCATTTCCCGCTTTTCATCGACGTACCGGATGAGATCCTGTCCCTCCAATTGCCCAAAATTACCCTTCAGCCCCTGGTGGAAAACGCCCTGCTCCACGGTATTTTGGAGTCCGGAAAGCCGGAGGGCTGGGTGCGCATCTCCGGCCGTTTTACCGATGGCCGTCCCGAGCTGTGCATTATCGATTCCGGGGCGCATCTGTCCCCGGAAAACTGGGAAAAAGCCCTGCGCAAGCCTTCCCCCAGCCGGCCGGCGGATGCAAAAGGCAGTTACGCCCTATATAACGTCGAACACCGGCTCTGCCTTTTCTTCCAGGTTCCGCAGGTGATGTACCTGGACCGCACCTGTCCGGAAGAAACCTGTATTGTCATTCCCTTCCCCGCGGACAGGGCGGAGGATCCCGAATAAACGGCAAAAGACGGCCTAGCCCCTTATGGAGCCAGACCGTCTTTTTGATCGGAATATGGATTATAATCGTTTTCACAGCTTATGGATTCGGTCCGTCAGACGCCCCGGATTCCGGATACGCCGGTAACCCCGAAGCTTACGGGAGGATTTTATCCAGCCAGGCCAAAGCAAGCACCGGCCACTGGGACGCAGACGCGTCCGCGTGATGCTCTGTCTTCGGCCAAAGGCCCTTCATCGCCTTCCACCACGCGTCTGAAAAATCCCGCAGCGTCTCCGCCTGCGCAGCGGACGCAAAAATCTCCGGGACCCGGGCAGGCTCCTCGGCATAGAGTGTTTTCAGCGTCTGCCATTGCTGGCACATCGTATAGATGCTGTCATCACCGAAATTCCCGCTGGCCCAATCGTCGTTTGCAAGGCTCATACCGTGTGCGCCCTCCATAAACAGGTGCAGCTCGCACGGCACACCCGCCTTCCGGCAGGCCTTTGCAAACAAGATGCTGTTGTCCACCGGCACCGCCTCGTCGGTCAAGGTCTGCCATAAAAATACCGGCGGCGTCTCCGGCGTCACATGGTTTTCAAGGCTGGCCCACGTCCGCTGTTCCTCGGCCGCGTCCTTGCCCAGCAGCAGTTCAAAACTCCCGCGGTGGGCTTTTTCGCCGCTCGTAATAACCGGGTAGCAGAGCAGTACCGCATCCGGGCGGTTGGATAGCTCCGGATGGGGTTCCTCTGCCAGCACCGGGTCTGTGTAATGGACCGCAAGGCTGCCCACCAGATGCGCGCCCGCGGAAAATCCGCAGCAGACGACCTGGCCGTACGCTGTCTTCCATTCCTCTGCATGGGCGTGAATACAGCGCACCGCCCTGGATATATCCCGCAGCGGCTGCTTCAGGAGCGGTTCCAGCTGAAGCACATTGGTCGTATAGGTTAAAACAAATGCCTGATAACCGGCGTCATAAAAGCGTTTTGCTACAATCTCGCCTTCCGTCGCGCTGACGCAGGCGTAGCCGCCGCCCGGAACAACCAGCATCGCAGGCCGCGTCTTGCCGTCCTCATGCAGATAGGCTTCGATATTCGGCAGGAAGGTTCCCGTGTAGGGATAATGGTATTCCGCATAAGTCCAAAGGGGGATCATTTGTCTTTTCATGTCAAAGCTTCCTTTCTAATTGCAAATACGGGCCAGTGAAAGCCGCCATCCTTCCCGCCGCATCATCGGCTGCGGCGCAAATTAACGGCAGGATACCGTAAACGGGCGGACCGTAAACCCTTCGGCGTTCTCAATATCGACCGCGCAATAGCCGCTGACGGCAAATTCGATCTCGATTTCCCGTCCCGGCCTGATTTCGGGATGACGGAGAATGATTTGATCCCGGCAAACCTCCGCGGTAAAATCCGGCAGGCCGCAGCCTTCCACCTTTAGGGTCAGCATCTTTTCAAGGAAAGTATTTTCTTCCACCAGGTGCAGCCCGTTCTCCGCATAGGTCATCCGCAAGGTGACGCTGCCCTTCTCTACGGCGGCGTCCGCCACACCGGGTGAACCGACGTCTTTTCCCGGCTGCTCGTAGGTATGTACCAGCGCCAGCTTTGCAAGCCGCTCCCCGACCGGCCGTTTGTCCTTCGGATGGATATCCCACAGCATACCGCAGTCCATCGTGGCTGCCATATAGACGTCCTCGTTTTCCTCCGCCGCCTTTTGCTGCATCCGGCGGATTTCCGGGAAATTCTCCCCGTCACAGCCCAGCCACTGTCCAAAGGAGGGGAGCTGTACCTGGTAAAAAGGCAGTTTTTCTCCCCAAAGCGCGCGCCAGCTGCGGATAACCGCGCCCATAGCGGCATCGTATACCTCCGCGTGCAGGCTGTCTGTCTCTCCCTGGTACCAGATGACGCCGCGCACCCCATAGGGCGCAATGGTTTTCAGCATTGTACCGTACAGCCGGCCGGGAGCCTGGAAAAACCCGAGCCTCATGTTTTCCCGAAGATTCGGATCCGCCGGGATCGGCGGCATATCTGCCATCAGTTCTTTCTGCTCTTCCCGGCTCATCCCGGTCAGCAGGCGGATATCCATCTCTCTGCCGATCAGGTCGGTGCGGTCGCTCATCGGGCTGTCTTTATACGCCGCCAGCAGCCGCGCTTCTTCCCCTTCATCCAAATCCTGCGGGTATTCGTTCAGCCAAACCTGAGCCGGTGTGCCGCGGAGCGCTTCCGGATCTGCCCAGGCGCAGGCCGGTGTCCCGCCCCAGTAGCAGCCGATTACGCCGACCGTATGGCCGGTCACAGCCGCGAGCTTTTTGGCAAAATAATAGCCGACGGCGCTAAAATGCTGGAGGTTCTCCGCTCCGTCGTTTTTGCGCCAGAACCCGTACCTTGAATAATCCCGTTCCTCCAGCGCCTCCGGATACGCGATTTCCGGCACGCCGTAAAACCGGATATCCGCCTGCCGCGGAGCCGTGCTTTCCTCTTTCCAGTTGCGGTCAAAGCAAAGGGAAAACTCCATATTCGACTGGCCGCCCGCCAGCCAGACTTCTCCCACCGCGACATCCGTATACACCCGCTTTTCCTCTCCGCAGACAATTTCCAGCGTCTCCGAGTCGCTGTACGCCAGGACGCCCAGCTCGGCATCCCAGCAGCCGTCTCGTACCTCTGCCCGGCAGATCTTTCTCTGAATCGAAACGCAAACCGTTTCCACACCTTCTGCTTTTCCGCAGATACGCACCGGTTTATCTCCCTGAAGCACCATGCCGTTTTGATAAATGGCGGATAATTCCAGCATTTTTTCTTTTCCTCCTTTGGAAACGATCCTATGTACAATTTTATCAACGATTTATGAATTTTGCAACCTGAGAAATGAACGAATCTTCATTCCCCTGTCCTCTTTCCGGCAGGACTTTTGCAATTTGCAGGGGAACAGGTTCCCATCCCGCGGATTATGCACAACCAAATGAACAAGATTCGGACACATCGCAAAACCCGAAAAGTACAAAGCCGGCGTCCTTTTGAATTTCCACATACAAAGGACGCCGGCTTTGGTGCATGATTTTTTCACAAGTTTAACGGGGGAAGATTATTTTGCCTGTTCCATATCCTTTTCCCAAAGCCTGGCCGGGTCAAAGTTGATCCGCATCCCGTGGTAATCGGAATGGCTGACAGTCCTGCCGCCCCAGTCCCCGCTCTCGATCACGCCGTACCGGTCAAAATCACCGGCCAGCAGATGCTCGCAGATCAGGATATCGTCGTCCAGATTGTTTTCCGGCATCGCGATATTGACGTTGGTACCGCCATACCCGATGTGGCCGTTATAGTTCCGGTTAAAGTCCGCCTCGTGCGCTTTGATCTTGCGCAGCCCCTTCAGCGTCGTCTCCACGCTGGTGGACATCACGCCGAGATTCGGGTTGCAGGCGTCTCCGGAAAACAGGATCTTGCTTTCGGGATCGATCAGCACGATGCTGCCGGGCGTATGACCGGGGGTTTCGAGGACGTACAGCTTCCGCCCGCCGAGATCAAAGACGTCGCCTTCTTTTACAGGCAGCACCCTTGTTATACTGCCGTAAAAGTGGATATCCTCCTTCCGGATATCATAGGTATCAAAGCTACCGAAGGCCGCCATCATTTCAGGATAATGGCCCAGCATACCGGTATCCGGGTGCAGCACATCCTCCTGATCGGCGGGATGGCAGTAAACCGTCTCAAACAGCCCCGCACAGCCGATATGATCGCCGTGCCCATGGGTCAGCACCAGCTCTACCGGAAGATCGGTCAGTTCATCGACCAGTTCCTTCATATTATACATCCCGCATCCGGCGTCGATCAGCAGCGCTTTCTCACTTCCGAGCACCAGAAAACAGGTTGCCATGCCGAATTCATTGATCGCATAGGTGTGGTACGCGATCTCGCAGACCACCGGTTTTGTATATCCCATATGGATTCATTCCTTTCAACAAAACTCTTTCTTATCCTTTTACTGCGCCAACCGAAATCCCTTTTACGAAATATTTCTGGAAGAAAGGATACGCGACCAGAACCGGAAGGATCGCAACCACCGCTACGGCCATCCGCATCGTCGTGGTCGGCATATCCGACGTATCGACCGAAATGCCCAGCTTCGCGGAGTTGCTGGCGAGGAACTGGATATCTTCATTCATCTGGTTCAGGATCAGCTGGATGGTGTAATAGGCCGCGCCGCCTCTCTTGGTCAGATAGTACAGTCCGTTGGTCCAGTCGTTCCAATAGCCGATGGCCTGCAAAAGGCCGATCGTCGCCAGAATCGGGACAGACAGCGGCAAAACCATCTGGGCAAAGATGCGCAGCTCCCCGGAACCGTCGATGCGGGCGGACTCCAAAATTTCTTTTGACACATTGTCCTTAAAGAAATTGCGCATTAGAATGATATTAAAGGCGTTCATCAAAAGCCCCGGTACAATCAGGGCGAAAATGCTGTCCTTAATATGCATGACATTGGAATAGATGAAATAGGACGCGACAATGCCACCGTTAAACAGCATCGAAATCAGCACCATCACCGTCAAGACATTCCGCCCCGGCAGGTCGGGAACCATCAGTGCGTAAGAAAACATTGCCGTGATCATCAGGCCGCAGGCGGTGCCGATTACGGTGACAATGATCGTCATCAGGTACCCTCTCCCGATGGTCCGCCATTCCTGGATCAGGTATTCGTAAGCCGCCAGGCTCATTTTAGACGGGATGAAGGAATACCCCTCGGCAATCGCGACCCCGTTTTCGGTAAAGGATGCAATCACCAGAAGGACAAAGGGGAAGAGCGCGCAGAGGGAAAGAAAGATCAGGCACACATTTGCCAGAACCTTTACGACTTTGTCAGACGAAGAATGAATCATTGCAAATATCCCTGCCTTTCGTTAAAAGAGTGCGTTTTCGGCGCTGATTTTCTTAATGACGCCGTTGGCAATCATGATGAAGATAAAGCCGACTACGGCCTGATAAACGCTCGCCGCCGAGGACATCGCGAAATCGTTGTTGTTCATCAGCGCATTGTATACGTAGACGTCGAGCGTTCTCGTCGTCGGGTAGAGTACGCCGGAGTTTCTCGGGATCTGATAGAACAGGCCGAAATCAGACGAAAAGATACGGCCCAGGTTCAAAATGGTCAGCGTAATAACGGTGGGCTTGAGCAGCGGCAGCGTAATGGAGCGGATCTGCTGCCATTTGCTTGCGCCGTCGATGGTCGCCGCTTCATAGTAGTCGGTGGAAATGCCAATGACGCTGGAATAATAGATAACGCAGGAAAAACCGATCGATTTCCACAGATGGACAACGGTCAGGATCACCGGCCAATAGCCTGGCTCGGTGTACCAGGAAATGGGGGCGGAGCCGAGCGGTTTCAGGATCGACTGGTTGATAAAGCCGACATCGGTCGACAGCATCGCATAGACCAGGTAACTGACGACAACCCAGCTCATCAGATGCGGGATCAGGATTACGCTCTGATAAAACCGGACGGCAATTTTGTTCCGGATTTCATTGAGGAAAATCGCAACCGCAATCCCAAGGACAACGCCCAGCAGGATGAAAACGACGTTGTAGCACACGGTGTTGCGGGTGATAATCCAGGCGTCCTTTGAGCGGAAAAGATATTGGAAGTTTGAAAAGCCGCACCAGTCGCTGCCCAGCATCCCTTTAGAAAAGTCCAAATCCTTAAACGCGATGATAATGCCGAACATCGGCATATAGTTGTTGATAATCAGATAGATAAAGCCCGGCAGCGCCAGCAGATAGACCGGCAGATACCGTTCCCAATTGATCTTCTTTTTTTGGGCCCGTACCATATTACACTACTCCTCTCTGTAATGGCGATTTGTCACAAACCTCTCGCGGGCGGGGGCCGCAAATACCGCTGCATCTGTGGCTCGCCCCGGAAATGATACAGAGAGAAATTATCCCTGTTCCGCAATCCATTTGTCCAGATCGGCCTGGTTCTGCTCGATAATCGTGTTGATTCCGGCAGCCTCCAGCGCGGAGATAAATTCGGGAATGACCGTTTCCGGATCGACCGAGCCGCTTTCGAGGGACGCTCTATACTGGGTCAGGACGTCGTTAACCGCCGCAAAGTCGGTCTTGACATTCTTGGTGTTGAAGACGTAGCCCAGGTAAGGCGATTTCATATCTTCGGTGATCGAAGCGTTGTATTCGTCCATCTTCTCAAAGTAATTTTCAATGCCGGCCATCTGGTACATTTTATCTACAGCGCCGTACAGGCCAAGCGGGTTGCCGTATGTACTGGTGGCATTGGTAACACCCTCGGGATAGTTGATATAGCCCTCGTGCTCCGGATCCTTTACATAGTGCACATCTTCAATGCCCCAGTAGATCATGTTAATCAAGGTTTCGTCATCATACAGCACATCGAGAACCTTCATCGTCGTTTCGGGGTCCTCACAAGTAATCGGCAGCGCCCAGGTCTGTCCCTGATAGATACTGGTCATCGCATAGGTGCCGGTCAGGTTGCACATGGTCATATCCATTGCAAGGCCAAGCTCCTGATTGGCTTCCATATCCCAGTAGGTCTGCAGCACGTAGGAGGCTCCGACACCGTTTTGTACAAAGGACTGAGTGGAGTCGGTGGTCGTAATGGCATCGCCGTTGATATAGCCTGCTTCATACCACTTGTGCATCCACTTGCAGTGTTCCATATATTCGTCGGAAGCAAAAACATTGATGATCTTGTTGGATCCATCGTACTCCAGCATACCGCCGCAGGCAGGGTCAGCGCCCAGATAATCCACCTGTTTGAAATACTCAAAGGTTGTCAGACCGGAGCCGGACAGTACCAGCGGAGAAAAAGCGTCTCCTTCGCCTTCCTTAATGGCCCCGAATACCTCGTCCAGTTCCTCGTAGGTCATTCCGTCATGAACATCCAGATTGTATTTATCCAGATACTCGGTCGCAAAGAAAAGGCCTCTGGAATCTGCCCGTACGCGGGTGGAAGGAATACCGTACAGCTTTCCGTCTACATAACCGCCGGCCATTGCAGTACCCATATCTTCCGTGATATTGCTGCCGTACTGGTTATAGAGATCATCCAGCTCAATGACCATGTTTTTATTGACGGCATCTAGGAAGTTGGTCTGAGAGAAGCAGAGCATCAAGTCCAGCTTTTCGCCCGAAGAGATCATCAAGCTGGGCTGTGTGCCAATTTCGGAAAAGCTCAGCGGAACCCAGATTACCTTTGCGTTTACATGTTCCTGCAGCCCTTCATTGAACGCGTCCTCGACCATCTGGAAATCGGTGGGCAGTGTGCCCCAATAAAGATAGGTCATGACGACTTCATAGGGATCGCCCTGCGGCTCGGCCGCAAAGGATTCGCCGCCCAAAGCGGAAGCGGACATCCCGCCGGAAGTGCTTTCGGCTGTTTTGTCGGAATTGCAGGAGGTAAGCATCATTGTGCTGCCTGCGACTAGCGCCATCAGGATTGCTGCCAGTTTCGTGGATTTGCGTTTCATAGGGGAACCTCCGTTTATTTTTCGTATTCATGTTTTGTCCTGCCGGATGGGCGAGAACGA
The DNA here is from genome assembly GCA_964460915.1 of uncultured Oscillospiraceae bacterium. Classification (GTDB taxonomy): domain Bacteria; phylum Bacillota; class Clostridia; order Oscillospirales; family Ruminococcaceae; genus Faecivivens. Next base: position 9,169 of record CAYWRQ010000105.1, read on the forward strand.
TCTGTTGGCTATATTGTATATTTTTCGTGCACAAAGTTCCATATTTTTTTCTCGCAAATTGCAATAGCAAGTTGCAATAGTTAGCAAAAATTTATGGTAGAACGG
>CAYWRQ010000106.1:0-6415 GCA_964460915.1 uncultured Oscillospiraceae bacterium
GACGTTCTTAAAATTACCAGCACAGGTTCCTCTGATAGTGAAATAGGATATGGCATCGAAATGAAGGAAGATGGAGACAAAACCCTGAATGTTGAAGGTGGTGCCACACTCGTCGATGGTAATGACAGGATCAATATCAGTGTTTCTCCTTTTACGGGTGATGTTACGTTCAATATTGGAGACTTGGATTCAGAATACACTTCCGCACAGGAACGTGTTACAACTGAAAAAGAAAATTACTCCACGATCTTTTCAGCCAGCGGGGATTTTTCTGGCAGTGGACGTGCTACACATGGTGGTTTTTATATCGTAAATAATGGTGTAGCGAGCCTAAACGTGCTGGACACATATTTCCGTGCGGATAACACCGGATTTGATGGTGTTTATGCCGGTTACGGTGATGGAGAACTTAATAATGGCCTTTTTATTAATGTTACTGATAGTTATTTCTCCGCAAGTAACAATAAAAAAATTGGTGTTTCCTATGCCTATCATAATTTGACGACCGAAACATTCAATATTGCTGATTCGATCGTTTATCTGGATGGGAATGGTTACCGGGGAACAAATGCCGGATATCATACCTATAACCATTCTACCATAACTGCTTCGGGGAATAATGGTGTTGGTATAATGGCTTTTACATTTGATGTTACGGATAGCTATGTTTCGGCAAATGACAATAGCAGTTATGGCATTTGGCTGATGGGAGATGCCGGAGAATCCGGGGAAGCTATTATTTACTCCAAATTTACCGATAGCTATATTGAAACAAATCATAATGGGGGTGAGGGCTTTTACTTCTCGTCTGGATGGAGGTCGCTACAGGATAAAGGTGAACTCACTTTTGATCATTCTAAGTTAGTTTGTAGTGGTAATGGTTTTGATGGATTATTTAATCGCTATAACACTTATTTTGTGAATGACAGTGTGTTGTCTGCAATTGCCAATGGAGATAGTGGTATTTATACTTACGGAAATTTGATATTGGATAATTCACAGCTATATTCACTTTGGAATACCGAGTCAAATCTTAGTTTGCGTCATGGGACGCCAAAAATTGATGATATTTATCTTGATGGTACGTATATCCAATTGGATAATTCGTTCTCTGTCTTTGATGAAAGTGCATTTAATGCGGGTGTTATCAATGCTGGTGTGTGGGAAAAGTATATTTTCCCATATTATGATAACCAGGATGCCGCTAAACAAAATGTAGTTGCGGTCACAGAGGATAATTATCTGCTTATCACCGGCGGTTCAATGTATCTCGATATCAATAAATCAACAGCTCATCCTAAGAATGGTATCGATGGCGAGGAATTAGATCTTATCGTACTGGATCAGGATGAAAATCATCGTCATTTTAATGTTGTATCAGATGGGGTTTATAACGTTGGCACGAACGGTGTTTACGGTGATTTTCATACAATATATGAGTACATTTCCCGCCTGTATGATAATGATGACCAGAAGATTTATGCATGGGTTCCGACTGCAGAAGTACATTATTGGGTAGATCTTGACGGCGATGGCACATACACTCAAGATGAGTATGTTACTTCCAACGTTATTCGCGGTACATCACTGGCTTTGATGGTGGGGTCTGGCACACTTGATGATGACATGCAATTTGCCGCCAACAATCCCTATATTCCCGCTGATGCATACTTTGGGGAAATTCCGGATGGATTTTATCTTATCTGGTACGATGCAGCTACAGGAGAGGAAAGGACGATATTTGGCATTGCCGGTCAGGCACCGAGTTATCTGATTTATGGAGATACGGATGTTTATGCGGAATTGACAGCAAATCCCGTTGACCCTGATCCTGATACCCCAGACGACCCTGTCACTCCCGATGAGCCGGATGAACCGATCATTGTCCCCGATGAACCGGATGAACCAATCGTAGTTCCCGATGAGCCGACGCCCTTAGTCCCGTCCATTCCGGAAGAGTCCGGCGCCGAATCGGAGGAGTCGGTCACGATTTCTGAGGAAACAGTGCCTCTAGCTCCGTCCATCCCCGACGAGGTCATTGATGACATTATCGATGAAGTGGTGCTTCTGACCAGCGTGCCGCAGACCGGTGCTGAGGAAAAAACGGATGATTACGCGGCCGCCGTTCCCACAGGCGTGTTCGCGATAGTCGTAGCCGCTCTGCTGAAGCGGAAACGCAGAACCAACTAATAATCATGCAGCGGAACTATCCCGCGAAAAAAGCTGTGTCCCGATTTTGGGGCACAGCTTTTGTCATACAGTTTTTTCCTCCGGGGCGGGGGATTTGTGCTCGTGATGGAGGGCCTTCATGTGCTTGTAGATGACGATGCATCCGATTCCAGCGCAGCCGATAACCAGCGTAGCCTGGCGGACAAGGACGGCCGTCGCGATCATCCACAGGGCGAAGGTGACGATTGTGCGTCGGGTGTGGGAGGGAATTTTCAGTACCAGCGTGAACAACAGGTAGAAGAAAATGAGCAGCAGCAGCGGCCGCCCCTCCGGCAGCAGCCCGATCAGCACCCCGAACGAGACGGCAATCGCCTTCCCGCCGCCGCCGTAAAAGCAGGACCAGGCGTGGCCGATCACCGGTGCCAGCATGACCGGAATAAACCCGGGACAGCCCACCGGCAGGCAGCGTGACGCCGCCAGCACCGGCAGCGTCCCTTTCCCCAGCTCGCACAGCAGCACCAAAATCCCGCAGGGGATCCCAGCCTGGAGGAAGGCGTTGGCAGCGCCGGGATTGCGGTCGCGGGCGCCGTTTGTCACGTCGATGTGGCGGAGCCAGAGGGGAAGGTAATAGGCGCTGAGAAAGCTGCCGCAAAGGTACCCGGCAATCGAGAAAAACAGGGTGGCGCGCCACTGATCAGGCGTCATGGTCAGGAACAGCTTCGGCATACTCCGTCACGATCCTTTCTGCAAAAGCGGCGATGGTATAGGCTGGGTTTTCGGGGAGACTCCGCTCCTGGGCGCGGCGCATTTCATTGGCCGGTCCCGGGGCGAGCAGCTTCAGCCCGCGTTCAATCCGCTGCTGGTCGTCCTTCCCCTGGCAGGCCATCCGATGGCGGAGGAAATAGTACCGGTTGGCCTCCTCGCATTGGGAGATGCCGGGCAGCAGCACGGTCGGGATGCGGCAGAGGGCTGACTCGGTCGTCGTCAGGCCGCCGGGCTTTGTGAACAGCAGGTCGCAGGCCTGCATATACGCTGCCGTCTCGTTCATATACCCGAATACCGTAACCTGCTTGTCCATATGGTACAGCAGGGAAAGCCGTTCCCGGAGGGGTTCGTTCCTGCCGCAGACCGCGATCAGGTGGGTCTGCCCGTCGATCTGCGCCCGCAGCGCCCGGATAAACCCTTCCATGTCCCCGGCGCCCATGCTGCCGCTCATCAAAAGGATGTACCGGTGCCCGGGGATAAACCCCAGTTCCGCCCGCAGCCCCTCCCGATCCTCCGGCGGGCGGAACCGGACGGGGGCCGGGATGCCGAAGGGGAGAAGCTTTTCCTCCGGTACGCCGCGCCGGGCGAAATTGGCGGAGGTCTCCGGGTCGGCCGTTACGTACCAGTCGCAGCCGGTTTCCTCCCAGAAGGGGATGGAGGTGTGGTCGGTCGCGACGGCGATGGTGGGCGGGAGGGGGATGCCCTTCCGTTTCAGGGCGGTGATCGATTCCGCCGGGTAGAGATGGGGCATCAGGATCACGTCAAACTGCTCCCGCAGGATCAGCGCCCCGAGGGCGTCGGCCAGCTTGCCCGCGTTGGCGAAATAGACCGGCGAGGGGAGGCGGAGCGGGTGAAAGGCGGTGCTGACACCCCTGCCCAGCCCGTAGACCACCCGGAAGACGCCGGGGCGGTGAGTGACGGTGTTCATGTACAGGCTGCAGATCAGCTGGTCGACCCGTTTTCCCACAAGCCCCAGGTACTGGTTCAGAAAAACGGCCTCGTGGCCGCGTTCGGTCAGCGCCTGGGCGATCCCAAGCCCGGCGTCGTTGTGGCCGCCCCCGGTCCCGCAGGAAAGAATCAGAGCTTTCATATATCGATACTCCTTTATTTTATCAGCATTTCATTTCGGGAAATAGGTACACTTCCCGCTATTATACCTTCACTTTAAACGATCCCGCCCGCAAAGTCAATGGATAAAAAGCAAATTTTGTCCAAACCGGCCGGAAAAAGGCGCAGCAGGAGTCTCCTTGACAAACGAAGGGGAAAAAGGGTACAATGCGCGCAGATCATATCATAAGGAAGGATCAGCATGAAGACGATTTATTTCGGTGGGAAGTTTGTCTGCGCCGGGTTTAACGATTCCCATATGCATCTGCTCAATTTCGGCTACACGGCGGAGTGCTGCAATCTGACATCCCACACCTCCTCCCTGGCGGAGCTGCAGGGGGCACTGCGGGCGTTTATCCAAAGCCGCGATTTCCCGCCGGACGGATGGGTGATGGGGCGCGGCTGGAACCAGGACTATTTTGCCGGCGCCCATGAGATCCCGACCCGCTATGACGAGGTGATCGCCACCTTCCGGGAGCTGGAGGACGCCGGGGAGCTGACCCTGCGGGTCTATGAGCAGAGCCATTTTTCTGACCTTGCGGGGCTGAGGGGCTTTCTCGAAAAGGGGTATCATACCGGCGCGGGCGACCGGCTGTTCAAAATCGGGCTACGGATAAGGGCTGCCCGGTATCCGCATATCATTGCAGCAGGAGGTGTCGTTATGAAAAAAATACTAGCCTATATATGCAGCATCGTTTTTCTCTTCTGCCTGACAGCCTGCGGCCAAGGGGAGGGAGACGAAATACGGGATCTCATTGTGAACAAGACCTTTGTCTATGAAAAGGAGGGCTTCGGCGGGGATTTTACGATCCGCATCGACGAGGACGGGACCTACAGCTACTACGAGGGCTTTCTGAGCAGCATCATCGGCATGGGCAGCTGGGCCGTAAAGGGCGGCGTTCTGGTCCTTTCGGACGACAGCAGCGGGTGGCGCTCGTTTGTAAACTGCTTTGAGGTCCAAGACGGCGACCTGGTCTTTTTATCCGAGGGTTCGAGCAACTTCACCTTCGTCGATGTAGCCGACAGGGAGCGTTTTGTCGCCGCGCCCGATTCAGACGGGTAAAGAATCTCCCAACCAAAATAAAAAAACCGGAAGGAGCAGGACACCTTCCGGCTTTTCGCTTTGGATTTAGTCTGCCAGGGCATTGAGGATGTGATAGAGCTGGTCGACCGAATCGACAATCCGCTTTGCGCCGTGCTTCTCCAGGAACGCCCGGCCCTTAAAGCCCCAGGAAACCAAGACAATCTCGGTGCCGGCATTTTGGGCCGTTTCCAGATCGACCTCCGAGTCTCCGACATAGATCGCCCCTTTGGCGGGCATATGCAGCTCCGACAGGGCCTGCAGGACGGTGTCGGGGGCGGGCTTCTTGCGGATGCCGTCCCGTTCGCCGATGACGACGGGGATCAGCCCGCCAAAATAGGCGTCACACAGCTTTTTGGCGGCGGCGTCAAATTTATTGGAAACGACCGCGACCGGGACGTTTTGGATCCGCAGCCTGCCCAGCAGCTGCATAATTCCCGGATACGGCGCGGTCTTTGTCTGGCAGTGGGCGGCGTAGTGTATCCGGAAGGCGCCGTAGGCCTTTTTGAACATCGGGTTTGCCTGCCCGTCGGGAACGCAGCGCTCGATCAGCTTCATAACCCCGTTCCCGACAAAGCCGCGCACCTCCTCCCGCGTCCGCAGGGGCAGCCCGCAGGCCTTCATGGCCGCGTTGACGCTGGTATGCAGGTCGTCGAGGGTGTTGAGCAGGGTTCCGTCCAGATCGAAGATAATTGCGTGTTCTTTTAGCATGGATAGTGTCCTTTCCCAGAGTCGGTTGTCTTTTTCATCAGCTTCTTTTTGGTGCCGTCCGGCCGGACAATGACCGTGTTGTCCAGCTGGGCGCGCAGCCCGGTGCGGAAGGTGTCGATATACGCGCGTCGAAGCCGCTCCTGTTCGGCCTCCTCCTCCGCCGTCAGGCCGGTCGTTTTTTCTTTTTTTGCCAGCGCGTTGATGCGGGCAATTTCTTCCTTCGTCATTCCCGGGGATAAGGCCCCTTTCCGGATTGGATTTGGTCTAGGATATCGACAAACGCTTGTATGAAAGCCGCGTCGTCTGCTTTGGTGCGGGCGCAGTTTTTCCAGGCCTTTTTACCGTTGCGGCGCTGCTGCTTGCCGATATGCCGCTCAAAAAGGAGCCGGTCGATGTTTTCGGCGGTGAAAACCAGGCCGTTTTGGTTGAGGGCGGCGGCATTTTTGCTCAGCGCCATGGCGGCCACCCCAAAGTCCTGCGTCACGACGACGTCCCCGGGCTGGGTCAGGGAAATCAGCTTAAAATCTGCCGAATCCGCGCCCTGGTCGACCGTAATGACCTCGCTGTAGCCGTCCTCGAGGA
>CAYWRQ010000106.1:6515-9272 GCA_964460915.1 uncultured Oscillospiraceae bacterium
TATTGTGAATTGCTAAAATAAAATCATAGTCCAAGGGTAATCAAGGAAAAGATGGCAGGAAAATAAAATGGTGAGAAAGGTTGGCAGAACATGAACGAAAAGCTTCGTGAACTCAATGTTGATTTTTTGTTTTCCGCAATTTTGAAACTGGAAACGATGGAAGAATGTTACAATTTTTTTGAGGATCTGTGCACGATGCCGGAACTGAAGGCGTTGTCCCAGCGGATCCAGGTGGCGAAGATGCTCAGCGAAAAGAAGGTCTATTCGGACATCGTCGCCGAAACCGGCGCTTCGACCGCCACGATCTCCCGCGTAAAGCGTTCGCTGGACTACGGCTGCGACGGCTATAAGGTTGTTTTCGACCGGATGGAAGCGGATCAAAAGGGATAATACGGAAAGGAAGGCTCCGTTTGAGCGGTTATCTGGACTTTGCCGGCGTCTATGACCGGCTGACCTCGGAAATTGACTATCCGAAACGGGGACAGTATTTTGACGAATGTATCCGGCGGCACGGCGGCTCCCGGGGGATCCTCCTCGATCTGGGCTGCGGGACCGGGACGATGTGCGAGGTTATGGCCGGGCTGGGCTATGACGTGATCGGGGTCGATTCGTCCTATGAGATGCTGATGAAGGCGATGGAAAAGCGCGCTGCGTCCGGGCATGATATCACCTACCTGGCCCAGAGCATGACCGAGCTGGATATGTTCGGGACGCTGGATGTCGTGATTTCGACGCTGGACAGTTTAAACCACCTGACTGAATACGCGGATTTTGACAAGGCCATTGCCGGGGTTGCCTTGTTCCTGCACCCGAACGGTGTCTTTGTTTTTGACGTCAATACGGTCTATAAGCAGGAGCGGGTGCTGGCCAGCAATACCTTTGTCTACGATATGGACGACGTCTACTGCGTCTGGCAGAACACCCTTCTCCCGGGGCATCTGGTGCAGATGGATCTGGACATTTTTGTCCGGGAGGAAGACGGCGCCTACACCCGGACAGAGGACCATTTTGCCGAGCGGGGGTATACCCATGAGGAGATCGTCTCGGCCCTTGTGCGCCACGGGATGCGGCTGGAGGCGGTCTATGATGAGGACAGCTTTGATGCCCCGCGGGCGGATTCCCAGCGGTTGATTTATGTGGCGAAGATGGCTCATTCGGTGCAGTCCCCGCCGAAGGATAACAGAATATGAGAAAAGGTGGACAGCGAAGGAATTTGCTGTTCACTTTTGCGGTTTGTGCAAAAAAGAAAGGAAATGGCTATGGGAAGGATTACCCGTGCAATATCCAAAGACGGTTCGGCGGTGGCGATGGCGATCGACTCCACCGACATCGTGACCCGGATCGAGCAGATTCATAAAACCTCCGCAGTCGTGACGGCGGCTGCCGGGCGGCTGGCGACGGCCGCCGCGATGATGGGCGTGCTGTTAAAGGCGGAGAACGATACGATCACGCTGCGGATGGACGGGCATGGCCCTGCCGGCGTTTTGCTGGCTGTGGCGGACTCCAAGGGAAACGTCAAAGCATCGGTCACCAACCCCGTGGTCGAGCTGCCGCTGAATCCGTTTGGCAAGCTGGACGTCGGCGGCGCGGTCGGCAAAGACGGCACCCTGTCGATTATCCGCGAGATGGGGCTGAAGGAGCCGTATATCGGCCAGGTGCCGATTGTCTCGGGCGAAATCGCCGAGGACATCACCAACTACTACGCCGTGAGCGAGCAGACCCCGACCGTCTGCGGCCTGGGCGTGCTGGTCAACCCGGATTTAAGCGTGCAGGCGGCGGGCGGCTTTTTAGTGCAGCTGCTGCCCTTTGCGGACCCGGCGGTCATCGACCGGCTGGAGGAAAATCTTAAGGATCTCCCCCCTGTGTCGGCGATGATCCGGGACGGGGTAACGCCGCAGCAGCTGGTGACGCGGCTGCTGGACGGGCTGGAGCCGGAGATTCTGGACGAATACCTGCCGGTTTACCGCTGCGGCTGTTCGCGGGCGCGTACCGAGGAGATGCTCTGCTCGCTGGGCAGAAAGGAGCTGGATGCAATCATCCGCGAGGACCATGTGGCGGAGGTCTGCTGCCACTTCTGCGAAAAGAAATATACGTTTACCGAAGCCGAGCTGACCGCCCTGCGCGACAGCATTGAGCCTAGGGCGGAGGAACAGGCATGAGGGTATTCTTAATCGGGGACGTTGTCGGCGCGCCCGGCTGCGAATTTGTCCGGGAGAAGCTGCCGGCCTTTAAGCGGATGTATGGGGTCGACGTGGTCATTGCCAACGGCGAAAACTCAGCGGTCGGCAACGGGGTCCTGCCCTCCTCCGCGGGCCACCTTTTTGACAGCGGCATCGACGTCCTGACCGGCGGCAACCACTCCTTCAGGCGCCGGGAAATCTATGATTACCTCCCGGATCACCCGAACCTTCTGCGCCCGGCGAATTTCCCGCAATGTCCCTACGGAGAGGGGTATTTTGTCCTGGACGGCGGGAGCTACACGATGCTGGTGATCAGCGTTCTGGGCGTTGTCTACATGGAACCGCTGGACGACCCCTTCCAGACGGTCGATAAGATCATCCGCGAAAACCCGGCGACCTTTACGATTGTCGATTTTCACGCCGAAGCGACCGGGGAGAAGCTGGCGATGGGCTATTATCTGGACGGGCGGGTTTCGGCGGTGGTCGGCACCCATACCCATGTCCAGACGGCGGACGAGCAGATTCTCGAAAAGGGGACCGCTTATATTTCCGACCTCGGCATGACCGGCCCGGTCCG
>CAYWRQ010000107.1:0-4440 GCA_964460915.1 uncultured Oscillospiraceae bacterium
TCCGCAGTTATAAAAGGCGTTTTTCTTACTTGCCCGCTTCTTTTTTCTCCGTCTGCTGGCGCCTATACTGGGTCGGGGTGACCCCATAGACCCGCTGGCAGCACTCATTGAAGGCCCCTGCCGACGGGAACCCCGCCTGAAACGCACTTTCGACCACCGAAGCCCCCATATCAGTCATATATGCCAACGCATAGCGGAGACGCGCCCTGGCCAGATACTGCCCGACACTCATCCCGACATACTTCTTAAAATACCGGCAGAAATAATTGGGCTGCAAAGCAACCTTCCCGGCAATCATTTCCAAAGTCAGGCAGCTTTGGAAATTTTGATCAATATATTCCATGGCCTGCTTTGCAAGGTAGTCTTTTTGTTTCGCTTGCGGGATTTCCTCTCCTTTTTTCAAAACACGGAAATTTTCCAACAGGAGATATACAACCCGCCAAAGTTCCGCATTAATCAGTCCCTGATCACATGGAGACGGATGCTGACGGCAGACGTCAATTTTTTTCAAAGACTCTATAATCTCTTTTCTTCCCGGATGCCCAGAAGGAATTACAAACTCATACCGGTCAAAATCCGGACAGATACTGCGGAACATTTCATCGGAAAACAATGTAACCAGACACTGAACCGTATCATCATGATGGACGGCTTCTGTCTGATGCGGTTCTCCACTGTTTACATAGACAAAGTCCCCTTCTTCAATCCGGTATGTCTTTCCTCTGGTATGCAGAAGCAGCGGATTATGGATCGCCAGCGTCACCTCGACGGCAGAATGCCAATGCACCGGCGTACAGCTGAGCGAACCGTCCGCCATTTCTGTCCGCCATATGAACGCCAGCTCGTCCGGGCTTTTCAAAAAGCTTGGTTGTTCATAAATGATTTCCTGCATATAAGCTCCTTTTCCAGTAGAACGTTTTAACAAAAGATAATATTTCTGGGTGTTTGGATAAGAAATTGAGTGAAAAAATTTCGTTCCAATGCTATAATAACTATACAACATTCAGCAGAACGTTACGACATTGAAAGGGGTCTATACTATGAGCAAAAAACTTCTTTGCGCGCTTTTGACTGCATCTCTTGCCGTATCTATGGCAAGCTGCGGAAAGGGCAGCGAACCCTCCTCTACGCCTGCTTCCTCCGCTGCGGCCAGCCAATCCTCCGAATCCGCTTCCGCTTCGGAATCCGGCGAAAACAGCACGGACACCTCCATCAATTTTGATGAGGAACCCTATGAAGTACATTTTATGTACCTGGTTGCCGCAGAAGGCGCCAATCAATCGACCATCGTTGAAAAGGCCAACGAGCTGACCATGCAGGAACTGAATATGACCGTCGATATGATGCCGATGACCTTCGGTTCCTACAACTCGACCATCTCCGTTTCCCTGGCGGCCAACGAGCCGCTCGATGTCGCGCCGATTTTCTCCGCTTCTTTCCCGACTTATATGGATGCCGGTTATCTGGTAAACCTGTACGACTATGAGGAATACATCACCGGGATTAAAGAACAGATGGGCGACGCGTACTATGCCGGTGACGTCGGCGGGTTCCTATGCGGCTTTACCGAGATGAAGGAATGGGGCTTCCCCGCCGGGATTGTCTGCCGCAAGGATATCTTTGACGAGCTAGGCCTGTCGGTGGATGATTTCTCCGTTACCGCCAACGATATGTCCACCTTCCAGCAGATCGATGATATGTATGCTGCCGTAAAAGAAGCCCATCCGAACATCGTCGGCCTTGGCAATGGCATTATGGCGAACTGCCCGTATTCCTGGTACGACGGCCTGGGCAACAACTTCGGCGTCCTGGGCAATTTTGCGCAGGACAAGACCATCACCAACTGGTTTGAATCGGAGCAGTACTATGACTTCTGCTCGATTGCAAAGCGCTGGTTCGACGCGGGCTACACCTCGGCCGATATTGCCACAACCCTTGATTCGGGCGAGGTCCTGATGAAAGCAGGCAATACCTATTCGTTTATCTGCTACTACAAGCCCAATACCACCGTTGAAAAGCTCGCCCAGACCGGCTATGAGACGGTTGTCATCCCGATCAGCGAATACGGCATCAAGTCCAACGCTTCGATCAGCTCGCTGGTTTACTCGCTCGTAAACGCTGCGGAGGACAAGGTTAAGGCCGCACAGTTTATGAACTTTATCTACACCAACGGTGATTTCAGCGACCTGCTCAACTGGGGCATTGAGGGCGAAGACTGGATCGAAGACGAAAACGGACAGGCCGCTTATCCGGAAGGGATCGACGCACAGAGCGTTGCCACCCACAACGACTACGGCTGGGCACAGCCCAACCAGTTTATCGGCCATGCCTGGGCCGGAAACCCCGTCGATATCTGGGATCAGTACCGCGATTACAACGATTCGATGACCAAGTCCGTCGCTTACGGCTTCAGCTTCGACTCGACCGTCGTCACCGACCAGGTTGCGAACTGCACCTCCGTTGAATCCGAGTATCAGAAGCCGCTGGCTTTCGGCGCCGTAGCTGATCTCGAAGCAACAATCGACGAATACAATGCCAAGCTCTATGCTGCCGGTCTGCAGGACATCATGGACGCCAAACAGAAACAGCTCGACGAATGGTTCGCTCAGCAATAATCTTTTTCATACAAACGCGTCCCGCCGGAGGAATCCCTTCGGCGGGATTCCTTTTTATCCGCGCGATTCGTCCAGATAGCTCGCCTGGAGATCGGCCAAATGGAGCAAAATGGCCAAAGGGTACCGCTCGAAAGCGACCGAAACGCTGTTGTCCCCCGGCCTTGCGTCGAATCCGCCCATATGGAATCGGATGGCGATCGCCTCCTCCAGCGACAGCCGGACAAACCGTTCGATGATAAACACACTCTTTTCCCCGTGGCCATAGGGAATCTGTTCGTCCACCGTGTAAAACGGCTTCTGCACCCAAACGCCGTTTTCCTTGACGTTGCGGGTGTCCTCCTTATAAAAATTAACCTTGCACAGGTCGTGGAGCAGGCCGCAGACCGCAAGGGTTTCCTCTGAATAAGGGCACTCCTGCGGATACTCGCTCTGCACCAGCTGCCGCAGCCGCTGATAGACGTGGACGCTGTGCTCCATCAGCCCGCCGGCGCAGGCCAGATGGTACCGGGTTGAGGCGGGCGCCGTAAAAAAGTCCGCCTTCCCCATCCATTCCAACAGCTTTTCCGCGCCACGGCGGGTAATCTTTTCCCGATAAAGGGCGGTAAATTCGTCTTTAGTGATCAAATGACAACCTCCTTTCAGTTGCTGCGGAACAGCCTAACTTTACGCTGCCTTTCGGCATTTACTCTCCCAATACATACGCTTTTAAAAGCCCATACATCTGTTCCAGCGAATCGATATGGGTACGCTCATAGCCGTGAGAGGCAAGGCAGCCGTGCCCGATCGCCGCGTGGCGGACATCGTACCCCGCCTGCAATGCCGGGTCGCAGTCGGTGCCATAGCCGGGCGTAAATACGTCGATCTCATAATTGATTCCGGCCTTTTCAGCGGCGTCCACCAGTTCGTTTGTCAGCTCAATGTTATACGGGAAACGGGAGTCCTTGGCAAAAATCGTCGCCTTATGTTCGTCGGAGGTCTGCTCCGGGCCGACGGGAGCGATATCCAGCGCGATCAGGTCCTCGGTCTGGGGCGGGATCCAGCTGCCGCCGTGCAGGATCTCCTCGAAGAAGGTAAAGTAAGCGGTAACGTTGCGGGCAGGGGTGATATGGTTCTCGCTCATGTACTTCATCAGCGTCAGCAGCACTGCCGAGCAGGCTTTGTCATCGATAAAGCGGGACTTGATGAAATCGCCCGCTAAGGTCAAATGGGAATCCAGCGCGACAATATCGCCCACCCGGATACCCAGCGCCCGGACATCCTCGGCTGTAAGTACATCCTCGTCGAGCACAATGCAGATGTTTTTGTCGTAGTCGGCCGCTGCATTGTACACATCCGGCGGCGTAACATGGACACAGGACTGGATGCGCTGCACCGTACCCGTATAAACACCTCCGCGGGAATGGACCCGGACGTTCTCATGCTCCGCCGCGCAGGCGCGCAGGCCGCCCACCGGCACAACCTTTAACGTGCCGTTGGGGAAAATATGCCGCACCATCAGGCCGATATCGTCCAGGTGGGACAGGATGCACAAGCTGTTCCCCTCTCCGCCGAGATCGCACCAGACGCCCCCCTTGCGCAGCGTGACCGGGGTATAGCCCAGCTTTTTCATCTCGTTTGCCGTATAATCCTGAATCTCGCGGTACTGCCCGGAGGTTGAGTCGATTGCCAGCAGATTTGTAAGCTGTTCCATCATGTATGCGCGGTCAAAGGTTTCCATTTTTCATCGTTCCTTTACAAAAAATATGACACGGAAATAAAAAATCCGTCAATATAGTATAGTATACCGCAATAAAGCGCAAAACGCAAGCACCCTGAAAACAGAGGA
>CAYWRQ010000107.1:4540-9007 GCA_964460915.1 uncultured Oscillospiraceae bacterium
TACCGGCTGCCCGATTTCTGGTCTGATGCAGCGTCAAAGATGTACTCCTTGCCGTTTATCGTGACTGTCACCCAGGTCGAAGACACCCCGTTTTTCAGAGAAGTGTCCTGGTACACAATTCCTTCCGTCACGCCGCAGTCCAGGCCGATCGAACGGAGAATCGCCGCAAAGCCCGCGGCAAAATTCTCCTCCGTCCCCTTTTCCGTCTCCAAAAGCACACGGGCGTTGTACTCGGGGCCGCCGAAATACAGATCCATCAGCTGCTCCATCGTCATGCCGTCGGTACTGACAATCGGCTTCTCGTTGGTACCGTAGGTGATATGATCCAGCAGGTAATCATAGGCCGCCTTGACCTTCGTAAAGGTGTCCATCGACCCTGTCAAATTTTCCGATATCCAGCCCGAAACCAGGTGGTTCAGCGCGCTGTCGGAGGTTGTCTGCGGATACAGCTGCTGCCCGTTTAAAAGCGTCTGCGCGCCGCTGAGATCGGCGGTTCCCAGGGCCGATGCGGGCGGAGTCCCATCCTGCAGGACGCCGGAGGAAGAGAATGTATAGCTGACCCCGCCGATCGTCTGGCTGCCGGTCTGCATGACGCCGCTGCCATTCATGTAGTACCATTTGCCGCCGGTATGTACCCAGCCGGTCTGCATCGCGCCGCCGCCGTTTAGGAAGTACCACTTGCTCCCCTGCTGCAGCCAGCCGGTCTGCATCTTCCCTCCGCCATTAAAGAAGTACCAGCTGCCGCCAATCTGCTTCCAACCGGTCTGCATTTTGCCCGACTCGTCCAGATAATACCAGCCGTCGGACAGCTGAAGCCAGCCGCTCTGCATGACGCCGTCCGCGTTAAAATAATACCATTGTCCGCCGTTTTTCTGCCAGCCGGTCAGCCGCTCGCCGGTTCCGGGCATCAGGTACCAGTTCCCGTCAATTAGGTGCCAGCCGGTCAGCATATACCCGTCCTCGCTGAACAGATACCACTGCCCTTCCACCTCGACAAAGCCGCTTGAAGCATAGCTGCCGTCGGGGAAACTGTATTTCCACCGTGCTTCACTATACGGCTCCCAATCGGCAAAAGCCGTCGTCGAAAAAGCCGCTGCCGCCGGAATCGCCGCCAGCAGAAGCGACGTTATTTTTTTTAAAATCGCCTTCATTTTCATGTCCATCCTTCATTGCGGCCCGACAGCCGTCCGGTTATGGGGCCAAAAGCCTTTTCCTATTTCTATCGGCGCGGCGGCTTCCCTCCTGCGGAAAGCGGCCGCATAAATACAGGCCTGCCGGTTACAGGCAGGCCTGCAGCAAACAAATCGTATTTTTACTGTGCAATCAAGCTCTCGCCGGTCATTTCCTTCGGCTGCGGGATGCCCAGGATTTCGAGCATCGTCGGCGCAAGGTCGGCCAGCTTGCCGCCGTCCTTGAGGCCCTTGCAGTCGTATCCGACCAGAACC
This sequence comes from uncultured Oscillospiraceae bacterium, assembly GCA_964460915.1. Taxonomy (GTDB): domain Bacteria; phylum Bacillota; class Clostridia; order Oscillospirales; family Ruminococcaceae; genus Faecivivens. The sequence continues at coordinate 5,986 of CAYWRQ010000107.1, forward strand.
AGCGGAACCAGGTTGGTGGTATGGGCCGTAAACGGAGAACCGTCCGGCTCGCACATCTTTTCCGCGTTGCCGTGGTCAGCGGTGATCAGCGCAGCGCCGCCCTTTGCGAGGATCGCGTCAACCGTTCTGCCGACACAGGTGTCGACCGCTTCGACCGCCTTGACAGCGGCGTCGAAGATACCGGTGTGGCCGACCATATCGCAGTTGGCCCAGTTGAGGATGATCGTGTCGTACTTGTCCGACTCAATCGCTTCGACAACCTTGTCGGTGACTTCATACGCGCTCATTTCCGGCTTCAGGTCAAAGGTCGGGACGTCGGGAGACGGAACCAGGATCCTGTCTTCGCCGGGGAAGGTCTTTTCCTCGCCGCCGTTGAAGAAGAAGGTGACATGGGCGTACTTCTGCGTCTCCGCGATGCGCAGCTGGGTCATATGATTTTCCGCAATAATCTCGCCGTAGGTCTTGGTCAGCGCTTCGGGAGGATACGCAACCTCAACATTGGGCATCGTCGCGTCATACTGCGCCATGCAGACGTAGTGGAGCTTAAAGAAGCCTTTTCTGCGCGCAAAACCGGTGAAATCGGGGTCTACATAGGCACGGGTGATCTGACGGGCGCGGTCAGGACGGAAATTGAAGAAGATAACCGAATCGTTTTCCTTGATCATGCCGTTTTTGTCGACAACGGTGGGAAGCATGAACTCATCGGTGACACCGTTTGCATAGCTGTCCTCAATCGCCTGAACGGGGCAGCAGCCTTCGACGCCCTCGCCGTAAACCATCGCGGCATACGCCTTCTCAACGCGATCCCAGGCGTTGTCACGATCCATCGCATAGTAACGGCCCATCACGGTCGCAACCTTGCCGACACCGATTTCGTCCATCTTCGCGCACAGCTCTTTCATATATTCCGCAGCGGAAGACGGCGGAACGTCACGTCCATCGAGCAGGGCATGAACATACACCTTTTCAATCCCATTATCCTTTGCCATCTGCAGAAGGCCATAGAGGTGCTCCTGGTGAGAATGTACGCCGCCGGGAGACAGAAGGCCCATCAGGTGCAGAGCGCCGCCATGCGCCTTTACGTTCTCAATCGAATGGATCAGCGCGGGGTTCTTTGCGAAAACGCCGTCCTGGATATCCTTGGTGATTTTGACCAGCATCTGGTACACGACACGGCCGGCGCCGATGTTGGTGTGGCCGACCTCCGAGTTGCCCATCTGCCCGTCCGGCAGACCGACAGCAAGCCCGGACGCTTCAATCAGCGTATTCGGGCAGGTCGCCATGAGTTTATCAAGATTTGGGGTATTTGCAGCAGCAATTGCATTGCCGTAATCCGACGGGTTCTTCCCGAAACCGTCCATAATCAGCAAAGCAACAGGTTTCTTAGCCATTGGAAATCAATCCTTTCTCACCAGCCAGCTTTTTGAAAAAAGCTGGGCAAAAACTTTCTTGTCCGCCGCGGCCTGAGGTGCACGCGGGCAGGCACAGCCTGCACTGAGTTCGCCGCGGCCTGAGGTACACGCGGGGCAACGCGTGAGACTGCTCGACAAGCTCACAGTCTTCGATACTCTGTTCCACGCGGGGTTATCGTTCTAAAATTTCCAACCGAATGCATTTGTAGAGGCGGGGCTCTGCTCCGCCCGGGTTTACATCACAATCCCGATGGTTATTGAAACCTTACCCGCACGTTTGCCCGTTTATTCCCGCAATTAGTTGGCATGAAATATGCGGTTTGTGCACGAACGCGGAACGGTCAAAACCGTTCCCTACAAAAATGCAGGAACCTAACTGAAAACATCGTAGGGTTGGAGATTGTCCCGCCCGGGTTTACATCACAATCCGACGATTATTGCAAACTCATCCCCCACAAAATACAAGACCCTAACCGAAAATATCGTGGGATTTGGTTTGCCCCAATCGGGTTTACATAGCCATCCGATAGGATAAACACAAGACAAAACCCCCGGAGAGTCGACAGACGCGCAGAGCGTCTGGGCACAAATTCCCGCCGGCTTCCGGAGTGAGGGAAAGGAGTTTAGGATCCAGCCCTTTTTAAAGGGCTGGCAGAGTCCAGAGGCAGAGCCTTTGGTGTCAGGGAAAAAGCAGAGCGAATACAGGCCGATTCTGCCCACACCGCCCTGCTCATATCAAGTTATAGGAAATTAGCCCTTGGTAGCAGCCGCAACGATAGTTGCGAAATCGGGAGCCTTCAGAGAAGCGCCGCCGATCAAGCCGCCGTCGACGTCGGGCTGAGCCAGCAGCTCTTCAGCGTTCTTAGCGTTCATAGAGCCGCCGTACTGGATGGTGGTAGCCTCAGCAACAGCTTCACCGTAGAGGGATGCGAGGGTTGCGCGGATCAGGGCGCAGACCTCGTTTGCCTGCTCAGCGGTAGCGGTCTTGCCGGTGCCGATTGCCCAAACGGGTTCGTAAGCGATGATGATATTCTTCATGTCCTCAGCGGTTACGCCCTTCAGCGCAATCTTGGTCTGCATAGCGACCAGCTCAGCGGTGATGCCGTTTTCACGGTCAGCCAGCATTTCGCCGACACACAGGATGGGCTTCAGGCCGGCAGCCAGAGCGGCTTTCAGTCTCTTGTTGACCGTCTCATCGGTCTCAGCAAAGTACTGTCTTCTCTCGGAATGGCCCAGGACAACATATTCAACGCCCATCTCCGCCAGCATATCGGCAGAAATCTCGCCGGTATATGCGCCGGATTTCTCAAAGTGGCAGTTCTCAGCACCGACTTTGACGTTGGAGCCGGCGGTAGCGGCCAGAGCAGTCTCAAGGTTCGTAAAAGGTACGCAGCAGATCACTTCGCAGCCGGCGTCCGCAACCAGCGGTTTGATCGCGTCGATCAGTTCTTTTGCTTCCGGACGGGTTTTGTTCATTTTCCAGTTGCCAGCGATAACTGCTTTTCTTACAGCTTTGTTCATGGGAATGACCTCCTGTGATGTTTTGAAAAGGAAAGGCTCCCGCCAGCCATGCCGGCGGACGGAAGCCAAGTTCAGTCAAAAATTATTTG
>CAYWRQ010000108.1:0-8990 GCA_964460915.1 uncultured Oscillospiraceae bacterium
CATCGACTCCCGCGTTCATGTACAAATCTAACAACAGCCTTTCCTGCGGAAAATAAACGGCAAAACATACGTCGAGCAGTCTCACTCGTTCGGTGCGCTGTGACACGGCCGCGCCGGACACAGTGCAGGCTGTGCTTGCCTTTCCTCCAGCGGATGATACGCCTGCATCTCCCCGACGCTGATATAGGCCGGGCGGATGATTTTATCCACGTTGATCAGTTCCTCCAGCCGGTGGGCGCTCCATCCGACAATGCGGGCAATCGCAAACATCGGCGTATACAGCTCCTCCGGGATGTCCAGCATCGAATAAATCAGCCCGGAATAAAAATCGACGTTGGCGCTGACGCCCTTATAAATCCGGCGGTTCCGGGCAATGACCTGCGGGGCGAGCCGCTCTACCATCGTATATAGCTCATAATCCTTCATCCTACCCTTTTCTTTACTGAGTGCGCCGACATACTGCTTAAAAATCTGACAGCGGGGATCGGATTTGGTGTAGACCGCGTGGCCCATCCCATAAATCAGCCCCTTATGGTCAAAGGCCTCCCGGTTTAACAGCCGGGTCAGGTAATCCGCGACCGCCTCCTCATCCCGGACGTCCTTGACGTGAGCCTTCAGATCCTTCATCATCTGCACAACCTGGATGTTGGCGCCGCCGTGCTTCGGGCCTTTGAGGGAGCCGAGGGCCGCCGCGACCGCGGAATAGGTGTCGGTGCCGGAGGAGGAAACTACGTGGATCGTAAAGGTCGAGTTGTTGCCGCCGCCGTGCTCCATATGCAGCACCAAAGCCAAATCCAGGACCCTTGCCTCCAGCGGCGTATACTTCTTATCCGGGCGAAGCATTCGCAGGAAATTTTCCGCCGTGGACAGCTCCGGGTGGGGACGGTGAATATACAGGCTCTTGTTCCGAATATAATGGTTGTAGGCCTGGTAGCCGTAGACCGAGATCATCGGGAACACACTGATCAGCTCCAGGCACTGGCACATCACATTCTCAATCGAAATATCGTCCGCCCGCTTATCATAGGACGAAAGCATCAGCACGCTTTTAGACAGGGAAGTCATAATATCCCGGCTGGGCGCCTTCATGATCACATCCCGGGTAAAATTGCGGGGGAGCGTCCGGCACTCGGCCAAGGTTTCCTGAAACTCCCGCAGCTCTTCCGGACCCGGCAGCCGCCCAAACAGCAGCAGGTAAGCCGTCTCCTCAAAGCCAAACCGGTTTTCCCGGATAAACCCGCGGGTCAGGTCCTCCACGTCGATCCCGCGGTAATAAAGCTTCCCCTCGCACGGGACCTTTTTCCCGTCCTCCTCCGCAAAGGAGACAATCTGCGAAATGTTGGTCAGCCCCGCCCGCACGCCGGCACCGTTTTTATCCCGAAGTCCCTTTTTGACCTGGTTCTCATCGTACAGTTCCAGGGGGATTGAGGTCGTTTCTTTACATAGCTGTGCATACCTTCCGCAGCGCGTGTTCAAATTTTCCATTCGTCATTGTCCTTTCTCCAGGGCAGCCCGCGATTCCCCACGGGCAGCTTTTACAGATTTTCCCCCTGTTCTTCTCTATTTTACTTTTATATTTTACCATGAGAAAGTGACTTTGATAGAACGATTTTGTAAACTTTCTGTTTATAGGTTCATTGATTAACGGCAATAATAAATATTTGCAAAACCCTTACCGCTCCGGCAGGACCGCCGCGACGGCGCCGACTGCAGCCGTTAACCCCCGGACGATGTCCGCAAGTGCCATCCCGAACCGCTCTGGATGGGACACATTCTGCTCCGGGATGCAGGGGACGTGGATAAAGCCGCTGATCATATCCGGATAGCGGGTATGGCAGGCGTGCAGCAGACGGTACATCACATCATTGCAGACAAAGGTGCCCGCCGTGTTGGAGATGCTGGCCGGAAGCCCCTCTGCCCGGATGCTTTCCACCATTTTCACCACCGGCAGCAGCGAAAAATACCCATCCGGCCCGCCCGGGACGACCGGCTGCTCGAACGGCCGCTGCCCGGCATTATCGGCAATCGATGCACTCTGGACATTGATTGCCACCCGTTCGGGCGTAATCGCGCACCGCCCGGCCGCCTGCCCGACGGAAATCACCGCGTCCGGCCGCAGCTGCCCGACCTCGCGCAGGACTGTCTCCGCCGCCTGGCCGAACACCGTCGGGATCATCAGCGGGATGATCTCCGCTCCATGGATTTCCCCCGGGAGCCGCCGCACGGCCTCCCACGCCGGGTTTACCGTCTCTCCGCCGAATGGGTCAAAGCCCGTCACCAAGATCTTTTTCAAGCCTATCCATCCTCTCCGAAAATTTGTAATTCTATAATACCAAATTTTGACCACAAACGCAACCCTCCCCGCGTGTTCGCCACGCCCCGTCTGTCATTCTGAGCGTCCGCGAAGAATCTTCGCGTTTTGAATGACGGCATATTTTCCTATCCTACGGGGCAAAACATACGTCGAACGCTCTCACTCGTTTGATTCGCTGTGACATGGCCGCGTCGGAAAAACGGTCCGTGACCGTCCACGAAAATTAACTGGGAGTCAGTCAATTGGTTACAAAACGTAGTCAAAATTAGAACTGTTCTGAAAATGATACTTCCATGCGCTTTTTTGATACTTGCAAGTCTGGCCGAATTATGATAGGATAAAATCAATAAAAAATCCATTTCAATTGAGAAAATTTCGTTAATTTGGTCAATTCATTTGTCCTTGCGCAGCTTTTCAATTGGAGGGCTTTTTCATTCTTATGCGGATGCGCCCTGCAGCGGTCCGCATACCAAACCGCCTGTTCAAATCTGAGACAGGCAAAACTATAGGAGGCTTCTATGATGACAACGAAAAAGACATTGGCAGTTTTGTTAATCTGTGCGATGGCCACCTCTATCTTAGGATCCTGCGGAAACAGCAATACCGGCTCCACCAGCAGCTCGACTCCTGCTGAAAGCAGCACGCCTGCCAGCGAAAGCAGCACCGAGTCCTCTGAAGCCAGTGAAACCGGCGATGAGGCTAGCACCCCGTCAAACATCGTCAACGGCGAGGTCAACCAGCAGACTTATCCAATTGCCGATGGAATTACCCTGGAATTCTGGTATCCGCAGGCGGGTTCTATGGCAGAGCTGGCTGACTTTAACGATTCCGAGTTTTTTAAATGGTATGAAGAAAAGACCGGTATCCACATCAACTTTATCGTTCCCGCTTCCGGCACTGAGACAGAATCCTTCCAGCTGCTGTTCGCGTCGGATTCGTTCCCGGATATGGTTTACTCCAATGGCACCGGACAGTCCTACCGCGGCGGCGAAGACAAAGCAATTGATGATGGCTATTTTGTCGATTTGACGCAATATTTTGATTGGGCGCCCAACTATGTTTCTTGGCTGGACAACAACGATGACTGGCGGGAAGCGGCTTATTCCGACTCCGGCATGATGTATGGTATGTGCGGTCTGTGCGTCAACGTTGAGCTGGGTGTTACCTACGCCGACCAGGGTATGTCGATCCGCCAGGATTACCTGGATCTGGTGGGAATGGATGTTCCGACGACCTATTCCGAATGGGAAGAGGTTCTGGTTGCCTTTAAGGATCAGCTGGGCATTACCGCTCCTCTGTATACCTCTAAATACGGTATCGATGTATACGGCGACTTTATGGCTGGTTATGACACCGCTCCTTACTTCTACCAGAGAGACGGCGTTGTCCAGTATGGTCCTCTGGACGATCAGTACCGCGATTACCTGGAACTGCTTAACGACTGGTGGTCGAGAGGACTGCTTGATCCCGACTTCGCGACCCGTTCTTCTACTGGTATTACCGCTGATAACGACATGATCCTCAACGACCAGGTCGGCGCTCTGACCGACTATGGCACCCGTTTGGACGATACCTACATCTCCCGTGGCGCAACCAACCCTGATCTCTGCTACGTCGCCGCTCCGCAGCCTACAAAGGATAAGGATGATCCGACCTACGTAGAGCCTGCGTACAGACTGAACAACTTTGAAAATATGCTGGCTGGCTTCTTTGTCTCCTTCTCGGCTGAATCAGAATACCTGGAAGAAGCAATCCGTTGGTGCGATGGTTTCTATGCAGTTGATGTCGCGCTGAACGCCAACTACGGTACTGAAGATTTCGAAGGAACCGTTTGGCACTATGATGACACAACCTCGACCGGAAGATTGGCGGACTATGATTATCGTTACTCGAACCCCGATGGACTGTCCTCCGGCACCGTCCTGGTTAAATACTCGATGAAGAACCCGCCGATCCGCTACATGGGCATGCAGATCGAAAACGCTACCGAAATCAAGCAGCAAGGCTACAAGATCTGGGAGACCTATGAACCCGTCAACGCGATTCCTTACCGGATTACGATGACTTCGGACGAAAGCACCGAGTACTCGTCGCTGTACACTGATATCGAAACCTATGTAGAAGAATGCAACGTTAAGTTCATCATGGGACAGATGAGCCTGGATGATTATGATAGCTATCGGGATACCCTGAAGTCGATGGGTATTGAACGCTGCATCGAATTGAAGCAGGCCGCTGTAGATCGTTATTCGCAGCGCAACTTCTAATTTCGGATTGCTGGCCATGAGAAAACGGACAGTTCTCCGCTGCCCGTTTTCTCGCTTATTTCATGGCGGATAAGTGTTGTATATGCCTCCGCAGTTTCTCTTTAGGTTCTGATTATGAATATGAAGTGTCAGAAAATGATAAGTGTATCAAAATTAGACTTGTTCTGAAAACGATAGTTTTTGGCGTGAAAATGCTACTTGAAACAGTTTAGAAAAAATGATACAGTGATTTCGACGAAAGCACTTGTCGATGAAATAGATTTTTGTCTATGTTTTGATAAGTCCTGCGGTAACATAGCGAGTCCTGAATCCCTTTCAGCTCGCTGCAATAATTGTAGTATTTTGGGAGGTTACACACATGAAAACGAAAAAAATTCTGACAACGCTGCTGATCTGCGCTATGGCTGCATCCACATTTGCTTCCTGCGGCGGCAGCAGCACCACCAGCACATCCTCCAACGACGATTCTACGTCTTCCTCCTCTGAGACCAGCAAGGAAACTTCCTCGGAAACCAGCGAAACTTCGGTTCCGGAGGTGCAGTCTGACGTCGTGGACGGAGAAGTGAACCAGCAGACCTACCCCCTGGCGGACGGCGTAACGCTCGACTATTGGTATCCGAACGCGGGTTCTATGGCTGAGCTGGCAGATTTCAATGATTCCGAATTTTTCCAGTGGTATGAAGAAAAAACCGGCGTGCATATCAACTTTATCGTTCCGGCTTCCGGCTCTGAGGCCGAATCCTTCCAGCTGCTGTTCGCGTCTGATGAAATGCCGGATATGATCTATGGATATCCTGCCCAGAGCACATATAGCTATCGCGGCGGTCAGGATAAAGCGATTGACGACGGATATTTTGTCGATGTCGCGGAACATCTTGACTGGACGCCCAACTACGCTTCCTGGCTTTCGAACCATGATGATCTGAGACAGGCTTCTTATTCTGATACCGGCAAGCTGTACGGTATGTGGGGTATCTGGTCGGATATCGACCCGAACGAGATTTACGCGGACTATGGTCTGTCCATCCGTCAGGATTACCTGGACCAGGTAGGCATGGACGTACCGACCACCTATTCCGAGTGGGAAACGGTTTTGACCGCATTTAAAGATCAGCTTGGCATCAAGGCTCCTTTCTATACCTCTAAATATGGAATTGACACCGGTGAGTTTATGGCCGGCTACGATACCGCTCCCTATTTCTATCAGAGAGACGGTGTTGTTCAGTATGGTCCTTTGGATGATCAGTATCATGATTATCTGGTTCTGCTCAATGACTGGTATCAGAAAGGTTTGCTGGATCCGGACTTTGCGACCCGTTCTTCCAGCGGCGTTACCGCTGACAACGATATGATCCTCAACGACCAGGTCGGCGCACTGACCGACTATGGCACCCGTCTGGATAATACCTATGTTTCCCGCGGCGCTTCTAACCCTGATCTGTGCTACGTCGGCGTACAGCAGCCTACCAAGGATTTGGACGATCCGACCTATGTAGAACCTGCTTACCGTGACAATACTTATTCTTCAATGCTGCATGGCGGTTGCGTCTGCTTCTCCGCAGATTCTGACAATCTGGAAATCGCAATGCGCTGGAACGATGGCTTCTATGCGGTTGATGTTGCTCTGAATGCGAACTACGGCTGCGAGGATGTTGAAGGCACCGTATGGCATGAAGACGCTTCTACCTCTACCGGCAGACTGATTGATTATGATTATCGTTATTCCAACCCCGATGGACTGTCCTCCGGCATGGTTCTGGTCAAGTATTCTGCCAAGAATCCTCCGATCCGTTATGAAGGCATGCAGGTCGAATGCTCCACTCAGATCAAGCAGGATGGCTACAAGATCTGGAAGAAATATGCGCCTGCCAATACCCTGCCGACTCGTATGACCATGACCTCTGACGAAGGCACCGAATCTGCTTCGCTGTATACGGATATCGAGACCTATGTACAGGAATGCAACGTTAAGTTTATCATGGGACAGATGAACCTCGACGATTACGATAGCTATCGTGAAACCCTGAAGTCGATGGGCATTGAACGCTGCATCGAACTGAGACAGGCCGCGCTTGACCGTTACAACAACCGTACCTATTAATTTGCCATAAACGGGGTGAATTTTCCTCATCCACCCCGTTTTTTCGTTTACATTGAACTGGGAGGATCGTTATGACAAAAACGGAACCTTTGGCCATGACTGAAAAGCAAAAAGAAAAAGCTATGCGAAAGCGGCTGATCAAGCGCGACTGGCGAATGAATAAAGCTGTTTATTTGATGGCAATTCCGGTTATTGCATACTTTATTATTTTCAATTACATCCCTATGGGCGGTATATTGATGGCCTTTGAGGATTATTCAATTAAGAAGGGTATATTTGGCTCCAGTTGGGTTGGGTTTGCTAATTTCGTTCGTTTTTTCAACTCGGTATACTTCTGGAGACTGATCCGCAATACCCTGCTCATCAGTTTTTATGGTTTGATTTTCTCCTTCCCGCTGCCCATTATATTTGCCCTCTGCCTGAACGAGATTCGAAACTTGAAGTTTAAAAAAGTGACGCAGACGATCTCATATCTGCCTTACTTTATTTCGATTGTTGTCGTTGTTTCGATTTTACAGGACTTCACCAAATCAGACGGTATTTTAACGCAGCTGGCAGCTCTGTTTGGCGATACAGGCGGAGCGCTGATTTCTCGGCCGGAATGGTTCAGAACCCTTTATATTGGGTCCAACCTCTGGCAGCACCTCGGCTACAATTCAATCATCTTTATTTCTGCTCTGGCCGCCATTGACCAGCAGCTTTACGAAGCAGCCGTTATCGACGGCGCAAGCCGCTGGAAACAAACGATTTACATCACGCTGCCAGAGTTGGCGTCAACGATCGTTGTTCTGCTGATTCTCCGTCTTGGCCAGATCATGAACGTCGGCTATGAAAAGACAATCCTGATGTACTCTCCTGCGACCTATGAAACAGCGGACGTCATCGCCTCCTACGTATACCGTGTTGGTATCCAGGACGCGGACTATAGCTATTCGACCGCTATTAACTTCTTCAACTCTGTCGTCAACTTTATCGTGCTGTTTGTCGCCAATGCTTTCAGCCGTAAGATTGGCGAATCCAGCTTGTGGTAAGAAAGGAGGGTAATTTTATGTTAAAACGTTCAAAGGGCGAAAAAATCTTCGCAGTCTTTAACTACATATTCATGGTGTTGCTGTCCTTAATCTTTCTGCTTCCGGTCTGGCACGTCCTGATGGGATCCATTTCCGACCCGCTGAAAATCAGCGCCCACTCGGGAATCATCCTTTACCCTCTAGGTGAAATGACTTTCGGCGGCTACGGATTGGTTATGCAGAACAGTTTTATTGTCCGTTCCTACCTGAATACAATCCTGATCGTTGTTTCTGCGACCGCAATCGGCACCTTCCTGACCATCCTGGCATCTTATGTCATGAGCGTCCGGGGGCTGTATTGGAAGAAACCGTTTAATTTCATGATTACCTTTACCATGATCTTCAACGGAGGCTTGATCCCGACCTACATGGTTGTCCGCAACCTCGGTATGCTGGACACCTATTGGTCTTTGATCATACCTGGGTGCTGTATCGCATATAATATCATTATTATGCGTACTTCTTTCTCGGAAGTTCCGGAAGCACTTTCTGAAGCTGCTACGATCGATGGGGCGGGACATTTCCGGATTCTATTCCAAATCATTCTTCCTGTTTCCAAATCCATCATTGCTGTTATCGTGCTGTTCTACGCAATCCAGCATTGGAATGCATGGTTCAACGCATCTATTTACCTGAAAAACCGCGATCTGTATCCATTGCAGCTGACCTTGCGTGAGATTGTCCTGCAATCTTCAGAAAACTCGATTGTTGCCGATGCTGACGCGGATACCGTTGACATCTATCGTCCTCTGATCAAATACTGCTCGATCATGGTTTCCATCATCCCAATGATGATTATCTACCCCTTCGTTCAGAAGTATTTCGTCAGCGGCGTTATGATCGGCTCTGTTAAAGGCTGATCCTTCTCCGATCTTTCAGGACATACCAGCAGCCGGTCATGGATGAAAACATGGCCGGCCTTTCTTTTACACTTTTTCCTCTGCTGCGCGATTTTCGCAGCATTTCCAGACGATTCCCCCTCCCAAACACTTGAAAGACCGCGGAACCATCCGCTTTCATAAAACCGCGTTGACGCAAAATGCGTTTGCCGTCCGGCGAAGGCAGAAAGGAGAAGTTCTCATGCAAGAATACATTTTAACGCAGGGCGATTACCTGCTGCGCGTGTTTGTCGCGGCCGTATGCGGCATGATGATCGGGTACGAACGGGAAGCGCGGCTGAAGATGGCCGGTATCCGCACCCATACGATCATCGCCATGGCGGCGTCTTTGATGGTTGT